>NZ_AGBF01000050.1 GCF_000225525.1 Streptomyces zinciresistens K42 | reverse complement strand
GCGGCCCGCCCCCGACGACCCCGCCTACCTCATCTACACCTCCGGGTCCACCGGGCTGCCCAAGGGCGTCGTCGTCACCCACCGCGCCATCGTCAACCGCCTCGCCTGGATGCAGGACGCCTACGGGCTGCGCGGCGACGACCGCGTGCTCCAGAAGACACCGTCCAGCTTCGACGTCTCCGTCTGGGAGTTCTTCTGGCCGCTCCTCGAAGGCGCGGCCGTCGTGCTCGCCCGGCCGGACGGCCACCGCGACCCCGCCTACCTGGCCGCCCTCGTGCGCGCCCGGTCCGTCACCACGATGCACTTCGTGCCGTCGATGCTGGAGGCGTTCCTGCGCTCCGAGGACGTCGGCACCGACCCCGCCTGGGCCGCCTCGCTGCGCCGCGTGTTCAGCAGCGGCGAGGCGCTGCCCGTCCCGGCCGCCCGGCGCTGGCGCGAGCTGACGGGCGTCGCGCTGCACAACCTGTACGGCCCCACCGAAGCAGCCGTCGACGTCACCCACCACCCCTGCGACGACCTCGGCGACGGCCCCTCCGTGCCCCTCGGCAGGCCCGTGTGGAACACCGGACTGCGTGTCCTGGACACCTGTCTGCGGCCCGTCCCCGACGGCGTCCCGGGCGAGCTGTACCTCACCGGCGTCCAGCTCGCCCGCGGCTACCACGCCCGGCCCGCGCTGACGGCCGAACGGTTCACCGCCGACCCCCACGGCCCCGCCGGAAGCCGCATGTACCGCACCGGCGACCTGGTACGGCGCCGCGCCGACGGCGTCGTGGAGTACCTGGGCCGCACCGACCGCCAGGTCAAGCTGCGCGGCAACCGCATCGAACCCGGGGAGATCGAGGCCGCCCTGGCCGGGCTGCCCGAGGTGGCGCAGGCGGCGGTCACCGTGCGCGAGGACACCCTCGTCGCCCACGTCGTCCCCGCGCCCGGCGTACGCCCCGGCCCCGCCGCGCTGCGCGACGCCCTCGCCGGCGTCCTGCCCGCGCCCCTGATCCCCGGCGCCTGGGTCGTCCTGGACGCCCTGCCGCTCACCCCCAGCGGCAAGCTCGACCGTGCCGCGCTGCCCGCCCCGCAGTCCGTCCGGGCGGCGCCGCGCGCCCCGCGCACCCCCCGCGAGCAGGTGCTCACGGAGATCTTCGCGGCCGTGCTGAAGCTGCCCGACGCCGGGGCCGACGACGACTTCTTCCTCCTCGGCGGCGACAGCATCAGCTCCATCGCCGTCGCCAGCCGGGCCCGCCGCGCCGGACTCGTCCTCGGACCGCGCGAGGTCTTCGAGCACCGCACCCCCGCCGCGCTGGCACGCGCGGCGAGCGCCGGCGCCGGCGCCCGCACCGCCCCGGACGCCCCCGCGTTCACCCTCACCGAGGACGAACGCGCCCGCGTGGAGCGGCTGGCCCCCGGCCGCGTCGAGGACGTCTGGCCGCTCGCCCCGCTCCAGGAAGGGCTGTTCTTCCACTCCGCCTACGACGACGGCGCCCTCGACGTCTACACCGTCCACGAGACCTTCGACCTCGCCGAACGCGTCGACGCCGAGCGGCTGCGCGCCGCCGTCCGCACCCTGCTGGCCCGCACCCCGGGGCTGCGGGCCGGGTTCACCGGCGACGGGCTGCGCCGGCCGGTGCAGTTCCTCGTGCGCGACGCCGCCGTCCCGCTCACCGAGGTCGACCTCAGCGCCCACCCCGCCGCCGAACAGGACGCGCGGATGGCCGCGTTGCTCGACGAGGAGCGCTCCCGCCGCTTCGACCTGTCCCGCCCGCTGCTCTTCCGCATCCTGCTCGTCCGGCTCGGCGCGGACCGCGGCGACCGGCTCGTCCTCGGACGCCACCTCATCCTCTGGGACGGCTGGTCGGCCTGGCTCTTCCTCGACCAGCTCTTCGCGCTCTACGCCTCCGGCGGCGACCCCGCCGGACTCGACCGCCCCGGCTCCTACCGCGACTACCTGACCTGGCTGGAACGCCAGGACGACGCCGAGGCGGCCCGCGCCTGGCGCACCGCCCTGGCCGGACTCGACGAACCGACCCTGCTCGTGCCCGGCACCGGCGACCGGGGCCCGCGGCCGGTGATCCCGCACCACCTGGACACCGTCCTCGACCCCGGCACCGCGACCCGGCTGCGCGAGACGGCCCGCGGCCACGGCCTGACCCTCAACACGGTGCTCAACGCCGCCTGGGGCCTCACCCTCGCCACCGCCACCGGCCGCACCGACGTCGTCTTCGGCACCACCGTCGCCGGACGGCCCAGCGACGTCCCCGACGTCGAGAACGTCATCGGCATGTTCCTCAACACCGTGCCCGCCCGCATCGCCCTCGACCCGCGCGAGCCGGTCCTCGGCCTGCTGCGCCGCGTCCAGGCGGAGCGCCTGGCACTGATGCCGTACGAGTACCTGGGCCTGGGCGTCCTCCAGGCCGAGACCGGCCACCGGCGGCTCTTCGACACCCTGTTCGTGCAGCGCAACGCCGACACCGACGACCGCCTCGCCGCACTGCGCGAGCGGCACGGCGCCACCGCCGTCGCCAACGTGGACGCCACCCACTACCCGGCCACCCTGGTGGTCACCCCCGGCGAACAGGTCCGTGTCACCCTCGCCCACCGGCCCGACCTGCTCGACGGCGACCAGGCCCGCCGCCTCCTGGACCGGTTCGTGCACTGGGTGGACCGCCTGACCGCCGACCCGGCCGCGCCCGTCGGCTCGCTCGACGCCCTGCTGCCCGCCGAGGCGGCCCGACTGGCCCGCGAGGACGCGCGGCAGCGCCAGCCCGTCCCGCACGAGACCGTCGCGGACCTGCTGGCCGCCCAGGCCGCCCGCACCCCGGGCGCCACCGCCCTCGTCTGCGGCCCGCACACCCTGACGTACGCCCAACTCGACGCCCGCGTCAACCGGTTGGCCCGCCTGCTGATCGCCCACGGCGCCCGTCCCGAGCAGGTCGTCGCCCTCGCGCTGCCCCGCTCGATCGACACCGTCGTCGCCCTGTTCGCCGTGCTGCGCACCGGCGCGGCCTATCTCCCGCTCGAACTGGACCACCCCGCCGAGCGGTTGTCGGCGACACTGGCCGACGCCCGCCCCCTGCTCCTGCTCTCCACCCGGGCCGTCTCCCGCACCCTCGCCGGCGACGGCCTCCCCCGGCTGCTGCTGGACGAGGAGTCGTTCGCGGACCGGCTCGCGGGCCTGCCCGCCGACCCCGTCGAGGTGTCCTTCCGCCTGGACCACCCCGCCTACGTCATCTACACCTCCGGCTCCACCGGCCGCCCCAAGGGCGTCGTCACGCCCTACGCCGGTCTGACCAACATGCAGCTCAACCACCGGGGGGAGATCTTCGCCCCGGCCGTCGCCGCCGCGGGCGACCGGCGGCTGCGCATCGCGCACACCGTGTCGTTCGCGTTCGACATGTCCTGGGAGGAACTCCTGTGGCTCGTCGAGGGACATGAGGTGCACATCTGCGACGAGGAGCTGCGCCGGGACGCCGTCGCCCTGGTGGCGTACTGCGAGGAGCACCGCGTCGACGTCGTCAACGTGACTCCGACGTACGCCCATCTCCTCATCGAGGAGGGCCTGCTGACGGGGCACCGCCCGCCCCTGGTGCTGCTCGGCGGCGAGGCGGTGACCGAGTCCGTGTGGAACACGCTCCGCGACACCGACGGCACCTACGGCTACAACCTCTACGGGCCCACCGAGTACACCATCAACACCCTCGGCGGCGGCACCCACGACAGCGCCACACCCACCGTGGGACGGCCGATCCGCGCCACCCGCGCCCGGATCCTCGACAGCTGGCTGCGCCCCGTACCGGACGGCGTGGCGGGGGAGTTGTACATCGCCGGCACGGGCCTGGCCCGCGGCTACCTGGACCGTCCCGGCCTGACCGCCGAACGGTTCGTCGCCGACCCGTACGGCCTGCCCGGCGAACGCGTCTACCGCACCGGCGACCTGGTGCGGCGCCGCGCCGACGGCAACCTCGACTTCCTCGGCCGCACCGACGACCAGGTCAAGATCCGCGGCCACCGCGTGGAACTCGGCGAGATCGAGACGGCCCTCGCCCGGCACCCCCGCGTCTCCCGGGCCGCCGTGCTCGCCCGCGACGACGACTCCGCCCCCGGCACCAAGCGCCTCGTCGGCTACGTCGTGGCCGCCGAACCCGACGCCGAGACCCGCCGGTCGGCCGAGCGCGAGCAGGTCGGCGAGTGGCGGGAGATCTACTCGGCCGAGTACAGCGAGATCGGCACCGCCCTGTTCACCGAGGACTTCGCCGGCTGGGACAACTCCTACGACGGCACGCCCATCCCGCTGGAGCACATGCGCGAGTGGCGCGAGGCCACCGTGCGCCGCATCCGCGAACTGCGGCCGCGCAACATCCTGGAGATCGGCGTCGGCTCCGGCCTGCTGCTCTCCCGGCTCGCCCCCGACGCCGACTCCTACTGGGCGACCGACTTCGCGGCCCCCGTGATCCGGGGGCTCGGTGAGGACCTCAAGGCCGACGCGGACCTGGCGCGCAAGGTCGAACTGCGCTGCCAGACCGCCGAGTCGACCGAGGGACTGCCCGCCGGGCACTTCGACACGATCGTCGTCAACTCCGTCGCCCAGTACTTCCCCAGCCTGGACCATCTGCGCACGGTGATCCGCGGCGCCCTGGACCTGCTCGCGCCGGGCGGCGCCCTCTTCCTCGGCGACCTGCGCGACCTGCGCCAGGCACGGGAGTTGCAGACCGGCATCCAGCACGCCCGCGCCGACGCCGGCACCGGCCCGCGCGACCTGCGCCGCGCCGTCGCGCGCGGGCTCGCCCTGGAGAAGGAACTCCTCGTCGACCCCGACTGGTTCACCACCCTCGGCGTCGGCGTCGACCTGCGCACCAAGGAGGGCCGCCACCACAACGAGCTCACCCGCTACCGCTACGACGTCGTCCTGTACGCCGACACCGCCGGCGCCGTACGCCTGGACGAGGTGCCCGAGGCCGGGCACGGCGACGACCTCGCCGGCCGCCTGGACGGGACGACGCCCCTGCGCGTGCGCCGCATCCCCGACGCCCGCACCTTCGCCGACCGGGCCGCCCTGCACGCCATGGACGGGTCCCCGGCCCCGCACCCGGGCGAGGACCCCGACGACGTCCGCCGGACCGGCGAGGCCCACGGCTACCGCGTCCTGACCACCTGGTCCGCCGAACCCGGCTTCTTCGACGCCGTGTTCGTCCCGCGGACCCACCGCGGACACACCCTCGGCCTGTACCGCCCCCGCGCCGACCGCGGGCCCGCCCCCTACGCCAACACCCCGAGCGCCACCCGCGGCGACGGCGCCCTGGTGCGCCGCCTGCGCGAGGACCTGGGGCAGCGGCTGCCCTCCTACATGGTCCCGGCCGCCTTCGTCGTCCTGCCCGGCCTGCCCATGAACGACAACGGCAAGCTGGACGTGCGCGCCCTGCCCGACCCCGAACCCGCCGCCGCCCTCACCGACGGCCGCGCACCGCGCACGCCCGTCGAAGAGGCGCTGTGCCGGCTGTTCTGCGAGGTCCTCGGCCTGCCGCGGACCGGCGCCGAGGACAACTTCTTCGACCTGGGCGGGCATTCCCTGCTCGCGACACGGCTGATCAGCCGGGCGCGCACCGAACTGGGCGCGGAACTCGCCATCCGCGACCTGTTCGAGGCCCCGACACCCGAGCGCCTCGCCCTGCGCGCCGAGGCGGGCGGTGCGGCCCGGCCCGCCCTGACGGCGGTGGCCGAACGCCCCGCGCGGATCGCGCTGTCGGCGGCCCAGCGGCGGCTGTGGCTCGTGGAGCGGATCACCGGCGACGGCGTCGCCTACCACTTCCCCCTGGTCTTCCGGCTGCGCGGCACCCTGGACACGGACGCGCTGCGCCGGGCACTCAACGATGTGACGGAACGTCACGAAGCTTTGCGCACACGGTTCCTGGAGGCGGACGGCGAGCCCTACCAGTGGATCGCGGCGCCCGGCGAGGCCGAACCCGCCTTCCTCGTCGAGGACTGCGCCGAGGCCGCGCTGCCCGCCCGCATCGAGGCCGCCCAGCGCCGGCCGTTCGACCTCGCCCGTGAACTCCCGCTGCGCGCCGAGGTGCTGCGCGTCGGCCCGCAGGACACGGTGGTCGCGCTCGTGCTCCACCACATCACCACCGACGAGTGGTCCGACCGCCCCTTCCTCACCGACCTCGGCCACGCCTACACGGCACGCGCCGCCGGCCACGCCCCGCGGTGGACGCCGCTGCCCGCGCAGTACGCCGACTACACCCTGTGGCAGGAACGCCTCCTCGCCGAGGTGGGCCGCCGCCAGCTCGACTTCTGGACCCGGACGCTGCGCGGCGTCCCCGAGGAGATCCCGCTGCCCCTGGACCGCCCCGCCGCCGCCCGCGCCACCGGACGGGGAGCCGTCGTCCGGGGCCGGCTGCCCGAGGCGGCCGGGGACGCCCTGCGCGCCCTGGCCGCGACCCGCCGGGCCAGTATGTTCATGCTGTTCCAGGCGGCGACGGCGGCGCTGCTGCACCGGCTCGGCGCGGGCGACGACATCCCCCTCGGAGCGCCGATCGCGGGCCGCACCGACAGCGCGGCCGACGACCTGGTCGGCTTCTTCGTCAACACGCTCGTGCTGCGCACGGACCTGTCCGCAGACCCCTCCTTCACCGAACTCCTCGACCGGGTGCGCGAGTCCTGCCTCGCCGCCTTCGAGCACCAGGACGTGCCCTTCGACCAGGTCGTGGACGCGGTCAACCCGGCCCGCGCCGCCGACCGCAACCCGCTGTTCCAGGTGATGCTCGGCTACCACCACCGCCCCGACGGCGACCCCGTCCTGTTCGGACTGCCCACCGAGTGGTGCGACACGGACACCGGGACCGCCAAGTTCGACCTGGACTTCACGGTCGTCGACCACGGCCCCGGCCGCGAGCTGCCGCTGCTCCTGGAGTACGGCACCGACCGCACCGACCCGCAGACCGCGCGGGCCCTCCTCGACCGGCTGGCCGGCCTGCTGGAGCAGATCGCCCGGGACCCGGCACGGCCCGTGAGCACCCTGCGCGTCCTCACCGACGCCGAGGAGTCGGCCGCCGCCGGCGAGTGGAACGCCACGGACCGCCCGCCGCAGACCCGCACCGTCACCGCGCTCCTCGACGACACCGTACGCGCCCGTCCCGACGCGACCGCGCTGGTCACCGGCGCCGCCCGGCTGACCTTCCGCGAGCTGTCCGAGCGCGTCGACGCCCTCGCCCGGCTGCTGGTGCGCCGCGGAGCCGGACCCGAGACCGTCGTCGGCCTCGCCCTGCCCCGCCACCTCATGGTCCCGGCGATCCTCGGCGTGCTGAGGTCCGGCGCCGCCTATCTGCCCCTGGACCCCGAACTCCCCGCCGAGCGCCTGCGGTTCATGCTCAGGGACGCGGCCCCCCTGTGCATGCTGACCACGGCCGCACTGGCCCCCGCGCTCCCCGACGGCCCCGACCGCGTGCTGCTCGACGCGGCCCCGCCGGCCGCCGGCGCCACCCCCCTGCCCGCCCCGCCCGCCCCCGATCACGCCGCCTACGTCATCTTCACCTCCGGCTCCACCGGCACCCCCAAGGGCGTGATCGGCACCCACCGGGGCCTGAGCAACCTCTACGCCGCCCACCTGGACGACCTCGTCCGCCCCGCGGAGCAGGCCGCCGGACGCGCCCCGCTGCGGGCCGTGCACGCCGCGTCCTTCAGCTTCGACGGCTCCTGGGACCCCCTGCTGTGGCTGCTCGCCGGCCACGAACTGCACGTCACCGACGAGGCCACCATGGCCGACCCGGCCGCGCTCCTGGCCCACCTGGGCCGGGAGTCGATCGACTTCCTCGACGTCACGCCCACCTATCTGCGCGAGCTGATCCACCACGGCTTCCTGGAGCCCGGCGCCCACCTCCCCGGGGTCCTCACCGTCGGCGGCGAGGCCATCGCGCCCGCGCTGTGGGAGCGGCTGTGCGCCCTTCCCGGCGTCCAGGTCCGCGACCTGTACGGCCCCACCGAGTGCGCGGTCGACGCCTACGGCCGCCACCACGACGCCGCCGGCCGGTGGGCCGCCCCGCTCGACAACATCCGCGCCCACGTCCTGGACCGCGCGCTGCGGCCCGTGCCCGTCGGCGTGCCGGGCGAGCTGTACCTCGCGGGCGCGGGCCTCGCGCGCGGCTACCTCAACCGCCCCGCGCTGACCGCCGAGCGGTTCACCGCCGACCCCTTCGGCCCGCCCGGCAGCCGCCTGTACCGCACCGGCGACCTCGCCCGCCGGCTGCGCGACGGCAGCCTGGAGTTCCTCGGCCGCACCGACGGCCAGGTCAAGCTGCGCGGCTTCCGCGTCGAGCCCGGCGAGATCGAGGCGTGCCTCGCCGCCCACCCCGACGTGGCGGCCGCCGCCGTGGTGCTGCGCGAGGACACCCCCGGGGTACGCCGCCTCGTGGCGTACGTCCTGCCGGCCGGCGACCGGACGCCGGAGCCGGCCGCCCTGCGCGAGCGCGCCGCCGCCGCGCTGCCCTCGCACATGGTCCCGGCCGCGTTCGTCACGGTGGCCGCCCTCCCGCGCACCGTCAACGGCAAGCTCGACGAACGGGCCCTGCCCGCACCCGACTTCGCCGACCTCACCTCCGGACGCAGGCCCCGGACACCGCAGGAGGACCTGCTGTGCGAGGCGTTCGCGGCCGTCCTCGACGTGCCCGAGGTCGGCATCGACGACGACTTCTTCGCCCTGGGCGGCCACTCCCTGCTCGCCATGCGGCTCACCGCCCGCCTGCGCGCGGTCCTCGGCGCCGAGGTGGCCCTGCGCACCGTGTTCGACGCGCCCACCGTGGCCCGCCTCGCCGCACACCTCGCCCGCGGCAACGCCCCCCGCGCCACCGCACGCCCGGCCCTGACGGCCGGTCCGCGCCCCGAGCGGCTGCCGCTCTCCTCCGCCCAGCGCCGCCTGTGGGTGCTCCACCAGGTGGAGGGCCCCAGCGCCACCTACAACATCCCCTCGGCCTGGCGGCTCACGGGCGCGCTGGACGTCGAGGCCCTGCGTGCCGCCGTGCACGACGTCGTCGAACGGCACGAGACGCTGCGCACCGTCTTCCCCGACGAGGACGGGCGGGCCCGCCAGCACGTGCTCGCCCCGCACGAGGTGCGCGTCCCCTTCGAGGTCACGGACACCGGCGAGGAGCGGCTGGCCCAACTGCTGGAACAGGCCGGCGCCCACGGCTTCGCCCTGGACCGCGAACCCCCCCTGCGCGTCCACGTGTTCCGCACGGCGGAGCGGGAGTGGACGCTGCTGCTCCTGCTGCACCACATCGCGGGCGACGAGTGGTCGGACGCGCCCCTCAACCGGGACCTGGCCCTCGCCTACCAGGCCCGCACGCGCGGCCACGCCCCGCACTGGGCGCCCCTGGAAGTCCAGTACGCCGACTACACCCTGTGGCAGGAGCGCCTGCTGGCCGAGGTCGGCGAACGTCAACTCGCCTACTGGCGGCAGGCGCTGGCGGGCCTGCCGGAGGAACTGGAGCTGCCCGCCGACCGGCCCCGGCCCCTGGAGGCCAGCTACCGGGGCGGCTCGGCGGATCTGTCCCTGGACGCCGAACTGGCCGCCGGGCTGCACCGGCTGGCCCGCGACAACGGCGTCAGCGTGTTCATGGTGCTCCAGGCCGCCGTGGCCACCCTCCTCACCCGGCTCGGCGCCGGACACGACATCCCGATCGGCAGCCCCATCTCCGGACGGACCGACGCGGCCCTGGAGGACCTGGTCGGCTTCTTCCTCAACACGCTGGTGCTGCGCACCGACACCTCGGGCGACCCCGCCTTCCGCGACCTGCTGGCCCGGGTGCGGGAGACCGACCTCGCGGCCTTCGAGCACCAGGACGTGCCCTTCGAGCGGCTGGTCGAGACCCTCAACCCGGCCCGCTCGCTCGCCCGGCACCCGCTGTTCCAGGTGATGGTGGTGTACCTCGCCGCCGGCGGCCCGGACACCTCCCTGCCCGGACTGCGCGCCCGCCGCGACGAAGTGGCCCAGCACACGGCCAAGTTCGACCTGTCCTTCGACTTCGTGGAGCGCGGCGACGGCAGCGGGGCGGTCGACGGCGTCCTGGAGTACAGCGCCGACCTCTTCGACCACGCCACCGCCCAGTCCTTCGCCGACCGGCTGCGCCGCGTCCTGCGCGCCGTGACCGCCGACCCCGGCATCACCGTCGAGCGGGTGGACGTCCTGGGCGCCGGCGAACGGCACCGCCTGGAGTCCGGCTGGCACAGCGGGCCCGCCCCCGCCCCCCCGACGACCGTGCCGGCCCTGTTCGAGGAACGCGTCCGCGCCTGCCCCGGCCTGCCCGCGGCGGCCTCCGAGGGCGTCGCACTCACCTTCGCCGAACTCAACGCGCGGGCCAACCGGCTGGCCCGGCTGCTCGTCGCCGAGGGCGCCGGGCCCGAGCGGCTGGTGGCGCTGGCCCTGCCGCGCACCGCCGGATTCCTCACGGCCGTCCTCGCCGTGCACAAGGCGGGCGCGGCCTATCTGCCGCTCGACCCCGACGCCCCGGCCGAGCGCACCGCGGACGTCCTCCACGACGCCCGCCCCGCCCTGACGCTCACCACCCGCGCGCTCGCCGACCGCCTGCCCCCGCACACCGCGACCCTGCTGCTGGACGCACCCGGCGTCCAGGCCCGCACGGCCGCCGAGAATCCCGCCGACCTCACGGACCGCGACCGCACCGCCGCCCTGACACCCCGTCATCCCGCCTACGTCATCTACACCTCGGGCTCCACCGGCCGTCCCAAGGGCGTCGTGATCACCCACGAGACCCTCGGCAACCTCTTCCACAGCCACCGCGAGACCCTGTACGCCCCCGCCGTCCAGGCCACCGGGCGCCGCCACCTGCGCGCGGGGCACGCCTGGTCGTTCTTCTTCGACGCCTCCTGGCAGCCCCAGTTGTGGCTGCTCGACGGCCACTGCGTGCACATCGTCTCCGAGGAGGTCAGGCGCGACCCCGGCCTGCTGGCCGCGGCCGTGCGCGCGCACCGCTTCGACTTCCTGGAGGTGACGCCGTCCTTCTTCGCCCAGATGGCCGACGCGGGCCTGCTCGACGGCGACGACTGCCCGCTCGCCGTGGTGGGCGTCGGCGGCGAGGCCGTGCCGGTGGAGCAGTGGCGGCGGCTCGCCGCGCTGCGCACCACCCGGGCCGTCAACCTCTACGGGCCGACCGAGTCCACCGTGGACGCCCTGGTGGCCCGGGTCGCCGACAGTGAACGCCCGCTCGTGGGACGGCCGGTGGCGGGCACCCGCGCGTACGTCCTGGACGGACGGCTCCAGCCGGTGCCCCCGGGCGTCGGCGGCGAGCTGTACCTGGCGGGCGGCGGACTGGCCCGCGGCTACCTGCGAGCCCCCGCGCTGACCGCGGAGCGCTTCGTCGCCGACCCCTTCGGCCCGCCCGGCGCACGCCTGTACCGCACCGGCGACCTGGCCCGCTGGACGGCCGACGGCCGCCTCGACTACCTCGGCCGGGCCGACGACCAGGTCAAGATCCGCGGCTTCCGCATCGAGCCGGCCGAGATCGAGTCCGCCCTCACCGCACACCCCGACGCCGCCCAGGCCCTGGTGACGGTCCGTCAAGAGAGCGCCCGTACGCTGCTGGTGGCGTACGTCGTGCCCGTTCCGCAGAGGGCGGCGGACCCGGCGTCGCTGCGCGCCCACGTCGCCGCCCGGCTCCCCGACCACATGGTCCCGGCGGCCGTCGTCCTCCTCGACGCGCTGCCCAGACTCGCAGGCGGCAAGCTGGACCGGTCGGCCCTGCCCGCACCCGACTTCGCCGCGCTGTCCTCGGGCCGCGCCCCCGCCACCCCCGTGGAGCGCACCCTCGCCGCGGTCTTCGCCGAGGTGCTCGGCCTCGAACAGGTCGGCGCGGACGACGACTTCTTCACCCTGGGCGGCGACAGCATCGTCGCGATGCAGCTCGTCGCCCGCGCCCGCGCCGCCGGTGTGCGGATCACCCCGCGCCTGGTCTTCCGGCACCGCACGGTGGCCGCGCTGGGCACACGCGCCCAGCCGGTCGCCACCGACGCGGCGCGCCCCGCGGACGACGGCACCGGAATCGTCCCGCTCACCCCGGTCATGCACTGGCTGCGCGAACTGGGCGGCCCGTTCTCCACCTACCACCAGGCCGCTCTCGTGCGCACCCCGGCGGACCTGGACCTGCCCGGCCTCACCTCCGTGCTGCGGGCCCTGGCCGACCGCCACGACCTGCTGCGCGCCCGCCTCGTACGCCCCTCGGCCGAGGCCGCCGAGGACTGGTCGCTGCACGTCCCGCCGGCCGGATCGGCCGACGTCGCCGGATGGCTCGAACGGGTGGACGTGACCGGGCTCGACGCCGGTGGCCTGGAGGAGACCGTACGGCAACAAGCCCATGCCGCACGGGAGTCGCTCGACCCGGACGCGGGCGTGATGGTGCGTGCGGTGTGGTTCGACGCGGGCGGCGCCCCCGGCCGGCTGCTGCTGATGGCCCATCACCTGGTGGTGGACGGCGTGTCGTGGCGGGTGCTGCTGCCCGACCTCGCCGCGGCCTGGCGGGACGTCCGCGCCGGCCGGACGGCCCGACTGGTCCCCGTCGAGACCTCCTTCGCCCGCTGGTCGCGCCGGCTGACCGAACTGGCCCGGGAACCGGCCAGGGAGGCCGAACTCCCCGTGTGGACCGCCGTCCTGGACGGCGGCGGCGCCTTCCCGCTCACCCGCCCGCTCGACCCGGACCGCGACACCACCGCCACCCAGCGCGAGGTCGTCCTGCGGATGCCGGCCGACCGTACCGGCCCCCTGCTGTCCGCGGTCCCGGCGGCGTTCGGGGCCGGCGTCAACGACGTGCTGCTCGCCGCCCTCGCCCTCGCCTTCGCCGACTGGCGGCGGCGCAACGGCGGTTCGGACACCGCGCTGCTGGTCGACCTGGAGGGGCACGGCCGCGAGGAGGAACTGACCGGTGACGGCACCGACCTCTCCCGGACGGTGGGCTGGTTCACCAGCGTCTTCCCCGTACGGCTCGACGCCGGTCCGGCCGAGCCCGCCGACGCCTTCGCGGGCGGCCCGGCCGCCGAGGAGGCAGTGCGGCGGGTGCGCGGCCAACTCGCCGCCCTGCCCGCGAACGGCGTCGGATACGGCCTGCTGCGGCACCTCAATCCGCGTACCCGTGAGGTGCTGGCCGCCCGGGAACCGGCCCGTGTCGAGTTCAACTACCTGGGCCGGTTCGGCATCCCGGACGACACGGACTGGTCGTACGCCCCCGAGGAGGACGCCGCCGACATCGGCCCCGGCCCGGCCATGCGCGAGGGCCACGCGCTGAGCATCAACGTGGTCGCCGAGGACCGGGCGGACGGGCCGGTCCTGGCCGCCCACTGGTCCTACCTGGAAGGGCTGTTGACCCGCGCATGCGTCGAGGACCTGGCCAGGACCTGGTTCCGGGCGCTGAGCGGACTCGTCGCGCGGGCCCGGCGCCCCTGACCCACTCGTTCCGCAGGACCGGGCGCGACCGTGCCCGACCGTGAGGAGAGGAAGAGCATGACCAATCCGTTCGAGGACCCCGAGGGCGTCTACCTGGTGCTCGTCAACGACGAGGACCAGCACAGCCTGTGGCCGGACTTCGCCGACGTCCCGGCCGGGTGGCGCGCCGTCCACGGCCCCGCCGCGCGCCAGTCCTGCCTGGACTACGTCGAGACCCACTGGACCGACATGCGGCCCCGCAGCCTCGCCGAGGCCATGGACGGCTGAGCGCACCGGGCACGCACGAGGGGGCGGCCGCGCACGGCCGCCCCCTCGTCACGCGCGGGCGCTCAGGACGCCGGCTGCTCCACCTTCGTGCCGGTCCTGCCGTCGACGGCCGCCGCCAGCTGCGGGGCCAGCCGCTCCACGACGTAGGGCAGGCTCAGCACCGACACGAACGACGTGGCGTTGCCGTAGTCGCTGCTCTCGTCGACGAAGACCTCGCGGCCCTCCTTCACCACGCCCAGGTCCTTGTAGGAGGCGTCCTTGCGCAGCTTCGCGGACTCCTTGGCGACGTCGCCGACGATCCACACGAGCGCGTCCTGGTCCAGCAGGTCGGTGCGCTCCTTGCTGATGTTGGCGCCGAACTTGTCCCCGATGGCCTTGTCGAGGTCCTTGGGCAGACCGAAGCCGAGCCCGGTCAGGATCCGGGAGCGCGAGTCCTGGCTGCCGAAGACGAACATGCCCTCGTACGGCGTGGCCATCACCGCGCTCGCGCCCTTGAACGCCGGGTACTTGTCGGCCGCGGCCCGGATCGCGGCCTCGGTGCCGGCGACGGCCTTCGACGCCTCGTCGGGCTTGCCGAGCGCCCGCCCGACCGTCTTCGTCAGCTCCTGCCAGGGGACGCCGTAGTCGTTGTACTGCTTGGGCTGGGCGACCACGGGCGCGAACTTGGACAGCGACGTGTACTGGTCCTTGGTCAGACCGCTGTAGACGGCGAGGATCAGGTCGGGCCTGAGCGCGGCGATCTTCTCGATCTGCGGGCCCGTGCCGGTGTCCTTGAGCACCGTCGGCGGCTGCGCGCCGCCCAGCCGGTCGGCGGCCCAGGGCCCGATGGCGCCCTTGTAGCCGCCCAGCCACTCGGTGGTGCCCACGGGCACCTCGCCCAGGGCGAGGACGGCGTCCTGGTCGGTCAGACCGACGGTGACGATCCGCTTCGGCACGGACCGTATCGTCGTACTGCCGTACTTGTGCGCGACGGTGACCGGGAAGGCGGACGAGCCGGAGCCGCTCGCCTTCGCACCGGTGTCCGAGGACCCGGACCCCGAGTCCTCACCGGCGCACGCCGTGGCGGTGGACAGGAGCAGGAGGGCGGCGGCGAGCGCGGCGGCGAGCCGTGGTGCTCTGCGGGAGCGGAACATCGGTGGTCCTTCGGTTCGGTTTCCTGTGGAGCGGGGCGGTGCGGGGGGTGGCTGCGCGCGGGGGCCGCGCCTGGTGACACGGCACTAGGCACCCGTGTCGCGGGTGTCCGACCAGGCCCCCCAGAGGGTCGCGTAGCGTCCGCCGAGAGCGCGCAGTTCGTCGTGGGTGCCGCTCTCGACGATCCGCCCGGCGTCCATGACGACGATCCGGTCGGCGCTCGCGGCCTGGCTGAGGCGGTGCGCCACGATCAGCGCGGTGCGTCCGTCCACGGCGCGGGCCACGGCCTTCTCCAGGGCGCGCGCGCCGGAGCTGCCCGCCTCCGCCGTGGCCTCGTCGAGGATCACCAGCGGCGGGTCGGCGAGGATCAGCCGGGCGAGCGCCAGGGCCTGGGTCCGCGCGCCGCCGAGCCGGTGCCCGCCGTCGCCGACCACGGTCGACAGGCCCTCGGGCAGGGCCTCGGCCCAGCCGAGGGCGTCCACCCGGTCGAGCGCGGCGCGCAGTTCGTCGTCGGTGGCGTCGGGCGCGGCGAGCCGGAGGTCGTCCGCGAGCGGGCCGGCGAAGACATGGGTCTCCTGGGTGATCAGGGCGAGGGTGCGGCGGGCGGTGGCCGCGCCGAGTCCGGCGGGCGGGACGCCGCCGACCAGGACGGTGCCGGTGGTGGGCGGCTGGATGCCCGCGACCAGCCGGGCCAGCGTCGTCTTGCCGGCTCCGCTGGCACCGACCAGGGCCACCCGTTCACCGGGCCGGATCGTCAACTCGACGTCGCTGAGCACCGGATGGCCGGGCCGGTAGCAGTGGCCGAGCCCGCGGACGACCACGTCGACCCGTTCCGTACGGGCCTCGCGCGCGGGGGGCGGGGGCGGCGGCCGGTCGGTGACGCCGACCAGCCGGGACAGTCCTGCCGTGGCGGACTGGGCGTCGTCGAGCAGCACGAGGGCGGCGTTGACGGGGGTGAACAGGCTGTGGAAGTACAGGGCCGCGGCGGTCGCCGTGCCGACGGACGCGGAGTCCCGGCTGACCAGCCAGTACCCGGTCAGCAGCACGGCGGCGAGGCCGAGGTACTCGGCGACGTGCAGCCGGCTGTAGAAGCCGAGGACGAGCCGGACACCGCGCATGGTCAGGTCGACCACGGACCAGGACCGCTCGGTGACCCGTTCGACGTGCTCGCGCTCCAGCCGCAGGGCCCGAACCGTCGGGCCGCCCGCGACGGTGTCGAGGAGCTGCTGCTGCTGGGCGCCCGCCGCGACGCGCTGGCGGGCGTAGAGCGGCACGGCCTGGGACACGTACCAGCGGGCGGTGGCCACCTGCACCGGCACCGCCAGCAGCGCGGCCAGCAGGAACCGCCAGTCGAGCAGGGCCATCGCGCCCAGGGTGAGGACGATGGTGAGCAGGGAACGCGCCAGTTCCGGAAGGGCGGTGCGCACCGCCTCGGCGATGAGCGCGACATCGGCGGTGACCCGAGCCGTCAGATCGCCCGCGCCGGCCTTCTCGACCTGTTCCAGCGGCAGGCCCAGCGCCCGGTCCACGAACCGCTCGCGCAGCCGCGCCAGGGTGCTCTCGCCCAGCCGGGACAGCAGCGACAGGCCGTAGCCGGAGGTCAGTCCCTGCACCACGGCGACCGCCGCGAGCAGGGCAGCGGTGGTGGTGAGGGCGTCCGCGGAACCGGCGTCGGCGGCAAGGTCCACGATCCGGCCGAGCAGCGGCTGGGTGAGCAGCCCGATCGCCGTGGAACCCACCATGACGGCCAGCGCGGTCAGCGCCAACGCCCTCTGAGGGCGCAGCAGTTCGGCGACGGCGGCCCGGGTGCGCGCGGGTGTGGCGACGGGCAGCAGCGTCGACGCGGTCGGCGCCGCGGTCTCGGTCCCGCTCATGCGAGCACCGCCGTACGGTAGTCGGCGCGGGCCTGGACCAGCGCGTCGTGGCCGCCGGTCGCGGCGATCCGGCCGGCGTCGAGGAGGACCACCCGACCGGTCCGGGCCAGCAGCGCGGGGCTGTTGGTCACCAGGAGCGTGGTGCGGCCCTCGCGCAGCGCGCCGATCCCGGCGGCCATCCGGACCTCGGTGACGGCGTCCACCGCCGTCGTCGGCTCGTGCAGGACGAGCACGGGCGCGTCGGCGGCCAATGCCCGCGCGAGGGCGACCCGTTGGCGCTGGCCGCCGGAGAGCGAGTGGCCCCGGGCGGTGACGGCTGCGGCGAGGCCGTCGGGCAGGGCGCGGACCACCTCGTCCGTGCCGGACGCGGCGAGCGCGGCCGTGACGTCGGCGCCGGAGGCGGCCGCGCCGACGTTCTCCAGCAGGGTCCCCTCGAAGAGGTCCGCGTCGTGCTCGGCGACCAGCACGGCGGCCCGCAGCCGGGACAGGGCGAGCGCTCTGACGTCCGTGCCGTCGAGTTCCACGGAGCCCTCCTCGGGGTCGGAGCGCCGGGCGAGGCAGCGCAGCAGGGCGGCGGCGTCGGCCGGGTCGGTGGTGACCACGCCGACGATCTCGCCGGGGGAGACGTCGAGGTCCACGCCGCGCAGCGGCCCGTACGACACGCCGCGCAGCCTCAGCCGGCCCGCCGCCGGGAGCGCCGGGCCGGTGTCCCCCGCGGGGCCGTCGGTGACGGCGTGAGCGCTGTCGAGGACCGCGGCGATCCGGGCGGCGGAGGCACGCCCCTGGGCCAGCTGGGCGTAGACCCAGGAGAACTCCGAGAGCGGGCCGATCAGGAACAGGGCGAGCGCGACGGAGGACACCAGCTCGCCGAGGCCGATGGCGCCGGACGCGGCGAGCCGCCCGCCGACCAGGGCCACCACGGCGAGGAAGGTGCCGGTGAGGAGCGTGACGACGCCGCTCTGCCACGCCTCGGCGCGCGCCGCGCGCAGGGTGGCGGTCAGCGAGTCCTGGCTGATGCGGCGGTAGCGGGCCACCGCCGCCCGCTCGGCGCCGATGCCCTTGAGCACGCGCAGCCCCGCCACCAGGTCGGCGGCGACGCCGGACGCGCGGGCCGCGCGGTCCTGCTCGGTCGCGCTGCGCCGCTCCAGCGGCTTGCTCAGCAGATGAACCAGCCACAGCAGCAGGGGAGTTCCGAGCAGCACGAGCAGACCGAGCGGCAGGGAGATGCGCAGCAGGACGACCGCGCCCACCGCGAGACCGGTCGTGGCGCCGATGCCGACGATGAGGGCCATCGTGACGGCGCCGACCCGTTTGGCGTCCTCCGTCGCGGTGTTGGCCAGCTCGCCGGGCAACCGGCCCTCGTCCGCGCCGCCTTCCGGGGCGAGGACGCGCTCGACGAGCGCGGTCCTGAGCCGGTGCGCGGCCGTCACCGAGGCGCGCTCCCCTGCCCGCGCGCCGAAGCGGAAGCTGTACGACAGGCCGACGTAGACCGCGGCGAGGACGCCGAGCCACAGCAGCAGTCCCGGGAGGTCGCCGCCCACGATGCCCCGGTCGACGGCCAGGCCGATGAGCACCGGCACTAGGGCCTCGCCCGTCTGATGGCCCATCCCGAAGACGGAACCGATCACGAGGTCACGGCGCCGGCCGCGCACCGCACGCCACAGGAGCCTCCGTCCCGGCAGGTCCGCTTCTCTCAACGCATCCCTCCGGAAGGGGGTTTCACGGCGTCCTGACACGCCCCAGTCGAACTTAGGTAAGCCTAACCATAAGGATCGTCATCTGCCACCCCTTCGCACGGGCCGGGGGAGTCGGCGCCGGGTCCGCGACGCGTACGGCCGTCCCGTGGCCGCGCCGGTCCCGCTCCGCACAGGAACCAATCAGGCCATCCTGTACAACTCGGTTCAACGGGGGCCGCATGAGCCAGATCCGGCACCGCGCCGGCCGCACCGCGACGGCGGCCGTCACCCTGCTGACGGCGGCGTACGTGGTCGAGCACGGAAAGCTCAGCCCCGTCTGAACCGGCGACCGCACGCCCGCCGTACGCAGGTCGCGGCCACCGTACGGCAACTCGCCGTCGGCGCAAGGCGGTTGGGGACGGGGCGAGGTCCCGAACCGCACGGACGCGTCTGCGCGGAGGCTCCGGCGGCGAGCGCGCCCGCTGCCGCGCTCCCGGCACGGCCCTTCGCCGTACGGGCCCCTCGCGCGCGGGCCGCGCCTCAGCCGCGCAGCGCCGACGCCCCCCTCGGCACCCAGCAGCGCAGCGGCGGAGCCGCCCGGACGGCTTCGGTCGTCATGACCGCCTCCCCTCTCCGGGGGCGCCCGCGATCCGGCGGCACGGCGGGGGGACAGGTGCTCTCACGGTGGCTCCCGGGATCGTCGCGGTCCGGTGTCCTCCCGGGCGGGGGACGGGAGCGTGCTCCCGGTCAGTCATCGCCCCGGACGATGTGGTCGTCGGCGCCGGCACGGGACGGTGTCCGGCGGCTCCTGTCCGCCACGGCGGGCACGCAGGTGCGGATCGCCGGGCTCCGGTGGTGGCGGGCCTTCGTCCAGCCCGTCTCGGGCACGTGCAGGACATTTCGCTTCATGGTGCGCGCAGTCACGGCGCTGTCACTTCTCTCTGCTTCTCGGGCTTCGGGCTTCGTCGCGTCCCGGGTGGCGCCGTCCTGCCGGGGAGCCGCCCCCGGGTCCGGCGGGGCCGCCCGCGCTCGCGGCGAGGGGGCCGTCCCACCTCGGATCAGGACCGCTCCCGGCTTCTGTTCGATACATCGTTCGAGTGCCCCGCTGTCCTGGCCGGAAACGGACCGCAGCTCACGCGTGTCGCTTCCTGAGTGGACGGGAGCGGACGGGAGCGGACGGGGCGGACGGGGCGGACGGGGCGGCGGGACCCTGGAGGACCCGCCCGCCGGTGCCGGGGCGTGAGCCGCGGCACCGGCACTCCCACGCCCGCGCGGAGGGGTGATCGCGCAGAGCCAGGACGTGTGGCTCTCGATCAGGCACTCCCACGCCCGCGCGGAGGGGTGGGGCCTTCTCTGTCGCGGAAGGGCTCGCCGCGCGGCGGGCCGTGCTGCACGGAAACCCGGTCCTCGGCTGCTGCCCGGCTCGGCATCCCCGCCGCCGGCCCAGGGGTACGGCCGCACCCCTGGGCCGGCCCTCGGGTACGCGGTGGGAGGTGCCGGTCAGCCGGTTGCCGGCGCGCGGCTCGTGCGCGCCGCGTACGTGCCCCAGTGGTTGCCTCCGTGTGCTACTACGCGCCCCCGCCGTCCCCGGGGTGACACGATGTTCTGGCCATCGGGCAGGGCACCTCTGTGCCGCCGTCCGGCCGCTCCTGGCGGATTCCACGCAGCGGACGCCGGCGTTCACCCGGGTGGGCGCGACCCCGGGGAGCTTTCCGTTGCGGTCCGCGGCAAGGGGCAGGTGCCGGTCCCCGCTGGAGGCCCGAGGTCCAGTTGACATCTGCTCCAACCAGGCAAGGGCGCCATTTCCGTCTTGGTCGCATTGTCCGGAAAAGATGTGCCGGGCCACTGGAGTGCGGCGGTTAGGCTCCCGCTTGTTCCGGAGCATCCCACTCTCATCGACGCGGCTCACCCCCGGCGCCCGATGTGTCGTGCCCTCAGTCCGGAGAAGCAGTGACGGCACGCGTATCGAGTGACGGAACCGGACCGCAGCCCGCCCGACTGCCCCACGGCGCCGGCGCCACCGTCGCCGCCGGGTGCCTCCCCTGGCGCCGCGGGATGGCGCGCAAGGAGGCAATCCGTAAAGGAGGCAATCCATAGGTGTGGTTGCACTGAGGGAAAAGCCTCCGCCGCCACCCCCGCGCGCCACGGGGCGGCTGCGCCGCGTAGCCCCGTGGCAGCCCTGCCCGGAACAGCTGAGCCCCACTTCGAACGCCGTCTCATCTCGCTGGGTGGCACCTCACCCGTAGACAAGGAGCAGTCATGACCGAGATCAGTCAGTCCCAGTTCCGCCGGGAGGCCGCAGAACTCGCGCTGTGGGAGATGGCTTCCCCCGAGCCGGACGCCGCCGCTGCGTCCCTGCTCGCGCAGTTCGACTCCGGCAACGACGACCAGGGAGTGGGCAACAACGCGGTGGGAGACGGCAGTAGGCTGCCCGACCTGGGGGAGCTGTCGGACTTCGGTTCGTGGGAGTCCGTCGCCGCCACCATCGTGCACAAGGCCGAGAGCATCAGCGGCTTCGACCCGGGAGGCACGACCTTCGATCTGAAGTCGTGGAACGAATTCCTCAAGAAGTTCGCCACGATTCCCTTGTGCCTGCAGTACACGTATGACTACCGCGAGGCCAACATCTCCTCGCTCTCCCTCAAGAGCGCCCTCGACGCGGTGGACGACCTGGTCAAGAGTTTCATGTCGCCGGAGAATTACCTGGGGATCGTGGAATCCGTCAAGAAGGTCGGCCAGTTGGCGCTCTCGACCAAAGGGCAGACGCAGAAGAACAGCAACCAGCAGATCGGGTGCCTGTCGGTCCATGCCAGCAAGCTCTACCTCGGAGTCGTCCGGACCACGGTGTCGATGGAGCACAAGAAGGGCAAGGGGTACGAGCAGTTACAGCAGAGCCTCCAGGTCTACCGCGGCTACGGCGTGCTCGACTTCGACAAGTGCCGGCGCTCCGCCGACAAGCTGCTCGGTTGGGATGGCAAGGACGTGGATGACTGGGCGAACGACACGGCCAGCGCCTCGCAGCAGCCCAACCAGAGCCCTGCCTGGGACAATTGAGCCGGTCACGGCATTCCCGTAATCCACCGGACTCCCGGTGTGAGGCACCCCCCGCGTGCACGGTCTGTTCACGCGGGGGCTGCCGCCCCGGGAGCCACTCACCTCAGGCAGGTTCCATGTCCTCCAGAGAAGTGCTGCCGCCCGAGGGAGCGACGGTCTCGACCTTCACCGAGGTCCTCGCCGAGAACCTCGGCCACTCGGACAGCGGCTGCACCTTCATCCAGGACGACGGGCGCGAGCACTTCGTGAGCTGGTCGGAGCTGTCGCGGGAGGCCATGCGCCGGGGGCGCCGGCTGCTCCAGAGCGGCCTGCGCAAGGGAGAGCGCGTCGCGCTCATCGTCCCCGAGGAGCAGGAGTTCGTCCTGACCTTCCTGGGCGCGGTCTCGGTGGGCGTCATTGCGGTCCCCATGTACCCGCCCATGAGCTTCGGCAAGTTCGAGGCGTACCGCGAGGACGCCGCCAGCATCCTCCGCGCGGCGGGAGCCCGCGCGCTCTTGATGCCCCGGAGCCTGGCGGACCTGCTGGGCCCGCTCCTCCAGGCGGTCGACGGCCTGCAGGCCGTCGTCTCGGAGGAGTTCTTCGCCGAGCCCCTGCCGGGGGGTGCGCCCCGGCCCGAGGCGATCCTCCCGGAGGACGTGATGTTCCTGCAGTTCACCTCGGGGAGCACGGCGACTCCCAAGGGAGTGCGGGTCACGCACGCCAGCGCGCTCGCCAACTGCGCGGCCATCGTCAGCGCCCTGCGCCTTGAACGCGGGCGAGACCGGGGCGTGAGCTGGTTGCCCATGTACCACGACATGGGGCTGGTCGGTTTCGTGCTGGCGCCTCTGATGGCGCGCTGCCCGGTGAGCTTCCTCCCGACGCTGCGCTTCGCGCTCTCACCGGGGCTCTGGCTGGAAACGGTGAGCCGCCACCGCGCGACCGTGACCTTCGCGCCCAACTTCGGCCTGGCGATGGCCGTCAAGCACACCTCGGCGGAGGAGGTGAAGCGGCTGGACCTGTCCTGTTTGAGGGTCGTGGGCTGCGGCGCCGAGCCCAACCACCCGGAGACGCTGCGCTCCTTCGCGGCGCACTTCGCGGCTGCGGGGCTGAGGCCAGGGACAGTTGTGCCGTGTTACGGCATGGCGGAGGCGACGCTCGCGATCTCGTTCGGCGAGATCGGAGTTCCGCTCGCCCTGGATGTCATCCAGAAGGAGCCCTACCACGCGAGCGGCCTCGCGCGGCCCGCCTCGGAGGCGGAGGTTCCCGGGTCGCAGGTGGCGTTCGTGCCCTGCGGACGCCCCGTCGCGGGTCACCGCATCCTCATCGTGGACGATGAGGGGAATCCGCTCCCGGAGCGGCACATCGGCGAGGTGGTCTTCCAGGGGCCGAGCGTGGCCGCGGGCTACCACGGTGAGGCGGAGGCGACCCGGCGGAGCTTCACGGCTCACGGCCTGCGCACGGGGGACTGCGGATACCTGGCGGAAGGCATCCTCTACGTGACGAGCCGCAAGAAGGACCTGCTGATCATCAATGGGCGCAATCACGACCCGCAGACGGTGGAGTGGGCCGCGGCCGAGGTGCCCGGTCTGCGCAAGGGCAGCGTCGTGGCCTTCACCCGGCCGGGCCGGGCTACCGAGGAGGTGGTGATCGTCGCCGAGCTCCGCGCGGGGGACGCCGCCACGGTGGCCCGGCAGGTCCGCGGCCACATCCAGACGAAGCTGTCCCTGCCCGTGGCGGAGATCCTCCTCCTGGCGGCGGGGGAACTGCCCAAGACCTCCAGCGGCAAGGTGAAGCGGAGCAGGACGCGGCAGCAGTATCTCGAAGGGGTTCTCCACGGTGGAGCACTCCGGGCGAGGTGAACACCATCCGTACGCCCTCCATGAGGAGCAGCCATGAACACCCATCTGCCCCCCCAAGAGCGAGAGCGGCTGTACTCCCTGATCCGCGAGAAGTTGGATCTCAGCGACGCGGAGTGCCCCGAGGGGATCAAGGACACCACCATGGTGACCGAGCTGCCGGGGGTCGACTCCATGAAGCTCCTCCGACTGCTGGGCGCGGTCGAGCTGGGCTTCCTGGTCAACCTGGGCTTCGAGGCCATCCTCCGGGTGCAGACCGTGCAGGACGTCGAGCGGTTGATCTGCGAGTCGCGCGAGCAGTACGCCAGCCGCCCCTGAGTGCCGGAGGACAGCCGTGAGCACGGTGAATCAACAGCAGTTACTGCGCGAAGCGTTGGCGATCGCCATGTGGGCGCAGCCCAAGCAGGCGCCCCCGCGGGAGGCGCTGGCGAAGCTCGGCCTGCCGGGTCCCGTCGGCCGCGAGCTCGACTACGGCGACCAGGAGACGGGGGTGGGCAACACCTGTGGCGGGGACAGCGGCGGGCTGCCCGGCCTGGGGCCGCTGGCGCCCTTCGGCTCATGGCAGTCCGTGGCCGCCACCATCCTGCGCAAGACCGAGGACTCCGCCGGCTTCGATCAGTCATCCACCCTGTTCGATCTGATTCGGTGGATCATCTTCGAGCTCCAGTTCGAAACGATGCCGTTCCTCGCCCAGGTCACTGACGACAGCCGCGATGAATACATCTCGTCCCTCTCCCTGTCGCCGGCCATCTCGGCGGTGACCGACCTGGTCGGTGGTCTGGTGACGCCGGACACGCTCACCGGCATCATCAACTCCGTCCGGAAGATCGGCCAGTTGGCGGTCCAGAACGAGGGGCAGCAGGAGAAGGACAGCAACGTGCAGCAGGGGATCCTGGCCGTGGTGGACGGGGATCTGCGCCTCGGGCTGCTGCGGACCACGGTGCAGATGGAATACAGGACAGGCAAGGGGTACCAGCAGCTCAATCAGCAGATCACCGTCAGCCGTCTTTTCGGGAGCCTCGACTTCGACATGTGCATCCGGCACGCCGAGACGCTGCTGGAATGGGACGGACGGGACGTGGACGACTGGGTGAACGGCGCCTCCAGCTCTCCCTACCCCCCCAACACCAGCCCCGCCTGGGACGACTGAGCCGCTCTGGCGTCGGACCTGGCGGCGGTGGCCGACCTGAGTCCCTCCGAGCCGGCCGGCTGGTCCCGGGCGCACACCCGGCTGACAGCCCGCGCCGCGGAGACCCGGGGCCTGCGCCCCGCCGCCCCGCCCCACGACCGCCCCAACCCGCAACGGAGCGAGCGGGGATGGCGTGAAAGGGCGCCAACCTCATTGCCCGACAGGGCAGTTGTGTGCCGCGAACCGGCGGTCTTCCGGCCGCCGCCCCGCCTCGGCGCACCCGGCCCCGAACCCGCTCCACCCGCCCCACCCGTCCCGCGTCCCCTCCCCTGGGCCGGACGGATGAAATCCGTCTGCTCCATCAGAGGTGCCGAGAGCGGCTGCCGGGCGGTACGGCAGACGCCTCGCCGATGATCCTCGGGTCGGCGCCCGGCCGACCCGAGCAGAGGAGTGGCCCGATGTCGCACCGAGAGGTCTCCCCGAGACGGCCGCACCGCCCGCGCCGCCGATGGGCCGCCGCCCTCGGCGCGGGCCTCGCCCTCCCCCTGGCCGTCGGCCTCCAGGGCCCGGCCACGGCGTCCGGCACACCGTCGCCCCCGGCACGCGACGGCCGCGTCCTCGACGTCCCCACGGCCGTGGCCGGCGGACTCCTCCACCCGGACGCCCCGCCCGCCGGGGCCGACGACTGGAACTGCCGCCCCACGCGCGAACACCCGCGCCCCGTCGTCCTGCTCCACGGGTCCGCCGCGAACGCCTTCAACAACTGGAGCATGCTCTCGCCCTATCTGAAGCGGCAGGGCTACTGCGTCTTCGCCCCCAACTACGGGGGTACGCCCGGCAATCCGTTCAAGGCCACCGGCCCCGTCCCGGAGTCCGCCCGCGAGATCGCCCGCTACGTCGACCGGGTGCGCGAGGCCACCGGAGCACGCCAGGTCGACATCGTCGGGCACTCCCAGGGCGGCGGCCCCACGCCCCGCTGGTACCTGCGGTTCGAGGGCGGCACGGACGCCGGCAACCCCCGGCGCAACAAGGTGCGCAGCCTCATCGCCCTCGCCCCCTCCAACCACGGCGGGAGCCTCTCCGGCATCGGGACCGTGACCACGCGACTCGGGCTCAACCCGGCCGTGTCCGCGGCCGTCGGCCAGGCGTGGTCGGACCAGATGGCCGGCTCCGCCGTCAACCGGAGACTGGACCGCGGCGGCGACACCCGGCCGGGCGTCCGGTACACGGTCGTCGCCACCCGGTACGACGTCTTCGCCACGCCCTACCGGAACAACTTCCTGAAGGCCGGCCCCGGCGCCACCGTACGGAACATCCTCATCCAGGACATCTGCCCCGACGACGTCTCCGACCACCTGTCGCTCGCCTACGACGCGAACGCCGCCCAGGTCGTCAGCAACGCCCTCGACCCCGCGCACGCCCGGCCGGTGCGCTGCGGGCTCACGCTGCCGCTGCTCGGCGGCTGACCCCGGGGACGTGCACCGCGGGGCCGTGCCGGTCCGTGCCGCCGTGGCCGAAGGGCCGCCGGCGGCGGCGCGCCCGGCCCGGCCCCCTCCCGTGCCGCACCGCCGCCCGGCATCCCGGCGGCGGCAACCCGCCCTCCGGTCAGGGATGTTCCCGTTTCCCGGGCGGCGACCGCGGGGTGCCGAGGCGGCGCCGCAGGAAGGGCTCCTGGGACAGGACGGCGCCCACGCTGAGGCCGACCGCGACCGCCACGCACACCACGATCAGCCAGGACAGCAGGACGAAGACCGAGCCCGCGGAACCGTAGTCGGTCAGCGCCCGGTCGAGGGCGCGCGGCATGTAGAAGTTCGCGGTCACCGACAGGCAGCTGACCGCGACCGCCGTGATCACGGCCCCCGGCAGCAGGGGTGCCCAGCGCACGGCGCCGCCGAGCAGCAGGTGCTGCGTCCACCACCACATGACCGCCTGCATGAGCAGGATGACCGGAAAGCCCAGCGCCACGCCGAGCCCGAACCCGTTGTGCAGCAGCCCCTGGACGACCAGCGCCCCCAGCCACAGGGCGATCCACGCCAGCCACCGCCACGGGGCGACCCTGGCCCCGGCCCGGGACAGCAACCAGGCCCGGCGGCACAGCCGTTGCACCGCACGGCTCACCGCCGTCGCCGACAGCAGCACCATCAGCGCGCCGATCAGCCCGGTCGCCTGGCGCAGTTCCTCGTTCGGCGGCGCGAACGCCTGCTCCACCTGCGCCTTCGTCTGCCCGCTCAGACCGAAGACGGCGCTGACGGAGGTGATGACCTGCTCCTGCACGGCCTCCGGGGCGTACGCCCCCAGCACGAACAGCAGCGGCACGGCCGTCAGGAAGCACTGCGCCGCGATCCGGGTGGCGGAGTCGAAGATGTTCACCGCGATCAAGCGGTCCACGATGCCGGTGACGACCGGCAGGCGCTCCTCCAGCCGGGCGTGCACGGCCCTCAGCCGGACCGCCCACGCCCCGAACACGGCCCGCCACCACGCCGCGCGCAGCGGCGCCGGGACCCGGCGCCCGGAGCCGGGTCCCCCCGCGGGCCCCTCCTGCCGGCCGGACGACGTCTCCATCACCCCAGGGTGCGCGACGAACCGCGCCCCGGCACCCCGCCGGGCGCACGGGGCCGCACGGGCGTCCGGGGCACGGGATGCGGCAGGTCGCGGCCGTGCGTACGCTCGACCCGTACGGCGCTCCCGAGGGGGTCGCCCATGCCCCGCGCCCGCGCCCGGCCCCGGCCCGGACCGCCCGCCCACGGGCCCGGCCCCTGCCCGCGCGCCGATCCGGGACCCCCGGCCTACCCTGATGCCGGGGGCGTTCGGGTGAAGCGCGCACCGGAAGGGCGGTCCGATGGACGACTACCCGCTGATCGAGAACCACGGCCTCCTCGGCGACCTCCAGACCGCGGCACTGGTGACGACCGACGGCAGCGTCGACTGGTTCTGCGCCCCCCGCTTCGACTCGCCCAGCGTGTTCGGGGCCCTCCTCGACAAGGACAGGGGCGGCCACTGCACCGTCCGGCCGCGGCACCCCTCGTACGCGACGAAGCAGTTGTACCTCCCCGACACGGCGATCCTCGTCACCCGCTTCATGACCGAGGCGGGCGCGGGCGAGGTCGTCGACTTCATGCCCGTCACCGGCACCACGGTCACCGAGCGCCACCGCCTGGTGCGCATGGTCCGCTGCGTGCGCGGCAGGATGCAGTTCGACATCGAAATAGCGCCCCGCTTCGACTACGGCAGGCAGCCGCACCGGCTGCACATCAGCGAGCGCGGGGCGGTCTTCACCGCCGAGGGCGGGGCGCGGCTGACCGTGCATCCGATCCGCGAGCCCGAGGACGAGCGGCTGCTCGACCTCCTCGTCGACCGCCGGGACGCCCTGCACTTCACCCTCACCCTCGAAGCGGGGCAGGAGCGCGGACTGGCCCTGGAGTGGGGCGCCGACGACCCGCCGAGGGAGCTGCGGCTCGCCGCGTACCGGGAACTCTTCGACGACACCGTGCGGTTCTGGCGGTCCTGGCTGCACCAGTCGCGCTACACGGGGCGCTGGCGCGAGAGCGTGGAACGCTCCGCGATCACCTTGAAGCTGATGACGTTCGCGCCCACCGGCGCCGTGGTCGCCGCCCCCACCGCGGCCCTGCCCGAACAACTGGGCGGCGAACGCAACTGGGACTACCGCTTCACCTGGATCCGGGACGCGTCCTTCTCCGTGTACGCCCTGCTGGGACTGGGCTTCAAGGACGAGGCCATGGCGTTCATCCGCTGGCTCGCCGACCGCGTCAAGGAGCGCGCGGGCAAGGACGGCGACACCGGCCCCCTCAACATCATGTACCGGGTGGACGGTTCCTCCGACCTGGACGAGCAGACCCTCGGCCACTGGGCGGGCTACGAGGGGTCCGCCCCCGTGCGCATCGGCAACGGCGCCGCCGGCCAGCTCCAGCTCGACATCTACGGAGAGGCCCTCGACAGCATCTACTTCGCCCACCGGCACGGCCTGCAACTGGGCCACCACGGCTGGCACGCGCTGCTGACGAACCTCGAATGGCTGGCCGACCACTGGGACCAGCCCGAGGAGGGCCTGTGGGAGACCCGCGGCGGCCGCCAGGACTTCACCTACGGCCGCGTCATGTCATGGGTGGCCTTCGACCGCGCCATCCGCCTCGCCGCGGCCAACGGCAGACCGGCGGCCATCGCCCGCTGGAAGCTGGCCCGCGACGCCTGCTACGGGCAGGTCATGACCAAGGGCTGGAGCGCGGGACGGCAGGCGTTCGTCCAGCACTACGGCAGCGACGTCCTCGACTCCTCGCTGCTGCGCATGTCGACCGTCGGCTTCCTCACCCCCGACGACCCGATGTGGACGTCGACGCTCACCGCCATGGAACAGGAACTGGTCAGCGACAGCCTCGTCTACCGCTACGACCCCGGCGCCTCGCCCGACGGCCTGCGCGGCGCGGAGGGCACGTTCTCGCTGTGCACCTTCATGTACGTCGACGCCCTGGCCCGCGCCGGACGGACCGACCGGGCCCGGCTGGTCCTGGAGAAGATGATGGGGTACGCCAACCATCTGGGCCTGTACTCCGAGGAGATCGCGCCGACCGGCCGCCAACTGGGCAACTTCCCGCAGGCGTTCACCCACCTCGCCCTCATCGACGCGGCGATCACCCTGAACGGCGCCCTCGACCGGAAGTGACCTCACGCGTCCCGCAGCAACCGGCACCGTGCTCTCCTTCGGGTTCGGGTTCGGGCTCGGGCGGGAGCCGGGGCGGGGCGTCCGCCGGCGGCTGGAGCGTGCAGTGCTCCGGGGTTCCGTCCGGGCCGTGGTCCTCGCGCGCTCAGCCGCCGGTGGCGAAGCCGGGGAAGAGCGTCATCCCGCCGTCCACGAACAGCGTGGTGCCCACCACGTAGTCCATGAGGTCCGAGGCGAGGCCGACGGCGGCGTGCGCGATGTCCTCGGGATCGCCGACGCGGTCGTACGGGATCAGCTTCAGCAGGTCCGCACGGGCCTCGGGGCTGTCCCAGGCGTCGCGGTTGATGGGGGTCCTGATGGCGCCGGGGGCGATGGCGTTCACCCGGATCCCCCGCGGCGCGAGTTCCTGGGCCAGGGTCTCCATCATCATCTGCACCCCGCCCTTGGACGAGGCGTAGTTGACGTGCCCGGCCCACGGGATGACCTGGTGCACGGAGCTCATGCAGATGATCTTCCCCGCGGCGCGCGACACCTCCGGGACCACACCGCGGCGCAGGAACTCCTTGGTGGCCTCCCGGGCGCACAGGAACTGGCCGGTGAGGTTGACGTCGAGGACCTTCCGCCACTGGGCGAGCGTCATCTCCGTGAAGGGGGCGTCGCGTTGGAGCCCGGCGTTGGCGACCAGGATGTCGATGGTGCCGAACTCCCCGACCATGCGGTCCACCATGGCGACGACCTGGTCCTCGTCGGAGACGTCCGCCTCGTGGGCCATCGCCCGCACGCCGAAGGACGTGATCTCCCCGACGACCCGCTCGGCCTCCTCGCGGCCGGACACGTAGTTGACGACCACGTCCGCCCCGGCCCGGCCCATCGCCACGGCCGTGGCCCGGCCGATCCCGGAGTTCGCGCCGGTCACCAGGGCCTTCTGGCCCGCGAGCAGAGGGAAGGGGACGAGGTCGCGGGGCGCGCCCTTCGGGGAAGTCACGGTCACGGTCTCCTGCCCGGCGGTGAGGCCCCCGGGCGGCCGCCCGGAGGTCAGGGCGCCACCCCATCACCCGGGCCGGGCGCGGGTGTACGGCGCGAGGCGCTGTTGCGCCGACCGGCCGAGCGACTTCGCCCGCGCGACGGCGGGTCGGTCAGCCCAGCCGTTCCAGGAGGTGGTCGCCCACCCGCAGGGCGTTCGCCATCGCCGTCAGCGACGGGTTGACCGCCCCGACGCTCGGGAAGAAGCTCGTGTCGACCACGTACAGGTTGTCGACCTCGTGCGCCCGGCAGTGCACGTCCAGCGCCGAGGACGCCGGGTCGGTGCCGAAGCGCACCGTGCCCGCCTGGTGCGCGGTGGCCCCGATCGGCATGCCCTTGTGCAGATAGATGCTGTGCGGCAGCAGACGGTGCTTGTGCATGCCCAGCCGCCCCAGCAGGTGCTGGAGCCTGTGCCGCAGCCGGCCGAGTCCGGCGGTGTTGTTGTGCTCGTCGAGCGTGAGCCGGATCTGGCCGTCGCTCTCCAGGGTGACCCGGTTCCCGGCCCGCGGCAGGTCCTCCCCGCACAGCCAGAAGTCGACGGCGTGGTGGGCCAGTACCGCGAAGGGCATGTCGGGCGTCACCGCCCCGGCCCAGCGCGGGGCCTCGCCGTGGATCTGCTCGGCGTCGGACTTGCCGAGCATCTGGATGCCGCCGAGCGGGAAGTCCCAGTCGTCGGCGCCCAGATACCAGTCGTGCAGCGCCAGCGTCTTCTGGAACGCCGTGTCGTTGGGCTCCTTCGACACGGCCATCAACGCCAGGTTGTTGTGCCGCATGTAGTGCCGGCCCACCACGCCGGAGCCGTTCGCCAGCCCGTCCGGGTGCCGGTCCCCGGCCGAGGCCAGCAGCAGCGCGGCCGAGTTGACCGCGCCGCAGGCCACGACGACCACGTCCGCCGCCAGCCGGGTCCGTCCGCCGTCGCCGAACTCCACCTCGACGGCGGTCACGCTGCGCCCCGCCGGATCGGTGTCCAGCCGGGTGACGCGCGCGTGGGTGAGCATCTCGACGTTCGGATGCCGCAGCGCCGGCTCCACGCAGACCACCTCGGCGTCCGACTTGCCCCGGACCAGGCACGGGAACCCGTCGACACGGTCGCAGCGGATGCACGCGCTGGAGGGGGTGGCGGCGCCGTGCGCGTCCTGGGTGAGGTCCACGCCGATGGGCAGGTGGAAGGGGTGCAGGCCCTGCTTCTCCAGGTCGTCGCTCAACTGCTGGATACGCGGCTCGTGTGCGACCGGGGGATGGGCGTACTGCGCGCTGTACGGGCCCTCCGTGGGGTCCTCGCCGTGCCGGCCGTGCACCCGGTAGAGGTGCTCCGCCCGGGTGTAGTACGGCTCCAGGTCCTCGTAGCGGATCGGCCAGGCGGGGGAGAGGCCGCCGTGGTGCCGGATCTCCCCGAAGTCCTCGGGCCGCAGCCGGAACAGGGCGGCCCCGTAGAACTTGGTGTTGCCGCCCACGTAGTAGTTCACCTCGGGCGGGAACTCCTCGCCGTGCCGGTCGAGCCAGAACTCGGGCGCGCGGTACCTGCCCTTGACGAACACGGCCGTGGAGTCCCAGTTGTCCCGCTCACGCGGCAGATGCCCGCCCCGCTCCAGGATCAGGACCCGCTTGCCCGAGGGCGCGAGCCGATGGGCGAGCGTTCCCCCGCCCGCCCCGGAGCCGATGATGATGACGTCGTACGGGGGGAAGTCGACGTCGGCCATGACGACCACCGTCCTCGCTGGGGTGGCCCCGCCGAGGCGGCGGCCCGGACGCGTTCTCGCGCCCCCTCCGAACGTATACGCCGTCCGGGGGAGCGGCATCCGCGCCGGGCGCCCGGCCCGGCGGCTCACAGCACGGCGATCGGGTTCACCGGGGAGCCGGTGGCCGACGGCAGCCGCAGCGGCGCCACCACGCACAGGAAGGGCCGGCGGGTCGCGTCCGGGACCGCGGTCAGCGCCTCGAAGTCCAGGTAGTCCAGCAGAGGGACCCCCAGCGCGTGCACCGCCAGGACGTGCGCCGGATAGTCCACGCCGGCCACCGCGCTCGGGGCCGCGTCGCTGTTGCCGTCCGAACCGAGCACCGCGACCCCGCGCCCGGCCACGAACCGCAGCGCCCGCGGATGCAGTCCCGCCCGCCCCTCGCCCGGGTCCCAGGGGCCGAGGGTGCGGCGGCGCAGCCGGTGCCCCAGGCGCACGAACAGCAGATCGCCCGGTCCCACGGTGACGCCCTGCGCCGCCTCGGCGGCCTCCAGGTGCCCGGCGCTCACCTGCTCGCCCGGCTCCAGCCACGGCCGGTCCCACAGCCGGGGGACGTCCAGCAGCACGCCGCGCCCGACGATCCCGTCCCGCACCAGGTCCAGCGTCAGCGCCCCGGCGTGCTCCGGCGTCACCGCCCCCGCCGGGACCCCGCCGTGCAGCTCGCCGTCGAACATCACGTGGCACAGCGCGTCGAGATGGCTGTCGGCGTCACCGTGCACGTTCATCGCGAACCGGTCGCGGGCGAAGTGCACCCCCTCGGCGACGGACTCCCCGGGCGCCGGCGCGATCATCCGGTACGAGGCGGGCTGCGGATCGTCGGGTCCCCGTACCGTCCCGATCGGCGCGGCCAGGGAGACCGTACGGCCGGTGCGCACCTCCCGGGCGGCGGCCGCGACCCGCTCCGGGGTCAGCCGGACCAGGGCGCCGCGCGGTCCGGCCGCGGCGCCCGCCGCCTCGCACAGCCCGCGGTGCAGCGCGCGGAACGACTCGCCGGACATGCGCGGCCCGGGGCGGGCGGGCGCCGGAACGGGACGCGGGACACCGGTGCTCATGGGGTCGCCTCCTCTCAGGTGCTCCCGGTACGGCCCCCGGCCGGCGCGGGCCCGCCCACGGGCGGCACGGCACGGCCGGCCGGCAGCAGCTGGACCGTCGCGAACCCGACGACCGAGGCGAGGATCACCACCGGGGTCATCTCGGTACCGCCCATGACCAGGACGACCAGGACCGCGCTGCTCACCGGCAGCCGCAGCGCCGCGGCGGCGGCCGCCGCCATGCCCGCGGCCAGCCCCGGCACCACGCCCAGCCCGGGAAGCGGCGCCAGCAGCACACCCGCCGCGCCCCCGAGGAACAGCGCGGGAAAGATCGGGCCGCCGCGCAGGGCGCCCAGGCACAGCGCGTACGCCAGCCCCTTGAACACCAGGACCGCCACGAGCGCGCCGACGCCCCAGGAGTGCGGGTTCTGCGCGAGCTGGGCCAGCGGGCCCTGGCCGGAGGAGGCCACGTCCACCGGCGAGCGGTCCGTGGCCAGCGCGTAGAGCGCGCCGCACACCCCGGCGGCCAGCGCGCACAGCACCGTGCGAGGAAGGGTCCGTCCGGCGGTGAACACCGCGGTCAGCCGCCCGGCGTCGATGATCAGGTGCAGGGCCAGACCGATCGCGACGGCCATCGGGACGGCCCAGAGCACGTCCCCCGCGTCCAGGCGCGGCGACGGCACGCCCACGGTCAGCGACAGGTCGCCGGTGGACAGCCCCGTCCAGCGGCCGAACCCGGTGAAGACGAGCGAGCCGATGCCGCTGGACAGCAGCGCCGGGAGCATGACGGCGAACAGCCGCGGACCGCCCACCCCCGCCACCTCTATCAGGATCACCGCTCCGACCAGCGGGCTGCCGAAGATCGCCGGGAGTGCGGCGGCGGCGCCCGCCGCGCCGAGGAGGGCGGCGCTCCGGTCGGTCACCGGGGCCCGCGCCGCCTTCGCGAGCAGCAGGGCCAGACCGCCGCCGAGCGCGATCAGGGGCGCCTCCGGGCCGAGGGTCGCCCCCAGCGGCAGGCTCGCCAGGGCCGCGAGGACGACACCCGGCAGCGCCGCCGGGGAGAGGCCGGGAGCGTGCAGACCGGCGGCGGGAACGTGCCCGCCCGCCCCCGGCAGATGCCGGACGATCAGTCCGACGAGCAGTCCGGACAGGGTCAGCAGGGGCAGCGGCCACCACCAGGGCGGGGTGTTCCAGCCCAGTCCCCGCGGCAGATCGGACCACACCAGGTGTTCCAGCTCGTGCAGGCCCGCCAGGAACCAGAACGCGGCCAGCGAGACCGGCACGCCGATGAGCGCGGAGAAGAGCAGCGCCTTCTGGTAGGCGGGGGTGCGCAGCAGCTCGCGCAGCCGGTCGGCCTCCTCCGGCTGGGTGCGTCCGGCGGAGGTGTCCGTGCCCGCCGGCTCCGTGCCCGCCGGCTCCCCGCCGGTCCGCTCCCCGCCGGTCCGCTCCCCGCCCGTCAAGCGAGGATCCGGCGCTTCTGGGCCTCGAACTCCTCGTCGGTGAGCACCCCTTGGGCCTTGAGGTCACCGAGCTGCTTCAACTGCTCGATCTTCGTGGTCATGTCGTCGGCGTTCGGCTGAGGCTGAGGCTGCGGCTCGGCGGGCGCGGCGGGCGCCTGGCGCCCGCCGCGCCCGCCCTGCTCGCGGTCCTGCTCGGCCCAGCGGCCCGCCTGCCGCCGGGAGACACGCTGGGACACGGCCGTCGCCGTGCCCGAGATGACGGCGGTGCGGGCGACACCGCGAAGGAGTCCTGGCATGTCGTTCCACTCCCTGTGCTCGCGAGCCCCCCGGGTCGGTACCTGGTGCGGTTCAGCGGCCGGTGGCCGCGGCGCCCGCGGAGGCCGCCTCCGCCGCCTCCAGCGAGGCCGTCAGCGCGTCCACGGAGATCCGCCCGCCCGCCACCACCTCGGCCCCGCCGCGCCGCAGCGCACGCGCGAGGGGCGCGGCCCACAGGTTCTCGTACACGATGACGGCGGCGGAGTTCCCGGCCTCCAGCGCGGCCCCGGCCTCGTCCAGGTCGCCCTGGTCCAGCAGGCCGGAGGAGGCGCCCTCGAACACGGTCAGATCGACCTCGTCGCCGGTGTCGCGCAGTTCCACCGCGGTGACCGAACCGTCGGTGTCCTTGCGGACGAAGACGAGGTCCAGGACGCGGATGACACCGCGCTCGACCAGGTCGACGAGCAGGGGCAGGCCCTCGCCCGTCATACGGCTGCCCGGAAACTCGACGATCAGGTAGTCGACGGGCCCCATGTCCCCGATGTCCTGCTGCATGGCCACTCCTCAGGTCCTCGAAAGCGCGTCGGGCCCGGCCGCGCCCGCGCCGCGGGATCGCGCACACCGGCCGGAGGCACGGCCCTTCAGCCATTGCAGCACCAGGCCCGGTCCGCTGCATGTCCACGCGTCCGGTGGGAGCGGCCGCGGCACGGACACCCGGCGCCCGGCCGGAATCCCACAGCCGTGACCGGGAGCGCGGGGGGCGGCGGCGCGGAGCTCGCGGCCACCGCGCGGTCCTGCCGCGCGAGGAGCCGGGGGCGTACGCCGCCCCGTTCCCCGGTTTCCCGCCGAGCCTGCCCGCCTCGGCCCGCCTCGGCCCGCCTCGGCCCGCGCGGCCCGGCAGCCGCCCGCCGATCGTGCGCCGCCCCCTGTGCACCGGCCGCCCATCGAGGACACTGGGCAGCAGGAGAGGGGAGGCCGACCGTGCTGACCGTGTTCCGTGACCACCTGGGCCAGGCCCTGTTCCGCCGGGTCGCCGGGCCCGACGGGCCCACGACACGCGCCCGCATCCATGAGACGCCCGGCCCGCGCTGGTTCGGCCCGGACCGCCCGATCCGCACGGTCCACGGCGACGCGTCCATGTTCATCGGCGGCCTCAGCGCCCTGCTGCTGCAGTCCCTGCACCCCCTCGCCATGGCGGCGGTCGCCGGCCACTCCGGCTACCGCGGCGATCCGTGGGGCCGACTCCAGCGCACCAGCACCTTCCTCGCCGTGACGACCTTCGGCACCGCCGACGACGCCCGCCTCGCCGTCGACCACGTCCGCGCCATCCACGAACGCATCCGCGGGGCGACGGCCGAGGGGGAGCCGTACCACGCGGCCGACCCGCACCTCCTGAGCTGGGTGCACGCCGCGGAGACGGACAGCTTCCTGCGCGCCCACCAGCGCTACGGCGCCCGCCCGCTGGACCCGGCCGGCCAGGACGGCTACGTCGCCGACACCGCCCGGGTCGCCGAGGCGCTCGGTGTGGCCGACCCGCCGCGCGACCGCCGCGAGCTGTCCGAGCGGCTGGCGGCCCACCGGCCCGAACTGCGGGCCACGGCCGAGGCGCGCGCCGCCGCCCGGTTCATCCTCTTCCAGCCGCCCCTGCCCCTGGCGGTGCGCCCCTTCTACGGCGGCCTCGCCGCGAACTCCGTCGCCCTGCTGCCGCCGTGGGCGCGGGGCATGCTGCGGCTGCCCCGGGTGCCGGTCGTCGAGGATCTGGCGGTACGCCCCACCGGCCGGGCCCTGACCCGCACCATCCGCTGGGCGATGAGCCCGCGCCGGCCGTCCCCGCCCACGTGAGCCACGGCGTCACGTGTCCCGCGTCCAGGCCCGGGTGCCGAAGGAAGCGGACGCGCGGGACGCCACCCGGGCCGCCGCCCGCAGGGCGCCGGCGAGGTCCGGCCCGGTCAGCCGGGCCCGTCCCGCGAGATGACGGGTGAGCGCGCCGTGCAGGACGTCGCCCCGCGCCGAGGATGCACCGCCACCGCCACCGCCACGGCCACCGCCGGGCCCGGCCGGACCGCGCGTCCGCCGGTGAAATCCCTTGCGTGCGACGCTCGTCGACAGCCCGCCGGTTCCCGGCAGCCGGTGGACGGGCCGCTGAGGCGCCGCGCGGCCGGGGCCGGGCGGCGCCTCAGCGGCCCGTCCACCGCGCCCGGACAGCCCCGTCGGTCCGCGCCGCGGCAGGCTCCGGCGCTCCGGGCCGGTCCGGAACGGACGACTTTCCTCCGTATCCATTGACAGGTCCAGACCAAGGCGAGACGCTGAGAGCGCTCTCAGAACCCGCACCGGCCCTCGTCGAACGGAGATAAGGGATGTTGAGGACGCTCGAACGCCGGGTCGCAGCCACGGGGTTGTCCCTCGCCACGGTGGCCGCAGGTTCACTGCTGGCGACCGGATGGAGCACCCCGGCCCAGGCCGCCGTCCCGGCGACGATCCCCCTGAAGATCACCAACAACTCTGCCCGCGGTGACCAGGTGTACATCTACAACCTGGGCACCGAGCTGTCGACCGGCCGCCAGGGCTGGGCGGACGCGAACGGGACCTTCCGCCCGTGGCCCGCGGGCGGCAACCCGCCGACCCCCGCTCCCGACGCCGCCATCACCGGGCCCGCGGCCGGGCGCTCGATGACCATCCGCATGCCCAAGTTCTCCGGCCGCGTCTACTTCTCCTACGGTCAGAAGCTGGTCTTCAAGCTGACCACCGGCGGTCTGGTCCAGCCCGCGGTGCAGAACCCGAGCGACCCCAACCGCAACATCCTGTTCAACTGGTCGGAGTACACGCTCAACGACTCCGGTCTGTGGATCAACAGCACCCAGGTCGACATGTTCTCGGTGCCGTACACGGTCGGGGTGCGGCGGTCCGACGGCACCGCCGCCAGTGCCGGACGCCTCAAGGCCGGCGGGTACAAGGGCTTCTTCTCCGCCCTCCGGGGGCAGTCGGGCGGCTGGTCCAACCTGATCCAGACCCGCCCCGACGGCACGGTGCTGCGCGCCCTGTCGCCGCTGTACGGAGTGGAGACGGGCGCGCTGCCCGCCTCGGTCATGGACGACTACGTCAACCGCGTCTGGCGGAAGTACACGAGTTCGACGCTGACCGTCACGCCGTTCGCCAACCAGCCGTCCGTCAAGTACTTCGGGCGGGTCTCCGGCAACGTCATGAACTTCACCAACACCTCCGGCGCCGTCGTCACCAGCTTCGAGAAGCCGGACGCCTCCTCGGTCTTCGGCTGCCACCGCAAGCTCGACGCGCCGAACGACCAGGTGCGCGGCCCGATCTCGCGCACCCTGTGCGCCGGATTCAACCGCTCCACGCTGCTGGTGAACGCCAATCAGCCGGACGCGGGCTCCGGCTCCTTCTACAAGGACGGCGTCACCAACCAGTACGCCCGCAGGATCCACGAACAGATGGCCGACGGCAAGGCGTACGCCTTCGCCTTCGACGACGTGGGCCAGCAGGAGTCCCTCGTCTACGCCGGGACCCCGGTCCAGGCCGACCTCACGCTCGACCCCCTGAACTGAGGACGGGCGGGACGGCGGGCCGCGCACGCGCGGCCCGCTTTTCCGGCCGGGGGTGAGGCAACGCGGCGCGTCCCTTCGGGTGTCGTGCGGGCGAGATCGTCAATATCGGCGCGCCCAAGGGCGATTCGGGACATTCCTTACCTATTGTTTCGTATTCGTAAGGAACCGGCTCGAAATGGGTCGCATTCACCTCACTCCACCGGAGATGACATGCACAAGCTTCGCAAGGCCGCCGTCGTGGTCGCCGCCATCGGCACCGCCGGACTCCTGGCCTCCGGCACCGCGTACGCCGACGGCCCGCAGGGCAACGACTACAAAGTCCAGCAGAGCACGCAGTGCAAGTCCCACGACCTGAACATCGACATCCTCGGCGTCGTCGGCCTGCTCAACGGAGTGCTGGGCAACGGCCTCAACGGCGAGGGCAACTCGGGCAGCCAGAGCACCGAGCTGGGCTCGACGATGGGCTGCAGCAACACCGCCTTCTGACGGACGGTCCCTTGCCGCATCACGTCAGGCGGCCGGCCCCGTGGCCGGCCGCCCGGCCGTGTCCGGACCGTCGAGCCCGAACAGTCGCGCCGCGTTGTCGTGGCACACGGCCCGCAGCCACCGCGCGCCCAGCCCCAGCCCTTCGAGGGCCCGCAGCTGGTGGAGGTAGGGGTAGGGGATGGCGGGGAAGTCGGAGCCGAGCAGCACCCGGTCGCCCAGGTCCGCCAGCCGCGGCAGGGCCCGGCGGGGGAACGGCATCAGCTTCTCGGTGAAGTCGGTGAACGCCATGGTGGTGTCCAGCCGCACCTCCCCGTACCGTTCGGCCAGGTCCAGGAACTCCTCGTACTCGGGCATCCCCAGGTGGGCCACGACCAGCCGCAGATCCGGATGCCGCGCGAGGACCTCCGCGATCGGCCCCGGCCCGGTGTGCTTGCCCGGTGCGGGCCCCGAACCGCAGTGGATCACCACCGGGATTCCCGCCTCCGCCAGCAACCCCCAGGCGGGGCGCAGCAGTTCGTCGGCCGGATCGTAGGCCCCCACCTGGACGTGCGCCTTGAAGACGCGCGCCCCCGCCGCCACGGCCTCCCGGACGTACTCCTCGACGCCGGGCTCCGGGAAGAGGGTCGCGGTGTGCAGGCAGTCGGGGGTCCGGCGGGCGAAGCCGACCGCCCACGTGTTCAGCCAGCGGGCCATGCCCGGCTTGTGCGGATAGAGCATCGCGGTGAAGGCGCGCACGCCGAACTCCCGTAGCAGTGCCGCCCGTTCGTCCTCCTCCGCCCGGTAGGTGATCGGCCACGCGACGCCGCCGGTCAGCGGGCCGAGCGCGTCGAAGTAGGCCCACACCTTGCGCAGCACACGCTCCGGCATGAAGTGCGTGTGGACGTCGACCAGTCCGGGAAGCCCCAGCTCCCGCCAGAAGCGGCGGACCTCACCGGCTTCCGCGCCGTCGCGCCGCGCACTGTCCAAGGGCCACTCTCCTCCCGCGACCGAGCCGGACACCCGACGGAGCATGACAGCCCGCCTACGGCACGTCCACCCGTGCCGAGACGTCTCCCGCGGCCCGGGTCCCGGCGCGTCACCGCGCGGGTCCCGGCGCGTCACACGA
>NZ_AGBF01000051.1 GCF_000225525.1 Streptomyces zinciresistens K42 | reverse complement strand
CCGCGTCCGCCGAGGCGGTAGGCGGTGGTGCGCAGGCCCGCGGCGCGCAGGGTCGCCTCGACCGTCCAGAACACGCGGGGGCGGGACGCGACGGGCCCGGCGTGCACGACGAGCCGGCCGCCCGGGGCGAGCGCGCGCCGGACGAGCCCGTAGAACTCCTGCGAGTACAGCTTCGTGCCGGCCGTGACGCCGGGGTCGGGCAGATCGGAGACGACGACGTCGTACGTCCCCGGCGGCGTCGCGCGCAGCCGGCGGAAGGCGTCGTCCGCCATGACGCGCACCCGGCCGTCGTCGTACACGCGCCCGTTGAGGCGGGCCAGCGGCGGGTCCCGGCGGGCCAGCCGGACCACCCCGGGGTCGGCGTCGACGACGTCGACCCGGTTCACCCCGGGGTGGCGCAGCACCTCGCGGGCGGCGAGCCCGTCCCCGCCGCCGAGGATCAGCACGCGCCCGTGCGGGCCGCTCATCGCGGGGTGCACCAGGGCCTCGTGGTAGCGGCGTTCGTCGCGGCCGCCGACGCGGAGGCGGCCGTCGAGGAAGAGATCGAGCGGCCGGCCGCGGGTGCCGCCGGTGATGACGACCTCCTGGCGGTTGGTGCGGACCGCGACGCGCACGTCCTGTCCGTACACCTCGCGGCGGGCCGCCCGTTCGAAGTCGTCGGCGAGGACGGCGGCGGAGGCGAGGACGGCGAGCACGGCGAGGTTGGCGGCCAGCAGCAGCAGGCGCGCGCGGCGGGTGAGGTCGCGGCGGAACACACCGAGGACCAGGGCGGCCCCGACCACCGCGTTGACCGCGCCGGTGATCAGCGCGGAGTTCAACTGGCCCAGCAGGGGCAGCAGGAGGAAGGGGAAGGCCAGACCGCCGACGAGCCCGCCGACGTAGTCCGCGGCGAACAGGTCCGCCACCGCGCCGCCCGCCTCCTGGCGCCGGATGCGCTGGATCAGCTCCATCAGCAGCGGGATCTCGGCCCCGATGAGCAGGCCGATGGTGAGGGAGAAGGCGACGAGCAGCCAGCGGGGGCCGTCGGCCCACAGTCCGCCCCAGTCGCCGGTCCAGGCGAACACGGCGTACAGGGCGAGCGCGCTGGACCCGCCGACGAGCGCGAGCAGCGCCTCCAGGGCGCCGAACGCGGCGGCGGCGTACGGGCGCAGCCGCTTGGCGGCCAGCGAGCCGAGGCCCATCGCGAAGACCATGACGGACAGCACCACGGACGCCTGGGTGACCGAGTCGCCGATCAGGTACGAGGCGAGGGCGACGAGTTCGAGTTCGTACACCAGTCCGCAGGCGGCGCAGACGAACACGCCCGCCAGGACCAGGAACCGGCCTGTGCCCGGCCGGACCGGAAGCCTCGGGCGGCCTCCCCAGGCCGGCGTGGTGCCGGGAGGGGCGGGGGCGTGCGGATCGATCACGCTGCCGACGGTACGTGACGGCCGCCGCACGCTTCGTCACCCACACGTGTGGTGTTGCGGTACCCGGAGTTTGCGCCGCGGGCCGTCAGGAGCGGGCGCTGCTCCCGGACATGCTGTACGTCGGCGGACGGCGGAGGGGCGGGGCCGCCGGGGTGCGCACGCCCACCCGGGTCCGGGTGGTGACCAGTTGGCCGTCCTGCGGATAGGCGTGCCAGGTGCGCCAGTGGACCTGGCCCTCGCGGTACTGCGCCAGGAGGGCGGTGAAGGCGTGCGGGCTGCCGGGGAAGACGCCGGCCAGGCCGTGCGGATGGTCGGCGACCAGGGCCAGCAACTCCTGGGCGCGCCCGGCGAACCGGCCCGGCGAGAGGATCTCGACGCGGGCCGCGAACTCGTACTCCCACTCGCCGACGCGCTTGGCCACGCCGAGCGGAAGGGGCGTGCTGCTGCCCGGCATGCAGGCCACCGTCTCCGAGCAGACGCCGCGCTCCTCCTCCACGAGCACCTGGTGGGAGGCGCCGAGCAGCCGCAACTGGAGCTTCGCGCGGGGCAGTTCCAGGTCGAGTGCGGCCAGCGCGGGCAGCGGTTCCCGCCCGAGGGTCCAGGCGAGGTCGGCCGCGCGCGTGTCGGTGTAGGCGGTGTTCAGGGTCGTGAGCATGGATGGGCTCCGCTAGCACGCAAGAGAGTGGAGAGAAGGGGAGAGAGGCAGAGGGGAGGTGTCGGGCTCCGGTGCGTCCCGGCCGACAGCGCCGGGGAGGTCCGCCCGGCCCTGTCGGCCGGTGGGAGGGGATGTCCGCGGGGCATCCGAGGGGCTGCGTCGGTGAATTTCAGGGAATCATGAACTCTGGCGCCACCACAGCGTTTTTACCCAAGTTCGGAGGGTTTCCATCCCTCAGAGGGCTTATCAGCTCACCTGTTCAACTCCGGCGTACGCCCGCAGGGGTGGAGCGCGCGCCGGGGTGCGGCCGGGACGGCCGGGGCCGGGAACACGTGAGCGGGGCCGGTTTCGGGCACCGGCCCCGCTCACCGCCGGAGGCGTCCTCCCCGGGCCGGGGAGGACGGACGGTCCGTCTCAGCTGCCTCCGCCACCGCAGCCTCCCCCGCCCCCGCCACCGCAGGACGAGCCGCCGCCGCAGGAGGAGCCGCTGCTTCCGCAGGACGACCCGGTGTCGCCCCCGCCGATCCACCAGCCCCCGTCGGCGGTGCCGCTGTGGTGCGTGCCGCTCCCCCGGCGGCCCGGCCGTCCCGCCGAGCGGCGGGCCGAGCGCCGCCCGCTGCGGTCGACGGCCTTGACGACCAGGACCAGCACTCCTACGACCAGCGCCACGACGATTCCTATGCCCATGACGTCAGCCTCCTTCCGATCCCCCGAAGCGGAACGAGACGTCCCCCGTGGGCGCCTCCCCTTCGGCGTGTGCCCCGGAGATGCCCGCCGCCCCGGCCGCCCAAAGCAGAGTTGAGCAACTTCAGAGGGTTGCCCCGGCCCCCCACCCTCTGACCTGCACGGAAGCGCGGACCGGGGGTGAGTCGGGGGCGGGCCGGGGGTGAGTCGGGGGTGGACCGGGGGCGGGCCGGCGGAGGGCCGGGGGCGGGCCGACGGAGGCGGCGGCGGCGCGGACACGTGCCCGCTCGCGCCTGCCCGGCCGAGGGGAGAACGGACACTCCCGCGCCGCGGCCGACAGCGACCAGCACCGACGGCACGACCGGCATCGACCGGCATCGACCGGCACCAACGCAACGACCGGCACCGACCGGCAGGCACCGCGTACGGGAGAACGCCCCTCCTCACCCCGGGGCGGGGCCGTCCGGCGGTCGGCGGTCCGGCGGTCCGCGGCGGAGTTGAGGAAGTCCCGGGCACGGGCGCAGGATGGCGGGCATGACCTCCAGCGCGCGCCCCCTGCTCAACCGCCGCCTCGCCGAGTTCGGGACGACGATCTTCGCCGAGATGTCGGCGCTGGCCCTGCGGACCGGGGCGATCAACCTCGGCCAGGGCTTCCCGGACACGGACGGCCCCGAGGAGGTGCGCGAGGCGGCCGTACGGGCCCTGCGCGACGGGCGCGGCAACCAGTACCCGCCCGGCCCCGGCGTCCCCGAGCTGCGCGCCGCGATCGCCGCGCACCAGCTGCGGCGCTACGGCCTGTCCTTCGACCCCGACACCGAGGTCCTGGTCACCGCGGGCGCCACCGAGGCGATCGCCGCCGCGCTGCTGGCGCTGCTGGAGCCCGGCGACGAGGTCGTGGCGCTGGAGCCGTACTACGACTCCTACGCGGCCTCGATCGCCATGGCGGGCGGCACGCGCGTGCCGGTCACCCTGCGTCCGCACGAGGGCGGTTTCCGGCTCGACCTGGACGAACTGCGCGCCGCGGTCACCGCCCGCACCCGGCTGCTGCTGATCAACACCCCGCACAACCCCACCGGCACGGTCCTCACCCGCGCCGAGCTGGCCGCGATCGCCGAACTGGCCGTGGAACGGGACCTGCTGGTGGTGACCGACGAGGTGTACGAACACCTGGTCTTCGACGAGGGCGGGCACCTGCCGCTCGCCACGTTCCCGGGGATGCGCGAGCGCACGGTCACCATCGGCTCGGCCGGCAAGACCTTCTCCTTCACCGGATGGAAGGTTGGCTGGGTCACGGCGAACGGCCCGCTCGTCTCCGCCGTCCGGACTGCAAAGCAGTACCTGACGTACGTCAGCGCGGGCCCGTTCCAGTACGCGATCGCCGAGGCACTGCGTCTGCCTGACTCGTACTTCGAGAACTTCCGCGCCGACCTCCGCCGCAAGCGCGACCTGCTCGGAGACGGCTTGCGCGCGGCCGGGTTCGAGGTCTACCAGCCCCAGGGCACGTACTTCATCACCACCGACATCACGCCCTTCGGTGAGAAGGACGCCTACGCCTTCTGCCGCGCCCTCCCCGAACGCTGCGGTGTCGTCGCCATCCCCAACTCCGTCTTCTACGACGACCCCGGCGCCGGCCGCAGCCAGGTCCGCTTCACCTTCTGCAAGAAGGACGACGTTCTCCAAGAGGCCGCTGGCCGCCTGCAGCAACTGGCATCCTGAGGCAAGGCCGCCACCAGCGTGAGCGGGTCCCGACTCCCATCCAGTTTTACATGCGCAACATAGTCGGATTACGTCGTCCCACGAGTGCCGGGGCTGTGGATCGTTATGCGTCGCTTCGGTGATCAGTAACTACGCGTCCTGACGCCGGGGGCGGCATGAAGCAGGGCTTCCCCGGCAACACCTCGAGAATCAGTCGTGGTGGCGAACGGTTTTCCGGGACGGGACGCGCACGAAGCGTTTCAGCGCCTCTATGCCCTGTTCGGCGCGGATGTGGCGACCAATCCCAATGTTGAGGGCAACCGAGTGACCAAGGAGCGACTTCGGGACACGTGACCATCAGCGCATTTCGCCGCCTTGGTGCGGCGCCCCAAGGGGTCGCTGCCAGATGACAGCCACCTACTCGAGCGACCTGCGGACTGCATCGACCAACGAAGCCGCACGCATATCGCCAGCTCCCCCGATGACATTGTTCATCGCATAACCGAAGGCAACGCCGTGCTCCAAGTCGGCGAAGCCGAGCGAGCCGCCTCGTCCCGTGTGGCCGAAAGAGCCTGCCCCAATCATCGGGTTGGTCTCGGTAGGCAACATGTATCCGGTGCTGAATCGGCTCGGGATCAGCATCACCTGGTCCTTCCCTCTGGCCTGCTCCTTGGTCGCTGACTCCAGGGTCTCCGGAGCAACCAGACGCGTACCGTCCACCTCGCCGATCAGCGCGGCGTACATGCGCGCCAGCCCGTGTGCGGTGCCGATGCCGTTGGAGGCCGGGAGTTCCGCAGCCTGCACCCCGGGTGAGTCGAAGTCGATCGCGGCGGGGTCGGTGACCGCGTACGCCCTGTTGCTGAACGACTTCGGATCCCGCCACGCGGCAACCTGCTCGCGGAGTTCCTCGGGAACCGACTCGGCGGGCACGGTGGTGAGGTCGACAGCCGGTCGCTGGTACACCATGCGGCTGACGCGGTCGCGTTGATCCGCCGGCAGTCCGATGAAGAAGTCCAGCCCGAGGGGAGCGGCGATCTCCTCGGCGAAGAAGCGGCCCGGTGTCTGGCCGGACACCTGGCGGATCACTTCGCCGACCAGCCAGCCCCAGGTACGGCCGTGGTAGCCGTGCGCCGTGCCCGGAGTCCACTGGGGACGCTGAGCGGCTAGTGCGGCCGCCATCGGGTGCCAGGCCAACGCCTCGTTCAGCGGGACGGGTTGGTCGAGTGTAATCAAGCCCGCCTGGTGGGACAGCAGCCAGCGCACTGGGATGTCCGCCTTGCCGTTCGCGGCGAACTCCGGCCAGTACTTCGCCACCGGTGCGTCCAGGTCGAGCGCGCCGCGCTCGGCCAGCATGTGTGCCGCGGTCGCGGTCGCCCCCTTGGTCGCCGAGTAGACGAGCTGCAGCGTGTCTCGCGTCCACGGACGACCGGTCTCGGGGTCGGCGACGCCGCCCCACAGGTCCACCACCGGTCGGCCGTACTGGTACACGCACACCGCCGCGCCGATGTCCCCGTGCTGGGAGAAGTTCGCCGCGAACGCCCCATGTACGGGTTCGAACCCAGCCGCAACCTCACCGTGGATCGTCGTCATGCCGTCCATCCTGGCATTGCGACCGCCTGCTCTAGCGGGGCGGGCTCGGCCTCGCAATCCGAGAGGTGACGGTCACGCCGCGACCGGCACGGCCTGGAGGCGCTCGCGGAACTCACGGACAGCGGGGACGGACTTGCGCGGTTCGAGGTGTGCGGAGAACTCCTTCAGGCGGTCCAACGCCCGTACGGAACTGACACTGCTCTCCAGGAGTTCGGTGCCGTAGTTCGCGGCGTCGAGCGCCCCGTCCAGGTCGCCGCCAGCGAGCCGGGCTTCGGCCAGGCGGCTGGAGCGTACGGCCTTGTCCCGAGGGGCCGCGCTGTTCACGGAGGTCTCCAGGGAGCCTGTGGCGCGCTCCACTTGTCCGGATCGCAGCAGGACCTTGCCCTCGGTCGACTTCAACTGGGCCTCGCCGAACCAGTTGAGCCAGTCCGGGTTTTCCTCCGTCGTGTGGCGCTCCCAGTGGGACACGGCGCGGTTGAGCGCTGTTCCGGCCTTCGCATGTTCGCCGTCGCGGGACAGCGCCTCGGCCTTGTGCAGGTAGAGGAAGGAGTGGGTGTACGGCGACAGCGTGCGAGGGGCGTTGTCGATGGCGGTCGAGATGAGGTCGACGCGCTCGGCGGTCCGTCCGGCCTCGGAGACGTGGACGCCCATCTCCGCGAGGATGAAGGCGCCGAACGCGTCGTCTCCGGCGGTACGGGCGCTGCGCAGGGCGCCGACGTAGTAGCGCTGGCCGGCGGACCGCAGTCCCGCGTCGTAGGCCATCCAGCCGGTCAGGTGCGATACCCGGGCTGCCAGGGCGTAGAGGCGGAGTCGGATGTTCTCCGTGTACCTGCCCGTGCTCAGGAGGCCGGTGACAAGGGCGAGATCGCCGCGCGCCTGCTCCAGGAGTGTGGCGCCGCCGAGTTGGTCGTCGAGGGTGCGGAGCGTGCTGATGCGCTGCTCGATCGTCGAGACCATCGTGTCCGTGACCTGATCTCCGCCTAGGGCCGAGGCGAAAGCGGACGGCGCGTCCACCCAACTTGCCGCGAGACCCGTCAGGGCAACGCCGGTGATGGTGAGAAAGCCCCGGCGATCCATGCGGCCACTCCCCACGAGTTCGGACAACGCCTCAACGGTACCGGCCTCGGTCCACGGGGCGGTGAGTCCCGTGACCTCCCAGACCGGCAGCCACCGGGGCCAACCTTCCCTCCGCGCCTGCTCGTACGGGACACGCAGCAAGTCGGCGAGTACGCATTGAGCGTCCGCATCCGGCTCCTGGCCCTGCTCCCACTTCCATACGGTGGTCCGGTTGGTGGCGAGCGGGATTCCGAGCGACCGCCCGTGCGCCTGCATGAGTCGGGCGAACTCGGCCTTGCCCCATCCGCGCGTCTGGCGGAGGAAGCTCAGGGGGTGGACCGCCAACGGCTCACCAGGCATGTCATCGCTCCCGTCATCCCCCTCGCGGCGTAGTGGGGAGGCTACTGCGCGTGGCCGCGTACGGGGAGGGCGTCCCCAGGAGGAACCCCCTAGAAACGTTCCGCCTTGCTGGCTGGGGCCGTTGACTGAACATCAGCCGTCCACGGAGCCCGCGCATCGCGACCGCTCCCGGAACGGTTCTCAGATCGGCGGCTCCGCCCCTGTTTCCCCGTCGGGGACGGAGCCGCTCTCCAACTCCTCGGAGGCGTCCGCCATGCCCACGCTCGTCCATCGGTTCGTCCTCGCGGGTGAGGAAAGGGAAGTCTCCCTCGCCCGGCGCACGGTCGTCGACAAGGTGCGTGCGTGGGGTGTGCCGTTGGACGACGAGACGGCTGACGCCATCCGTCTCGTCGCCTCCGAGCTCGTCAGCAACGCCGTGGTCCATGGGGAAGGGCCCGTCACCGTCACGCTGTACCACCGACCCGGCCGTCTGGTGATCGACGTCCTCGATGCCAATCCCGGCGCCCCACAGACGAGTTGCGCCCAGGCCGACGACGAGAGCGGGCGCGGCCTGGCACTGGTCGAGTTTCTCGCTTCTCGGTGTGCCTGGGAGCCAGTCGGCCAGGGAAAGCGCGTATGGGCGGAGATCGCGCTTCCCAAGGCGGCGCCCGCCATCCGAGCCGCTGTTCTGCGCAGATTATTCGCGCTACGGCCGAAGCACGGCGTGGTAGCCGAGCCTGAGTCGCTCACTCTGGTGGTCGCGTGATGGGGCGGCACACCTTACGAGCGAATCCGCTTCCCGATCCCGACGTGGTCTTCCGGCCCACCCGCCGAGACATCGACCCCGTCACCAGGGAGCCCACTGATTACGCGCTATGGGACCGCCACGAGTGGCAGGCGCGCGGCGAGTGCTGGCTGTGGTGCGGACGTGACGACGTCGAGGTGACGTGGATCGGGCCCGTCCGGTCGAGCGGCATGCACGCGGCCCTCTACGCCTGCCGTGCCTGTCTGTATGAGCTGGACCAGCGCGTTCTGGAGATCAATATGCGCGAGGACGTCGGCGGAGTGCCGATTCACCGCTGACCCGCCCTGCCCTGGCGCTGGACTGCAGCTCATCGCGCGCCCAATGACCGCCGCCCCACGGCAACCCCTCCTCCCACGGCCGTGGGGCGGCCATCGACCTCCCGTCGGATTCCCAGCGGGAGAACCGAAAAGGAAGGAGCACGAGGTGACAGAGCCCACGACACCGCCTCCGGCCCGGAGCGGCCTCCTGGTGGCGGTGACAGAGCTGACCGCCGTCCATGACCGCTACGACAGCCTCCGGTCGGACAACCAGGGCAGTTCTGGCGACGCGCCGTGGCCGGGTGGCGACGGCAACCTGCACGACGGCGAGTAGGCGCCAAGCGGTGGGGGCCGGCGCGGTCGGCCGCGCCAGCCCCCGCTGTGTCCGCATCAGTGGCCGAACCCATGGAGGACACACGATGGAACACCGGTTGATCAGCGCTATCGAGGCAGCACTCGGCTGGAGCGGGGCCGAACAGCTGGGCAAGGGCTTCGTCCGCGGGAGCATGGACGACCCCACCCTCGTCTCCCGCATCATGACCCCGAACCGCCTGCTCGACATCGCGATGCGCAGGAGCCTGAACCGCCCGCAGTTCCGGTGCTTCCAGAAGGGCGAGGAGGTCCACCCGGCCATCTACTACACCGACAGCGTCAGCCCCCGCGGCCAGAGCATCTCCATGGTCAACATGCGCAGCCTGGGCAGGCTCCTGGGCGAAGGAGCGACGGTGATCATGGATCAGGCCAACGTCTTCGATCCGACGATGGAGGTCGCCTGCCGGGCCCTGCAGTGGTGGTCCCGCGAGCGAGTCCAGGTCAACGCGTACCTGACCACGAACGACGCCTCCGGCTTCCCCCTGCACTGGGACGACCACGATGTCGTCATCGTCCAGCTCGCGGGTGAGAAGGAGTGGGAGGTCCGCGCGACCTCCCGCGCGGTCCCCATGTACCGGGACGCCGACCCCAACAGCACACCGAGCGACGAGATCATCTGGTCCGGCCTGATGCGGACCGGCGACGTCATGCACATCCCCCGGGGCCACTGGCACCAGGCGACACGGACCGGCAGCGGCTCCGGCAAGAGCCTTCACGTCACGTTCGGCATCACCAAGCGCACCGGGGCGAGCTGGCTCGCATGGCTGGCCGACTGGTGCCGCGAACACGAGATCTTCCGCCACGACCTCGACCGCCGGCACGGAACCGGCACCGACGCCCTGACCGAGGCCGCCGCCCAGCTGGTCAGCGAGCGCCCGCCGACCGACTTCCTGGACGCGTACGAGCAGGCGACGGCCCTGCCCCGGCACGTGCCGTTCCTCGACATACTCGGGCCGCTCGACGCCGTGGTGTGCACCGCCCATTTCCCGCCCCAGATCGAGGAGCGCGGAGAGACCGTCGACATCGTGGCCTCGGGGAAGAGGCTCACCCTCGCGGCCAAGGTTCTGCCAGCTCTGCGTCTGCTGCTGAGCGGCAGGCCGGTCGAGTTGGAGCGGGCCACGGCCGTCGTCGGAGCCGAAGTGACCGAGGCCGCCGAGATCCTGGTGAAGGAGGAGCTGTGCGCGGTGCTGACCCCCGAGTTGTTCTCGGGCTACACCGGTCTCGTCACGAACGCCGACTCCTGACCCGGGCGCTCGACCTCGGCGTCACGGCACTCGACACCAGCACCAACTACCTCGGCTTCCGTTCTCATCAGGTCCTCGCGCAGACGGCTGGCGACCTGCTGCCGAAGTTCACTGTCTCCACGAAGGTGGGCCACTTTCCGGGACCGGGCGGGGCGGAGCACTCCCTGGACCCTGTACGGCTGCACGCGGCCGTGGAACTGGCGGCCGGTGACCTGGGGCAGGAGCCGGATCTGGTGTTCCTGCACAACCCGGAACACTCGCTCCGCGAGGCTGGCCCGCATGGCCAGGAGGTGCTGGCGGAAGCGTGCGCTGCCCTCGGTGACGCCACGAGCAAGGGCCTGTGTGCCGCCTGGGGCATCGCGTCCTGGGATCCATCACCCCTGGTAGGACTGATCGGCCCGGCCGTACCGAGGCCAGCGACCTTCATGGTCCGCGCCGGCCTACTCGTCGGAGTCAGAACGCTGGATGCCGCGGACGCCCTCATCAAGGCGTGGGACCTGGACCCCAGCGAGGCATGGGGCATGAGCCCCTTCGGCGGCAGCACCAGCGACCCGGTGTGGGCCAGGATCGACCCCCGTGTCTTCCTCGGTGACAGCCGCCAACTCTCGCGTGTGCAGGCGGCGTTCATGGCCGCCTATCACCTGCCGAGGGTCGGCACTGTGGCTGTGGGCACTGATGAGCCCGCCCATCTGGGCGAACTCGCCGGCGCCCTTGTCTGCGAGGTCGAGGAACGAACAGTCCAGGAGTACCGGAGTCTCCTGCGAGACCGTTCACACGATCAGCCGGCCTGAAGCTCCTTGATGACCTGCTCGGCGATGCGCCGGGCGGGTTCCAGCCGAGGGTCTTCCGGGTGCGCGTACGGCCCGAGGATCTTCGAGCAGGCGAACAGTGTCATCACCTTGCCGTCCCGGCTCTCGAAGTCCGACCGGCGTTCGTGCCATACGCGATCGGCCAGAGCCGGGACAGCAAGGGAACTCGCCCACAGCGAGGCCGAGTCCAGCCCCAGCGGCGCGTTACCCCAGTCCTCCCAGTCGAAGAGACTGAACGCCGGAGCCGTCATGTTGGCCCAGTTCAAGTCCGCGTGGGCCGGCACCCACTGCTCGATGGTCGTATCGAAATCGCCGGAGAAAACACCACGGACAGACTCGGTGACGAGGGCCTGGGTGACGGTCTCGGTGTCCGGCGTGGCGACCCGCCTCGTGCTCTGGGCCGCCAGCGCGTCCAACGACGTGTTCAGTGCACCCCACCAGTCGTCCGGCAGCTCCGGGGCTTCACTCAGGATGGCGTTTCCGACAGGAGCCCCTGGCAGAAGCTCGGTTTCGTCGGCTCGCCACATCACCGGCCCGTCCGGGGCCGCCCAGACCACACATCCGTGCCATTCGGGCTGGGCAATGCCCTTCAGACGAGCGGCACTCTCAGTCCCGTTCCACCCCTGGTCGGAGATCTTGTCGAGCAGGCGCCGCTCGATCCGAACCCAGGTGTCGCGGTCTGTTCTGGCCCCCACGGATCGGCGCTTGCGCACCATCGTGTCCGGGAGCAGCCCCACCTGGAGAGACCGCTGGACGCGATCAAGAACCTCGTCAACCGGTTGCACGCGTAGGTCGACAGCCTGACCCGTGGAGACCGAGAGCGTCATGGACGCGACCGTAGCAGTGGTGCGGTGAGAGGTGCCCGTCGCCGAGGCACGGGCGGCAGTCGCCAGCCATCCCAGAACCCGACTGCAGAGTCCCCACCGCCGTCCTGCCGTATCCGACGCTGCCCGGGGCACCCATCCCGCGTACGGCCTGTTCGTGGACCGGCTGCGCGAGATGGGCATCCTGATCGGTTTGTCCGAGCCCCACCGTCCGAAGGCCGGGGCGGACCGGTTGTGTTGGGAGGAGGCGCTGGAAGCTGCTCAAGTCCGGATTGTCAGTGCGGCTGGCTACGGGGTGAGCCGGTTCGGCCCGCGGAAGAGGAAGCTGGCTTGGCGGATGGAATCCAGACCGAGCATCACCATCAGCACCCGCCCGAGCCCCATGCCGAGGCCGCCATGGGGCGGGCATCCGTACCGGAACGCGTTCAAGTAGTCCTGCATCGGCTCGGGGCTCATGCCCTTCTCCGCGGCCTGCTTCAGCAGCACGTCGTACCGGTGCTCGCGCTGCGCGCCGGTGGTGATCTCCAAGCCCTTCCAGAGCAGGTCGAAGCTCAGGGTCACGCTCGGGTCGTCGGCAGCCCGCATGTGGTAGTAGGGCCGGATGCCGACCGGGCAGTGCGTGATGAACACGAACTCGTGCCCCGTGGCCTCCTTGATGTGGGCTGAGAGAGACCGCTCACCTTCCGGGTCCAGGTCTTCCCTGACCCCTACCGGGTCCTGTCAGTCGTCCTCGGCACGGCCGTCCTCCGGCTCCGGTCGGCCCACTGCCTGCACCGCAGCAGCCCATCGCAACCCGCGCCCCGGTTCGCCTCGCCTTCCGCAGGGGCGAAACTCCGGAGGCTATTCGGTGTCCTTCGGGTGTCGCGGGGAGGCGTACACAAGGATCACAGTCGAGGTGTCCGGGCTGACCAGGTAGCGGACCCGGCCGCCGCTGGTGATTTCGTACTCCCACTGCTCCAGCTCAGAGCCCTTCCATTCCCTGGTGGCGTGTCTGCCTCGGAGCTGGTGCCGGCGGTTCCAGTTGGCCCGCGACAGCGGGTCTGCGCGAAGGGCTTCAAGGCAGCGATGCGCGTTCGGCAACGCCACCCGGCACAGCTCCTCCCAACCGGTCGCGGCCTCGGTCGTGCCGTAAACGACGTTCCAGCCGCTCAGCGGAGGAACACTGACCCGATCGCCCTTCTTCGGACTCACTCGTGCACCTCGACGGGGCCGAGGTCGACGTCACCGAGCGGACGGAGCGCTTCCCTGAGCTGGTCAGGATCGGCGTTGATGCGGGCGGTGGCCCGCCACGAGACGATCGCTCGGTGCACAGCCTCCCTGGCGCCCAGTTCAGCGGCGTCGGACAACGCTTCCAGAAGCTCGACAGTGAATTCCCGGACTTCCTCGACGTCCAGGTGGCGCACCCACGGGAACACCTCGGGCAGCGCGAGCAAAAGCGACTTGGCACCGTCGTCCTGCTTCAGCATTGCCAGGAACAGCCGGGACGCCGTGGTCAGGTTTTCCTCGGCGCGCTCTGCGTATATGGCCGTGGTCAAGACCATGTCGGGCGCGTCTCGGTGCGTGACGCGCAGACATCCCAGGGCGGCGGCCCTGGCTGCGACAGCCTTCGGGTTACGCGACAGATCGGTGAACGAGACGGACTCCGATTCGGATGCCGAGGGTGCGATACTCATACTCAGACTGTACTCAGATTGTGCTCTGATTTCTATGGAGAGTCATACCGGCCCCGAAGGACGCGAACCCGAGCCGGGCTCTACGCGGAAGGTGATGGGCGGGCAGTAGCCCTCCTCGGCCAGCCAGGCGCGGGCCCGGCCGCGCTGTCGCTCATCGCGGAACCGGTGGTAGCGGCTCCAGGAGCGCTCGTCACCCGCGAGGACGGCCTTGAAGCGCCGGAAGGCGCCCCGCCCGCCGATGGCGATCCACAGCCGGTCGGCAAGGGCAGCGTCCTCCATCTCCTCGATGAACGCCTCCATGTCCCGGTAACCGGCCCTGGACCCCAGAGCCGGCACATACAGCCATCGCTCCGGATCGTCGTCCTCCTCGGCCTCGGGCCCAGGCCCCAGCTCATCGGTGAACGCCGGCCAGCACTCCCCGGTGGACAGATCGATCCGGCCACCGGACTCGGCCGGGTCGCCCTCCAGCAGCATGGCGAGCATCTCCAGATCGACCGCAAGCGGACGCAGGAGGGGGATCGCCGCATCTCCCGTGGCCGCGCGCAACCGATCCGCCAGCTCACCGTCGCCCCGGAAACCACGCTCCTGGAGCGCGCCGAGAAACAAGGCCGCCGTCTCCGCGGCCCCCGGCAGGCCCGGCGCCGCAGCCCCGGCCACACCGTCGCCGGCCACCTGAAGCACCTCACGCTCGGGTCCACGACGCAACGCCGCCCGCAGCGCCACCCCGTCCTGCGCGTGGAGCGCGCCACACAGGGCCCGCAGTCCGTCCTCGCCCCATCCCTCAATCACGACCCCGACGGTGGCGCCACCAAGGACGCATGACGCCAGGACCATCGGTCTCCCTCCGCCCGGCTCCATGCCAGTACTGGCGCACCTGGCGTCTGGGGGCCAGGCGGTGCTGCCCGGTCAGCGGCGCCGCTTGCGGCCGCTCCTGCCTGAGGAGCGCCGGGTCTTCCGGGCGCGGCCGACGCGGGCACCGTGGGTACCCAGTGCGCGGGCCGCCAGCTGCCTGAGCTCGTCGAGTCCTGCCCGGTCCGGGTGCGCGGAGTCCAGCGCTGCGGCAACCGCGTCCCGGGCCTGGGGGCCCTGGGCGCGCAGCATCTCCTCGGCGCCGTCCCCGCCGCCCGCCAACTCCACGAGCTGAAGCAGGCTCTCGGCGAGCACCAGCAGATGCTCGGCATCGGTCATGTCCTCCGGGGACAGCAACTCACGGTGCGCCAGCTCGTTCAGCGCCAGCGGCGCCAGCTGTGTGTCTCGCCGCAGCGTGCGCAGCAGCCGCTCGCCCTCACCGTCCGGCAACGCCGCCGGCAGCACGTCGAGCATCGCCTGCGCTCGCGTGCGGTAGGTCATGCTCCTTACGGCGTCGGTCAGTTGCCGCAAGGCACCTTCCCGCTCGCCGCGTGCTGTGATCCAGCCGGCCAGCTCCGTGCGGGCGGCGTCCGGGTCGTAGTCCTCGGCCAGCACCCCCAGCAGGCCGGCCGCCGACGCCTGGGCCAGTTCACCGACCAGCGGTGCGTCCCGGCCGGCCGCCAGCAACCGCTGTCGTACGGCCCGGGTACCGAGCTCGGTGAGACGGATGAGTTCGACCGGCCCGGCGGTCAGCTCCTCACGCCGGGCATCGGCACGCTCCCGCGCCGCCGGGTCCGTAGCCGCCTCCGCGACGCCCAGCAGTTCCGCGAGCTCCGGCGGCATGTCCGCGGGCAGCTCGGTTCCGGTATCGGAGAGGTCGACGTCCAGGAACACCGGGTCGGCCATCCCGCGGTCGCGCTGGATCGCGCCCAGATCATCCAGCAGGTCGAGTACCGTGCGCAGGTCCCGGTCGGCGTGCTCGAACCACATCCCGTGCCGGAGATCCGGCCCGCCGTCCAGCTGGAAGCGGGCCCGGTAGGCCAGGTGTACGGAGTCGCGCAGCCGCGGCCAGGGCATCGGGTACGGCAGGCTGTAGAGCGTGTTCAGCACATCTTCCAGGATGTCCTCGTAGACGTCGAAGAGCATCGACTCGACGTGCCAGCCGCTACGCGCGCCGATCAGGGCCTGCCGCAGCTCGAAGCACGCGTCGAAGGCGCGCAGCCACAGCTGGAGCGGGTCGGCCAGCACCGGCCGTGCCTTGGCCACCACGTACAGACGCCCCTTGGTCACCCGGACCAGCCGCGCCTTCTTGGCCCACTCCAACAGCAGGCCCAGCCGCGGCAGGTCGGCCGAAGAGCGCACCCCGTCGACCTTGTCCCCGGTGTCCAGTACGTCAACCAGCTCTCGGGCATCTGCCATCCGCAGCCGCCCCGCCGCCGTCACCGCGCGGCCGTCGCGCCCCGCCCACTCGGCGAGTCCGCGCAACTGCGCGAGAATCGCCGGTGCCTCGGCCCGTCGACGCAGCTCGCCGTCCGGGGGGAGCACCACAGGCAGCTGCGGCTCCGCCCGCTTGACGCCGTGCAGTGTGTTGCCGGTCAGCCGCCGCTTCATGATCACATCGAGGACCTGCTGGTCGTAGAGGACCTCCCCACGCTGCGCCCGCTCCGCGAACCGCTGCAACGCCGCCCCGTCCAAGACGTCCACGCCCTGCCCGGCGGCTGTCATGGCCCAGAACTTGGCCATCCCCCAGCGGGTGTCGTCCGCCATCGCCGCCGGATACTGCCCCGCCGTCGCGTCGACCGCAGCGAGGGAGTCCTCAAGGGCGGGGCCGCGCGGGTCCGCCAACTGCGTGGCGTGCAGATAACGCAGCAGCGTGCGCAGTGTGCCCGGAGCGTCGGCGTGTTCCTCCCCGGGAAGTTCGGTGACCTGCTCGGGAAGCCACGAGAGGAGTAGCTCTTCCACATGGCGCGACTCCCACAGTCCCAGTCGGCCGTCGGCAGTCGCCCGATGCCGGTAGTCCAGTGCCGTCTCAGCCGTGAACCCGTCCACCGGCAGCGCCTGCTCCCCGGCCCACCTGACGAGGTGGTCGACCAGCAACCCGCACGCGGCCTCGAACTCTTCCTCGGCCTCGGGTTCGAACCGCATCCGCATGAAAATCGTCCGCCCTGTCAGGAACAGTCCTTGCCGCCTCACGCTATCGCCCGTCCGGGTCCGACAGGACAACTCGGCTGAAGGTGAGCGGTCGGCTACCGCAAGGGCCGTACGCGGGGGTGTCACCCCCAGCGACCGCGGCATGGAACCTCCGTGCGACGAACCGCATTCTCCGCCACACGGACTCACGGCAACGGGCCGGCCGACCTCGCCGGCCTCCCTAGGGGCGTGCCGCGCATCATACGAATAGGCGTACGAACGAGGTGCCGCCTGGGTCACCTCCACGCCGGATCTCGTCACGGCCGTCCGCTCGGCCAAGCAGTTCCTGACGTACGTGGCGTCGGGGCCCTTCCAGTACGCGGTGGCGGAGGCGCTGTCCCTGCCGGACTCGTACTTCGAGGAGTTCCGTGCGGACATGCTGGCCAAGCGGGACCTTCTGGCGAACGGCCTGACGGAGGCGGGCTTCGAGGTCTTCAGGACCGCTGGCACCTACTTCATCACCACCGACATCCGCCCGCTCGGCGAGTCGGACGGCTTCGCCTTCTGCCGCGCCCTGCCCGAACGCGCGGGCGTGGTCGCCGTCCCCAACGCGGCCTTCTACGACGACAGCGAGCAGGGCGCGCCTTTTGTTCGATTTGCTTTCTGCAAGCGGACAGGCGTGCTGGAGGAGGCCGTATCCCGGCTCAAATCGCCGGCGGTGTAACAGCCGTACGGTCCGGGCTCGTCCGTGGACCTCAACCCCGCATCGGAAAGGTCACGTGTCAGCAGACACCATCGCGACGCATGGCCATGACGCCGGCAAACGCTTCGACGACACGAGACCGCACATCGCCCTCCTCCCAGGTGAGGCAGCGGAGATGGTCGGAGACCACTTCGCGGATCGGGACCCGGCCGTCGCGGGCTCTGCGGAGATCGCCCCAACCGTGCTCGATGAAGATGTCCACGCCGTCCGTGGCGATCCGCTTCGACACGAGGCCGTAGGGGGTGTCGAAGGCGTCCCGTACGGCAGCGGCGGCCTCCCTGATCTCGCTCATGCGGAGTCCCAGGTGGGCCGCACGCCCGGTCATCGGCTCAGCCGGCCGCCCGGAGTCGGCCGCCGGTCCGGCAGCCCCGGCAGCGGCCTGGTTCCGGCGAGCGGAAGGCCCGGTCGCAGCCGTCGCAGTTCCGCAGGGGCACGGCCATCGGGCGGGCGGCGGGTTCCGCGCTTCTGGCTGGTACCGGCAGGGGAGTCTCCTTGAGGCGGTAGGCGAGGATGCCGACCGGGCGGGTGAGGAAGCGGTCCGGCAGCCGTGCGGTGAGGTGGTCCGTGATGTGCGTGGGCAGCAGGCCCGCCGCGAGCCACCGGGCGACGGCCGGGGCGAGGCGGGCGGTTTCCTGCCCGGACAGGATGAGGCGGGGGTCGACCCGGCGCAGTGCGGTGAGTACGGCCACCGCCCGGGGGTCGGCGTCGGCGAGCGGGATCGTCGCCTCCGCCCCGGCTGGTGCGGGCGCGGCCACCGTCTCCTCCCGGCGCGCGGATGCTGGCGCGACTGCGGCGGCGCCCAGCCTTCGCGGCCCGCACGGCTTCGGCGGCTCGGGAGGCCCGTCTGGGTCCGGGTCCGGGTCCGGTTCCGTGTCCGGATCGCCGCCGGGGACGTCGTAGAAGTAGGTGCGGGTACGGACGTGCCCGGTGGGCGTCCGCTCTCGGCGGCGCTCCAGGAATCCGGCCTCTTCGAGCTCCCTGAGCGCCCGCGAGATCAGGATCTCGCCCTCGCTGAAGTGCTTGCACAGGGCGGGGATGGTCACGGGGATGCCGTCGGGCAGAGAGGCGATGTACGCCGCGACGCCGACCGTGACCGCGCTGCCGCGCCTCTGGGCGAGGGCGTTGGAGATCACGGTGAAGTCGGCCGTCAGCCGGGTGCGGACGTGGATCACGCCGGAGGTCGGAGCTCCGGCGTCGGCGCGCGAGGGCGCGTTAGACTGCGGGTCAGCCATCGGGAAGTCGTTCCTTCTCGATCGGTCAGGCCCTCGTTCGGGATTGCAGTCCCGGCGGGGGCCGAAGTCTGTGTGCGGTTGTCGCGGCGAACGTAACCGTCCGTATCCCGACCCTGCAAGCCGGTCACTCGGACGAGTGACACGAGCCGTGCGGCCGGGGAGGGTGGGTGGGCGGGTAGTTCTTTCCCCTGGTTCTTTAGGGAGGTCAGCGGCCTGCCGGGCCCTCGCGGACCGGGGTCCGGTGAGCCCGGGACGTGGACGGCGACCAGGGCCCGGCGGGCTCAGCGACGGTGGTCCCCCGCCTTCAACTCACCTGTGAAGGCGGCCCAGACGGCGGCCTCGAAGCACAGCGCCGGACCGTGCGGGACCTTGCTGTCACGGACGGGGACGACGGCCTCCTGGATTCCGTCGGCGACCTCCACGCAGTTGCCGCCCTCCTGATTGCTGTAGCTGCTCTTGCGCCACACGGCGACGCTCAGATCGGGACGGGACATTCGCTCCACGGTTGCAGCCCTCCATCGCGGATCGGATCATGTCGAGCGACATGAGCGGGGGCAGGGCATTCGCCCGTAGCCGATCGTAGGTCACCGTGAATCGGCTGACTTCGGCTGGCTCCTCAATGAGTTGGCCGTAGTGAGCACCCTCTGTGTAGGCGACTTCAGAGCCGTCCGGCAGTGTCAGCACCGTCAGGGAACCGCCCATCACGTCGTGCTCGCCCTGGTCGAATGGGAGCACCTGGACAGTGATGTCGTGCTCCGCCGCCACACAGAGCAGCAGCTCCAACTGCGCGCGCATCACGTCGCACCCGCCGATCGGACGTCTGAGAACAGCTTCGTCGAGCACCACCCACAGGTCCGGCCGGTCGGGCGAACCGAGCCGTTCCTGCCGTGCCATGCGGACTGTGAGTCGTTCTTCCAACTGCTCCTCACTGCTGAGCGTCAGGCCGACGCTCAGAACGGCTCTCGCGTACTGCTCGGTCTGCAACAGGCCCGGCACCACGTGAGCCGCGTACTCACGAACGGCCACCGCCCGCTCCGCGCACTCCATGAACCTCCGCGACCAGTCCGGAAACGCCTCCCGGTACACGTACGGCCACAGCTCCACCAGCAGATCGTCCGCACCGAGGGCCACATCCAGCGCCCGCGCCAGGTCCAGCGTCGGCTTCGCCCCGGACGCCCGCTCGATCTGCGTGATCCGCGTGCCCACCACGTGGACCTTGCCGCTCAGTTCGGCCTGGGTCAGCCCCGCCGCGAAACGGAGTCTGCGGACCCGCGCACCGAACAGCGCGGCCATCGACGTACTGGGGTCAATTCCGTTGGCCAAAGCGTCACTTCCGTTGCTTACGAGTCGAGAAGTAAGGCCGCGTCACCTGTTGAGCGTAGGGCGGCCGGACGACTCTTGGGTGCGGAACGTGACGACTCACGCACACCACGCCACACCCCTGCTCGACAGCCGAGGACGGACCACGCCGTGCTGACAGAAACGACGAACGTACAGAGCGAACCGCCGGCTCTGGTCGCGCAGTTCACCTCTTCGCCCCGAGGCGCGCGACTGGCTCGTCAACTCGCCGTACGGCACCTGGAGAAGCAGGGGTACCCGCCGGCGTCGGACGCGTCGTGCGCGGTCGCCCTCGTGGTCGCCGAACTCGCCGCCGACGCCGTGCTCCACGGCCGGGTACCGGGACACGGCTTCGGTCTTCGGGTCGCTCTGGACACGGCGGCGGGTGTGGTCCGCGTCGAGGTCGCGGACGCGGCCTCCGGGAAACGGCCCCCGGCCACGCCGCCTTCGTCGGCTCCCGAGGGTGAGTCGGGCCGAGGGCTGCTCCTGGTGGACACCCTGGCCGTGCGCCGGGGTTGCGCAGCGCGCCACCCGCTGGGCAAGACGGTGTGGGCGGAGGTGCCCGTCGCCCGGTCAACCTCCGTGCAGGAAACTTGAGTTGTGATAACTGAGGGAAGTCGATGCAGACGCCGGAGGCGGTCTTCGCATGGCGTCCGAGGGACACGATCGTGTCGTACTGCATCGACTTGATCGCGCTGGAGTGCTCGAAGCTCCGCGGAGTCAGGATCACCTCTCCGTCAGCTCCGAACAGGACCGTGTATCCCCTGGGGAACTCGGTGTGCACGATCACGTCGGCGCTCACGGACGGCTCCTTGCCGTGCGTGGTCAGGACACGACGGGCAGTGCCGCGTCACCGAGCACGGCGGGGGCACCCCCGAAAACGGGTGAGCCCGGCCTCGCGCGCGGCCCTCGTGGGGTCGGTGCGCGGGCCGGGCTCCGCCGGGGCTACTCGTCGTCCTGCGGCTTCTCCGCGTCGTTGATCTCCTGCTCCAGGCCCAGCTGCTCGACGAGCCACTTGTCGAACTCGATGGCGGCGCGCACCCAGCTGACGGTCGAGGAGACGAAGTGCTCCAGGCTGACGCCGGTGCCGATCAGCATCTGCGCCTCGCCGATCAGCCGGACCGTGCCGTCGTCGTGGGTGTGGCTGTAGACCTTGGGCCACAGGGTCCGGCGGTTCCAGTCGTCGATCGACTCCAGCAGCTGCGGCTTCTCGTCGATCTGGTGGGGCCGGTCGTAGAACGTCCGCACCGAGAAGACCTGCTGGTCGTCCTCGCCGCGGAACATGAAGTACGTACGGAACTGCTCCCACGGCGCCGCGAGGTCACCCTCGTCGTCGACGACGTACTTCAGCTCCATCTGGTCGAGGAGCTGCTTCACGAGGTCCTGATCCGGGATGACGGGGCCGGGCGGAGGTCCGGGCTCCGGCTGCTGGCCCCCGAAGTTCGGAATCGAGGACGGGTCGATGGTCACCGTGATTTTCCCTTCGTACGGATTCCGCCATCCTCCCCCATGCGGGGAGGGGGGTGGCAAGCCCGGACGGGCCTGTCAGCCCTGGGCTGACTCGATCCGGTCACGCCGGACGGGCACCCGGGGTGACCGGGTACCCGCTTCCGCGGCGTCCTGCGGTGCTCAGAGCGACTTTTCGGTGGCCGGACCGACGATCAGGCCGTCGCCGAAGGCGTCCACCCGGACCGTGTCGCCGTCCTTGACCTCGCCGGCGAGGATCTCCCTGGCGAGCCGGTCGCCGATGGCGGTCTGCACCAGACGGCGCAGCGGGCGGGCGCCGTAGGCCGGATCGTTGCCCTCGTCGGCGAGCCAGGCCAGGGCCGCGTCGGAGACCTCCAGGGTCAGCCGGCGCTCGGCGAGCCGCCGGGCCAGCCGGCCGATCTGGAGCCGGGCGATCCGGCCCAGCTCGTCCCTGCTCAGCGCCGAGAAGACGACGAGGTCGTCCAGGCGGTTGAGGAACTCGGGCTTGAAGGACGTGCGCACGACCTCCAGCACCTGCTCCTTCTTCTCCTCCTCTCCGGTCAGCGGGTCCACGAGGAACTGGCTGCCCAGGTTGGACGTCAGCACCAGGATGGTGTTGCGGAAGTCGACCGTGCGGCCCTGCCCGTCGGTCAGCCGCCCGTCGTCCAGCACCTGGAGCAGCACGTCGAAGACCTCGGGGTGCGCCTTCTCGACCTCGTCGAGCAGGACGACGCTGTACGGCCGCCTGCGCACGGCCTCGGTGAGCTGGCCGCCCTCCTCGTAGCCGACGTAGCCGGGGGGCGCGCCGACCAGCCGGGCCACGCTGTGCTTCTCGCCGTACTCCGACATGTCGATGCGGACCATCGCCCGCTCGTCGTCGAAGAGGAAGTCGGCGAGCGCCTTGGCCAGCTCGGTCTTGCCGACGCCGGTCGGGCCGAGGAAGAGGAACGAGCCGGTCGGGCGGTCGGGGTCGGCGATGCCGGCCCGGGTGCGGCGCACCGCGTCGGAGACCGCCCGCACGGCCTCGCTCTGGCCGATCAGCCGCCTGCCGAGCTCCTCCTCCATGCGCAGCAGCTTCTGCGTCTCGCCCTCCATCAGCCGCCCGGCCGGGATGCCGGTCCACGCGGCGACGACGTCGGCGATGTCGTCGGAGCCGACCTCCTCCTTGACCATGGTGTCCTTGGCGGCCTCCTCCTCGGCGGCGGAGGCGGCCTCCAGCTCCTTCTCCAGGGCGGGGATCTCGCCGTAGAGGAGCTGGGAGGCGGCGTCGAAGTCGCCGTCGCGCTGGGCGCGCTCGGCCCGGCCGCGCGCCTCGTCCAGGCGCTCCTTCAGCTCGCCGACGCGGTTGAGGGACTGCTTCTCCTTCTCCCAGCGGGCGGTCAGGCCGCGCAGCTCCTCCTCCTTGTCGGCGAGGTCGCGGCGCAGCTTGTCCAGGCGCTCGCGCGAGGCGGGGTCGGTCTCCCTGCCGAGGGCCAGCTCCTCCATGCGCAGCCGGTCGACGGAGCGCTGGAGCTCGTCGATCTCGACGGGCGAGGAGTCGATCTCCATGCGCAGCCGGGAGGCGGCCTCGTCGACGAGGTCGATGGCCTTGTCGGGCAGGAAGCGGGAGGTGATGTACCGGTCCGACAGACCGGCGGCGGCCACCAGCGCGCTGTCCGCGATCTGCACCTTGTGGTGGGCCTCGTAGCGGCCCTTGAGCCCGCGCAGGATCGCGATGGTGTCCTCGACGGTCGGCTCGGCGACCAGCACCTGCTGGAAGCGCCGCTCCAGGGCCGGGTCCTTCTCGATCCGCTCGCGGTACTCGTCGAGGGTGGTGGCGCCGACCATGCGCAGTTCGCCGCGGGCGAGCATCGGCTTGAGCATGTTCCCGGCGTCCATGGCGGAGTCGCCGCCCGCGCCGGCGCCGACGACCGTGTGCAGCTCGTCGATGAAGGTGATGACCTGCCCGTCGGAGTCCTTGATCTCGGCGAGGACGGTCTTCAGGCGCTCCTCGAACTCGCCGCGGTACTTGGCCCCGGCGACCATGGCGCCGAGGTCGAGCGCGACCAGCCGCTTGTTGCGCAGCGACTCGGGCACGTCGCCCTTGACGATCCGCTGGGCCAGCCCCTCGACGACGGCGGTCTTGCCGACGCCGGGCTCCCCGATGAGGACGGGGTTGTTCTTGGTGCGGCGGCTGAGGACCTGGACGACGCGCCGGATCTCCTGGTCGCGTCCGATGACGGGGTCGAGCTTGCCCTCGCGCGCGGCGGCGGTGAAGTCCGTGCCGAACTTCTCCAGCGCCTTGTACTGGCCCTCGGGGTCGGCCGTGGTCACCCGGCGTCCGCCGCGCGCCTTGCGGAAGGCGTCCAGCAGCTTCTTCACCCCGGCGCCGTGCCGGCCGAGCACGTCGGCGGCGGGGCCGCCCTTGGCGGCGATGCCGATGAGCAGGTGCTCGGTGGAGAGGTACTCGTCGCCGAGGTCGGCGGCGCGTGCCTGGGCGTCGGCGATCACGGCGAGCAGGTCGCGGTTGGGCTGCGGGGGCGCCACGGTGGACCCGGTCACGCTGGGCAGCGCGGACAGGGCCTTCTCGGCGTCGGCGCGCACCGACGCCTGGTCGGCGTCGACGGCGGCGAGCAGGTCGGTGATGTTCTCGTTGTCCTGGCCCTGGAGCAGAGCCAGCAGCAGGTGGGTGGGGGTGAGATCCGGGTGCCCCTCCGTCACGGCCCGGTTGCTGGCCGCGTTGATCGCGTCCCGGCTCCTGTTGGTCAGCTCGGCTTCCACGTCTGCGTTCTCCTCCTGGCGTCAGCCTCTCCCGGTGCTGACCGAGTCAGCGTACATAAAGTTGAGTCTATTCCACTCAAGGTGGGTGCGGGAGCCGTCCGGGCGCTAAGTTCCGTGGCCATGGCCGCATACCCCCAGGATCCGGGCGCGCCGGACGCGCCGTATCTCGCCTTCTGGCAGGAGAAGCACCTGTGCACCCTGACCACCCCGCGCCCGGACGGCACCCCTCACGTGGTACCCGTCGGAGTCACCTACGATCCCGGGGCCGGGCTGGCCCGGGTGATCGCGAACCGGCACAGCGCGAAGGTCGGGCACGTGCGGGCCCGCGGGGAGGCGGGGGCCCGGGTCGCGGTCTGCCAGGTGGACGGGCGGCGCTGGGCGACGCTGGAGGGTGTGGCCCGGGTCAGCGGCGATCCGGAGCGGGTGCGGGAGGCGGAGCTGCGGTACGCGGCGCGCTACGGGCGGACGCCGGCGGCCAACCCCGACCGGGTCGTGATCGAGATCGCGCTGACGCGGGCGATGGGCCGGGGCTGACGGGCCGGGGCGGACGGGCCGGTTGACCGGTTTCCGGCCATGCCCGCGCGGGCCGATACCCGGAAATGTGCCGCGAAACTGCAGCGGCGTCACCGTGTTCAGGTCACGGTGACGCCGCTGCGGGGGGAAGCACCTGAGCGATCTGTTACGACGGGGGAATCGCGTCAGGCACTGCGGGGGGTGGCTGAGATGGTCCGGGCGGCCGGAGCCTCCGGCTCCACCAGCCGGTGGTCTCGCTGGTCGAGGTTGACGAAGATCATTCCATAGCGGATGGCGCACCGCACGGGCTGCGGCGCCCCCCGAGGCCGCCGCAGACACCGGTAGGCCCGCACGTCCTCGTCCTCGTCCCTCGTGACGACGACCGGCTCGCCGAAGACAGTCACCATCAACGAGTCACCGGAGTGGGGGATCGCGGTGACCAGGTCGATGAAGTGCCAACCCGACCGGTAGGCGGTGGCCATCTCTCTTCGGAACGAGCGGTCGTCGGGTGGGGTGGTCACGTCAGCTCCAAGCGCTGTCGTCGTTGACTGCGCCACCCTCGGTCAAGCTCGCGCCCTTGGTCGCGAACGACCAGGCGCTGTCGGCCCGGACGTCACCCTTCGTGCCGGAGAAGCCACCCAGAGATCCAAAGGCCACAACGGCGGAGAAGGCGGCGACAAGCACCGAGCGAAGCATTCTCTTACGCATAGTCGGCTTCGTCCTCACTTGAAGGTCCCCTCTTCCCCCGTCGAGTAAGACGATGGCTCATTCGGGCACTTCATGGCCACACGATCGGTGCATCATGTTCCTGCATGTTCAGGACCCTGGGGGGTGGAGATTTGGCAATGAATCGGACTAAAGCGACGCATCCCCACGCTGCTACGGAATTGTGCGGGGAAGGACGGCGTCTTTACGCGAACGCGCTGCGCACGGGGCATATCACCCGGACGGAGGTGGAGCCCGCGCCCTGTCTCATGGAGTTCGCCCTGCTCCATCCGGATCCCGACGATCCGAACCTGCTGCATCCGGTTCCTCCCTCGGTGGCCCTGGCCCAACGGCTCAATCCCATCGAACGGGAGATCACGGAACGCAGGCGGCTGTCGATCGAGCTGGCCGACGCCTTCGAGCCCTTCATGGCGCTCAGCGCGCAGGTGACCGGGTCCACGCACGCGATCACCGTGCTGGAGGGCCTGGACCGCATCAACAGCGCTCTCGACCTCGCGACCTCGCAGTGCCGGAGCGAGATGCTCGCGGTCCAGCCGAGCCACCGGCACCCGGAGCGCCGGCTGATCGAGGCCCTGGAGCGCGACAAGCCGCTGATCGAGCGCGGGGTGCGGATCCGCACCCTCTACCAGCACACGGCCCGCTACAGCCCCGAGAGGCTCGCCTGGGTGGACAACTTCGCCGACGGCAAGGCGGAGTACCGGACCATCGACGAACTGGTCGAGCGCCTGATCATCTGCGACGAGACGGTCGCGTTCATCCCCACCCGCGACGACCGGCAGGTCGCCCTGGAACTGCGCCACCCCGGCCTGGTCCGCTATCTCATCAAGGTGTTCGAGTTCATGTGGAGCCGCGCGGTTCCGCTGAGCGCCGGCGCGCCCTACGGGACCGCCCCCGACGGCATCACCGACATCCAGCACACCATCGCCAAGCTCCTGGTCGAGGGCCACGTCGACGAGGCCATCGCGCGCCGCCTCGGGATGAACGTACGGACCTGCCGGGCCCACATCGCCAAGCTCGCCGCCGCCCTCGGCAGCGGCAGCCGCGCCCAGCTCGGCTATCTCATCGCCCAGTCCGGGATACTCGACAAGGAGCAGTGAGCACCCCGCGCCCCCGCGCGCAGCGCCCCGCGCCCCCGCGAGCCGCATCGCCGCGTACCCCGCCGCGTCCCGTACCCGTACCGCCGCCGCCTCACCGGCCGGTCGGGGACTGCCGGCCGGGCGCCCCGGACACCCCGGCGACCCTGATGACCGCGGACTCGGAGGACTCCGGGGACTGCGAGGACTGCGAGGACCCCGACGACGAGGCCCGGGTGCGGTCGAGGCCCACCTGCGCGATACGCACGCCGAGTTGGGTACGGCTCGCCGCCCCGAGCGTCTCCGACAGGCGCGCGATGTGCGCCCGGCACGTCCGCACGCTGATGCCCAGCCGCTCCGCGATCACCGCGTCCTGATGCCCCTCGGCCAGCAGCGCGGCGATGGACTGCTCGCGGTGGGAGATGCCCTCGATGCCGGTGTCGGGCAGCGGGGCGGTCAGCGGGATCGCCAGCCGCCACAGCCGCTCGAAGACCGTCCCGAGGTAGTTCACCAGCGCCGGGTGGCGCAGTTCCAGCGCCATCGTGCGGTCGGTGTTGGCGGGGATGAAGGCGACCGTGCGGTCGAAGAGGATCAGCCGGTCGAACACCTCGTCCAGGGTGCGCGCCTCGACCGCGTCACCCATCAGCTCCAGGTAGTTGAGCAGCCCCTGGCCGTGCCGGGCCACATGCGTGTACAGGTCGCGCATCCGCACCCCGCGCCCGCGCAGCGCCATGGCGCGGTGCAGGCCCTCGGTCAGCTCGTGCTCGGGACGGATGCCCCCGGGCTGCACGGTCAGCACCTCCGCGGTGCAGTTCTGCGTGGCCTCGTCCAGGGCGCCCTGGATGCGCGCGTCGCCGTCCAGGACCCGGATCGCCGAGCCCGCGAGCGGGCCCTGCGCGCCCGGCGCCCGCGCGGGCTGGGGGCCCAGGGCGGCGTACCACTCGACGGCCGCCACCGCCGAGCCCATCCGCCGCTGACTCGCCCGCACCTCGTCGTAGACCCCGCGCAGCAGCCGCGTCATGACCTCCTGCGGGGAGGTCGGCACCAGCCAGTCCATGTCGTCGGGGTCGGGGTGCAGCAGCGCCAACTCCATGAGGCACGGCACCGGTTCGGCGTCCGGCCGCGGCACCCGGCCACGGCGTACGGCCCGGGAGTACACGCGGTCCCCCGCCTCGCACAGTCGGTCGGCGCCGTGGGGATGCTCCTCGGTCCTGTGCCCGGCCATCGCTCATCCACCCCCGGTTCCTGCCTCGTGCGCCGGCTCGCCCGCCTGCGGAGTACGCCGGCGACGCCCCGTGCCGGGCACCCCCGGCGGGTCCGGGCCGCGGTCCTCCGAGCCGCCCTCCCGGCCCCTCGGGCCCGCGGTTCGCTCGCGCTTCCGCAGCGCAACTATGCGCGGACGGGCCGTGCTCCGCAACACGGCTCCCGGCGGGCCGGGCGCCGAAACGTCCCGTTACGTCATGCTCTTCACGGGCCTCCGCGCGCCCGGCTGCAACAAGCTGACGGTGTCTTTTCGGCCCTTGCCGGGGCGTGGTGGCCGGTTCCCGGCGGGCCGGGTTCGCAGACCGGAATCCGGCGCGGGAACGGAATCCGGGCGCGGGACCGGAATCCGGGGGCGGGCGCCGAAACCCCGGGGGGCGTGTCGCGGGCCGGGGACAGCGCGACGCCCGCGGGTCGCGCGGGTCGGCGCGGTGCGCGGGCGTCGGAGCGGTGCGGCCGTCGGGCCGGCGGGTCCTACCTGGAGAGCCCCGCCTTCGAGCAGGCGGTCTTGAACGCGGCCGTGCAGATGTCCGACAGCTCGTAGATGCCGTCGGCGAGGACGGTCTCCTTGATGTTGTCCTGGGTCAGGGCGACCACGGGGACGAGCAGGGACGGGATGTCCTTGTTCGTCGGGCTGTCGACCTGGTCCTGGGTGAGCGAGTCGAAGCGGATGTCCTTGCCCTGCACCTTCGCGACGGCCATCTCGGCGGCGCTCTCGGCCTCCTGCGGGTAGGACTTGTAGACGCTCATGTACTGCTCGCCGGTCACGATGCGCTGGACGGCGTCCAGTTCGGCGTCCTGGCCGGTGATGGGCGGCAGCTTGGTGACGCCCTCGGCCTCCAGGGCCTTGATGACGCCGCCCGCCATGCCGTCGTTGGCCGAGTAGACGCCCTTGATGTTGCCCGCGCCGACGGCCCGGATCGCCTGCGCCATGTTGGCCTGGGCGTTCTCCGGCTTCCAGTCCTTGGTGTCGAAGGTCTGGGCGATGACCACGGTGCCCTTGAGCTCGGAGAGGGCACCCGCCTTGAACTGCTTGGCGTTGGGGTCGGTGGGCGAGCCGTTCATCATGACGATCTTGTCGGAGGACTTGACCGCCGGGCCCATCGCCTCCAGCAGGGAGCGGCCCTGCACCTCGCCCACGAGTTCGTTGTCGAAGGAGACGTACGCGTCGATCGGCCCCTCGGCCAGGCGGTCGTAGGCGATGACCGGGATGCCGGCGGCCTTCGCCTTCTTCACGCCGCCGGCTATCGCCGCGGAGTCGACGGCGTCGAGCAGGATCACGTCGACCCGGTCGTCGATCATCTGCTGGAGCTGGCTCTCCTGCTTCTTCGCGTCCGCCTCGGCGTTGCGGTAGACGACCTTGCCCTCGCCGCTGGTGAGACTCGTCACCTTCGCCTTGATGATGGGGTAGTCGAACTTGTCGTACCGCGTGTTGGAGGTCTCCGGGAGCAGCAGCCCCACGGTGACGTCGTTGCCCTTGGTCGGGCTCGCCCCGCCGCTGTCGCTGCTGACGCCCAGTGCCCCGCACGCGGCCAGCGAGAGGGTCATCGTGGACGTCGCGGCCACGGCGAGGGCGGTGCGGCGCAGGGGGCGCAAGGGACGCATAGGGGAGCTCACTTCTGGTGCCTTCGGACACGGGCGCGCCATTACGCCCAGATGACTGAAAAGCCAACGCGGCGACGCCCCTCAGCGTCAAGCCGAAGCACTTAACGAGTGCGCAACACTACGCTCCGCTGATCATGTAAAGACCTTGCGGAACTTCGCAGAGCACCCGTTACGGTCCCTCCACCGAACCCTGCCCGGTGTTCCGGTAGAGATCCGCACATCCAACGCCTTTCCACCCAAGCCCTGTTCGCTCACAAGACCGAACGAACCCGGCCAGTTCTCGCGGGCCGCGGACGGCCCGGCGGACCGGGTGCGGACCGGGTGCGGGGCGGCCTGCCCGCACGCGTGCGAAGGGGCCCGGAGTTGCCTCCGGGCCCCTTCGCACAGCTGAGGACGTGTCAGTCCTTGGCCTTCTTCGGCTTCGGCCGCCACACCACCAGCGCGCTGGTCTGCTGGACCTCCTGGTAGGGCACCAGGTCGCGGCGGTACGACGCGTGCACCGCCGCCTCGCGCTGCTGCATCGCCGCCGCCGCGCCGTCCAGGGCCGCCTCCATCTCGGCGACCCGGGACTGGAGCGCGACGACCTGGTTCTCCAGTTCGATGATGCGCTTGATGCCGGCGAGGTTGATTCCCTCGTCCTGCGACAACTGCTGCACCTGGCGGAGCAGTTCGATGTCACGGGCCGAGTAGCGGCGCCCGCGGCCCGCCGTGCGGTCGGGCGAGACGAGGCCGAGACGGTCGTACTGGCGCAACGTCTGCGGATGCAGACCGGAGAGCTGGGCCGCCACCGAGATGACGTAGACCGGGGTCTCCTCGGTGAGCTGGTACGGGTTGCGCCGACGACCGTCCATCTCGATCAAGCTCCCTTCGCGGCCTGGAACAGCTCCGCGCGCGGGTCCTCACCCGCGCTCGCCTCGCGATACGCCTCCAGTGCGTCACGAGCCTTCCCCGTCACGTCCTTCGGGACACTCACCTCGACGGTGACCAGCAGGTCTCCGCGGGTGCCGTCCTTGCGCACCGCGCCCTTGCCCCGCGCCCGCATGGTGCGGCCGTTGGGCGTGCCGGGCGGCAGCTTCAGCGTGACCGCCGGGCCGCCGAGCGTGGGGACCTTGACCTCGCCGCCGAGGGCCGCCTCCGTGAAGGTCACGGGGACGGTCACCGTGAGGTTGTCGTCCTTGCGCCCGAACACCGGGTGCGCGGCGACGTGCACGGTGACGTACAGATCGCCCGCCGGGCCGCCGCGCTCACCGGGCGCGCCCTTGCCGCGCAGCCTGATGCGCTGGCCGTCCGCGACCCCCGCGGGGATGCGGACCTGCATCGTCCGGGAGGACTTGGCACGTCCGCTGCCCTTGCAGTCCGGGCAGGGCTCCTCGGCGATCAGGCCGCGCCCCTTGCAGTCGGGGCAGGGGTCGGTCAGCGAGAAGCCGCCGCCCGAGCCCCGGGCCACCTGGCCGGTGCCGACGCAGGTCGGGCACACCCGGGGCGTGCCGTTCTTGTCGCCGGTGCCGGCGCACGCCTTGCACGGGGACTGCGAGGACATCCGCAGCGGGACCGTCGCGCCCTCGATCGCCTCGGTGAAGCTGAGGCTGACCTCGGTGTCGATGTCCTGGCCGCGCCGCGGCTGGGTCCGGGTGGTGCCGGTGCCGCCGCGGTTGAACAGGCCCCCGAAGACGTCCCCGAGCCCGCCGCCGAAGCCCCCGGCGCCGGCCTGGCCGCCGCCCTGGGCGCCGCCTCCGAAGAGGTCGCCCAGGTCGAAGTTGAACGAGCCGCCGCCCGCGCCCGGCCCCGGGCGGAACCCGCCGTTGCCGAACAGGGCGCGCGCCTCGTCGTACTCCTTGCGCTTCTTGGGGTCGCCGAGGACGTCGTTCGCCTCGGAGATCTCCTTGAAGCGCTCCTCGGCCTTGGCGTTGTTCTTGTTGGCGTCCGGGTGGTTCTCGCGGGCGAGCTTGCGGTACGCCTTCTTGATCTCGGCCTCGGTGGCGTCCTTGGGGACGCCGAGGACCTTGTAGTAGTCCTTCTCGATGAAGTCCTTGGTGCTCATCCTCGACGCACCCCCTTCCGGTGGTTCCTCGTCGGTGCGACGTCAGCCCTCGTCCGGGCCACCGCTCTCCTTGTCGTCGGGCGCCTCGGCCGCCTCGGCAGCCTCGTCGGCCTTGGCGGCCTGCGCGCCCGGCTGGGGCTCGGCGACCGCCACCCGCGCGGGGCGGATGGTGCGCTCGCCGAAGCGATACCCCGGCTGCAGGATCGCGACGCAGGTCGTCTCGGTGACGTCCGGCGCGTAGGAGTGCATCAGCGCCTCGTGGATCGTCGGGTCGAAGGGCTCGCCCTCCTTGCCGAACTGCTGAAGACCCATCTTGGCGGCGACGGTCTCCAGCGACTCCGCGACGGACTTGAAGCCGCCGACGAGTTCGCCGTGCTCCCGCGCGCGGCCGATGTCGTCGAGCACGGGCAGGAGCTCGGTCAGGAGGCTCGCGACGGCGATCTCCTTGACCGTGATCCGGTCGCGCTCCACACGGCGGCGGTAGTTCTGGTACTCGGCCTGGAGGCGCTGGAGGTCCGCGGTGCGCTCACCGAGCGCGGTGCGCACCTGGTCCAGCTGGGCCACCAGGGCAGCGTCTGCAGTTCCGTCCCCGGCCGGGGACGCCCCCTCCTCGGGGGCGGCCTTCGGCTCGGCGTCGTCGGAGGCCGCGCCGGAGGGGACGTCGGGCTTCTCGTCGAAGCCCGGGGTCTCCTCCGTCATTACGCGACACCGTCCTTGCGCTCGTCGTCGACGATCTCGGCGTCCACGACGTCGTCGTCGGCCCTGGCGCCGCCCGGGGCGGCACCCTCGGCGCCGGCGGCCTGTCCGGCCTGGGCGTCGGCGTACATGGCCTGGCCGACCTTCTGGGAGACCGCGGCGACCTTCTCGGTGGCCGTGCGGATCTCGGCGGTGTCCTCGCCCTTGAGCGCGGCCTTCAGCTCCTCGACGGCGGACTCGACCTCGGTCCTGACCTCGCCGGGGACCTTGTCCTCGTTGTCCTTGAGGAACTTCTCCGTCTGGTAGACGAGCTGCTCGCCCTGGTTGCGGGACTCGGCGGCCTCGCGGCGGGCGTGGTCCTCCTCCGCGTACTTCTCGGCCTCTTCGCGCATCCGGTTGACCTCGTCCCTCGGCAGCGAGGAGCCGCCGGTGACGGTCATCTTCTGCTCCTTGCCCGTGCCGAGGTCCTTCGCGGTCACGTGCATGATGCCGTTGGCGTCGATGTCGAAGGCGACCTCGATCTGCGGGACGCCGCGCGGGGCGGGCGGCAGGCCGGTCAGCTCGAACATCCCGAGCTTCTTGTTGTACGCCGCGATCTCGCGCTCGCCCTGGTAGACCTGGATCTGCACGGAGGGCTGGTTGTCCTCGGCCGTCGTGAAGATCTCGGACCGCTTGGTCGGGATCGTGGTGTTGCGCTCGATGAGCTTGGTCATGATGCCGCCCTTGGTCTCGATGCCGAGGGACAGCGGGGTCACGTCGAGGAGCAGGACGTCCTTGACCTCACCCTTGAGGACACCGGCCTGGAGGGCGGCGCCGATGGCGACGACCTCGTCCGGGTTGACGCCCTTGTTGGCGTCCTTGCCGCCGGTCAGCTCGCGCACGAGCTCGGCCACGGCCGGCATACGGGTGGAGCCGCCGACGAGGACGACGTGGTCGATCTCGTTGATGGAGACGCCGGCGTCCTTCATGACGTTGAAGAACGGGGTCTTGCAGCGCTCCAGCAGGTCGGCCGTCAGCTGCTGGAACTGAGCCCGGGTGAGCTTCTCGTCCAGGTGCAGCGGGCCCTCGGCGGAGGCGGTGATGTAGGGCAGGTTGATCGAGGTCTCGGTGGACGAGGACAGCTCGATCTTGGCCTTCTCGGCGGCCTCGCGCAGACGCTGCAGCGCCATCTTGTCCTTGGCGAGGTCCACGCCGTGACCGGACTTGAACTGCTGCACCAGGTAGTCGACGACGCGCTGGTCCCAGTCGTCGCCACCGAGGTGGTTGTCGCCGTTGGTGGCCTTCACCTCGACGACGCCGTCGCCGATCTCCAGCAGGGACACGTCGAAGGTGCCGCCGCCGAGGTCGAAGACGAGGATCGTCTGGTCGTCCTTGTCGAGGCCGTAGGCGAGGGCGGCCGCGGTGGGCTCGTTGACGATGCGCAGGACGTTGAGGCCCGCGATCTCACCGGCCTCCTTCGTCGCCTGGCGCTCGGAGTCGTTGAAGTACGCCGGGACGGTGATGACCGCGTCGGTCACCTTCTCGCCCAGGTAGGACTCCGCGTCCCGCTTCAGCTTCTGCAGGATGAACGCGGACATCTGCTGCGGGTTGAAGGGCTTGCCGTCGAGCTCGACCTTCCAGTCGGTGCCCATGTGGCGCTTCACGGAGCGGATGGTCCGGTCCACGTTGGTGACCGCCTGGCGCTTGGCGACCTCGCCCACCAGCACCTCACCGTTCTTCGCGAAGGCGACGACGGACGGCGTGGTCCTGGCACCCTCGGCGTTGGTGATGACGGTGGGCTCGCCGCCCTCCAGAACGCTGACGACGGAGTTAGTCGTGCCCAGGTCGATGCCGACCGCACGTGCCATGGTGAATCCTCCAGCTGACTTGAGTGGAACGGACTCAAGTGTGCACGACAGCCGGCGATGGGTCAACAGAGCTGAGTCGCCTCCACTCAACTCTTATCCGTTCCTTACGCGCAATGAGCCTCCCACCTGCGACGACGCGGTACGCCCGGAGGCGTGCGGGGAGTCCTGCACCGGCACACGAGGGTGACGCCGAGGCCCGTAGGGCTTGATGTGCAGCAGGGCGAACACGGCGAGCAGCGCGCCCGCACCGACCCACAGCGCGCCCGTGGCCGCCAGCCGGCCGAGCTGCACCAGGACGGCGACGAGCACCCCCGGGAAGGCGGCGACACCCAGCAGGACGGTGGCGCCCTGGGCGGTGAGTCCGGTGCGGCGCAGCCGGTGGGCGAGGTGGTCGGGCCCGCGCCGCAGCAGCGGGCGCCCCGCGAGCCGGCGCGAGAGGGCCACCAGGACGACGTCGGTGGTGGCGAGCGCGGTGAGGGCGTAGAGGACGCCCGCGCTCGGCGCGGGATCGTGCCCCGCGCGCGCGGTCACGGCCGAGGAGGCCAGCAGGAACCCGACGAACAGGGACCCGCTCGCCCCGAGCCCGATCCGCGCGGGCGGCCAGTTCAGCAGGAGGAAGCCGGTGAGCGCGGCGGCCAGCACGCTCAGCAGCACGGCGAGTTCGTCCATCACCTCCGCCGCCGCGCAGACGCCGGCCCCGAAGGCGGTGAGCACCCCGACCGTGCCGGCCAGGCCGTCGGCGTGGTCCAGCGCCTTGAAGCCGACGGACACCAGGACGATCAGGCCGATGGCGGGCAGCGCGAGCAGGAAGCCGGTGTCGGCGTACGGCACGACGCAGGCCGCGGCCACCGCCGTACCGCCGGCCAGGAACCGCGCCTTGACCCGCCGCACGTCGGCGATCAGCCCGAGGGCGGCGACGGCGCCCGCGGCGATCAGCAGGCGCTCGGTCTCGGGGCTCAGCGGGGCGTGCCCGGTCCACTCCCCGGCCGCCGCGACCAGGCATGTCACGAGGGCCACGGCCACGCCGCCGAGCAGCGGCAGCGGCCGCCGGCAGCGGCGGTCGAGCACGCCGAGGCGCAGGGCGAGCGGACGGAGGAGCGCCGCGACGAGCGCGGCGAGGACGAGTGCGGCGGTGGCGGCGGCGATCCCGTAAAACACGGGCCTAGATTAGTGCCGTATATACCAATTACCGATGAATAACACGATCTGTTCTTAAGGCAAGCCTCAGCGACTCAGATCACCTCGCGGCTGACTACAGTGCGACAGAGGATGCGGGTACTCTCTGAGGACCGCATAAGTTACCGCTTAGTAATGTCGAGACCCCTCTCGACCACCCTCGCAGGCCCGAGGAGCCCCGAAATGCAACTCGCCGCGATCATCGTGTCGCTGGTGCTGACCGTGGTCGGCGTAGCGCTGCTCGCGCGCGCCATCGGCCAGTTCGTCCGCTATTTCAAGCTCGGCCAGCCGGTGCCGGCCGGCAGCCGGACCGACAACCCCTACGCCCGCAGCGTGACGCTGGTGCGGGAGTTCCTCGGCCACACGCGGATGAACCGCTGGGGCATCGTCGGCGTCGCCCACTGGTTCGTGGCGGTCGGCTTCCTGACCCTGCCGCCGACCCTCGCCCAGGCGTTCGGCCAGCTCTTCCAGGCGAACTGGACCCTCCCGGTCCTCGGCGGCTTCCTGCCGTTCGAGCTGTACATCGAGTTCATCGGCGTCATGACGATCCTGGGCATCGCGGTGCTCATCGCGATCCGCCTGCTCAGCCTGCCCTCGCGCCCCGGCCGCAAGTCGCGCTTCGCGGGCTCCAAGTCCGGCCAGGCGTACTTCGTCGAGTACGTCATCCTCACCATCGGCCTCGCGATCTACGTGCTGCGCGGCCTGGAGGGTGCGATCCACGGCGTGGAGCAGTACGAGGCCACGTACTTCGCCTCGTATCCGCTGGTCCTGGCCTTCAAGGGGCTGAGCGTCGGCGTCCTCCAGAACCTCATCTACTTCACCGCCATGGTGAAGATCAGCACCTCGTTCATCTGGATGATCGTGGTCTCGCTGAACACCAACATGGGGGTGGCCTGGCACCGCTTCCTGGCGTTCCCGAACATCTGGTTCAAGCGGGACGCCGACGGCGGGACCGCGCTCGGCGCCCTGCTGCCGATGACCTCGGGCGGCAGGCCGATCGACTTCACCGACCCCGGTGACGACGACGTCTTCGGCGTCTCCCAGGTCGAGCAGTTCTCCTGGAAGGGCCTGCTGGACTTCTCCACCTGCACCGAGTGCGGCCGCTGCCAGTCGCAGTGCCCGGCCTGGAACACCGGCAAGCCCCTCTCCCCCAAGCTGCTGGTCATGTCGCTGCGCGACCACGCGCACGCCAAGGCCCCCTACCTGCTGGCGGGCGGCGGCAAGACGGCGGAGGGCGAGGAGAAGGGCTCCGAGGAGCAGCTGAAGGACGTCCCCGCCGCCGCCCTCGCCGAGGCCGGGCGCCCGCTGATCGGCACCGCCGAGGAGAACGGCGTCATCGACCCGGACGTCCTGTGGTCCTGCACCACCTGCGGCGCCTGCGTCGAGCAGTGCCCGGTGGACATCGAGCACATCGACCACATCGTCGACATGCGCCGCTACCAGGTGATGATCGAGAGCGCGTTCCCGTCCGAGGCGGGCACCATGCTCAAGAACCTGGAGAAGAAGGGCAACCCCTGGGGCCTGGCGAAGAAGCAGCGCCTGGAGTGGCTCAAGGAGGTCGACTTCGAGGTCCCGGTCGTGGGCCGGGACATCGAGGACCTGACCGAGGTCGAGTACCTGTACTGGGTGGGCTGCGCCGGCTCCCTGGAGGACCGGGCGAAGAAGACCACCAGGGCCTTCGCCGAGCTGCTGCACATGGCGGGCGTGAAGTTCGCGATCATGGGCGGCGACGAGAAGTGCACCGGCGACTCCGCCCGCCGCCTCGGCAACGAGCCCCTGTTCCAGGAGCTCGGCATGGAGAACGTCATGGCGCTGAACACGGCGTTCGGCGAGGAGACCGACGACGAGGGCAACGTCGTGCCCGAGTCGCGCAAGCCGAAGTCCGCCAAGAAGATCGTCGCCACCTGCCCGCACTGCCTGAACACCATCGGCAACGAGTACCCGCAGATCGGCGGCGACTACGAGGTCGTCCACCACACCCAGCTGCTCCAGCGCCTGGTCGACGAGGGCAGGCTGGTCCCGGTCACCCCGGTCGAGGGCATCATCACGTACCACGACCCGTGCTACCTGGGCCGCCACAACAAGATCTACACGCCGCCGCGCGAGATCATCGCCAGCGTCCCCGGCATCCGCAACGAGGAGATGCACCGCCACAAGGAGCGCGGCTTCTGCTGCGGCGCCGGCGGCGCGCGGATGTGGATGGAGGAGCGGATCGGCAAGCGCATCAACAACGAGCGCGTCGACGAGGCCCTGTCGCTCAACCCCGACATCGTGTCCACGGCCTGCCCGTTCTGCCTGGTCATGCTCACGGACTCGGTGAACGGCAAGAAGAACGACGGCAAGGCCAAGGAGTCCGTCCAGGTCGTCGACGTCGCCCAGCTGCTGCTGGAGTCGGTCAAGGCACCCGCCGCGGACGGCGAACCGCCGGCCGGTGAGGCCGACGCGGAGAGCGCTGCGGAGCCCGCCCCGGCGAAGTGACGGACCCCGAACCGCAGACGCCCCCTGTCCCGCGCGGGACAGGGGGCGCCGTCGTGGGGCAGGCTGGAGGGCAGCGACACCTCGGAAAGGACCATCGCGTGATCATCTTCGGCACCAAGGGCTACCTGTACCAGCTCGCGATACTCACGCTGGTGTGCGGCCGGTGCGGCAACCCCGCCGCGCACACCCTGCGCAAGCGCGTCACCAAGTTCACTCTGTTCTTCGTGCCGCTGTTCCCCGTCTCCACCAAGTACGCGACGCAGTGCACCTTCTGCGGCGCCGAGCAGCACGTGGGCGGGGAGCAGGCCGGCCAGCTCCAGGCGCAGGCCGCCGCCGGGGGCCCCGGCGGTCAGCAGCCGTACGGACAGCCTCAGCAGCCGTACCGGTCCTGACCGGGCGGAGCCGGTGACTCCGGAACCCCCGGCGACGGCCTACGTCTTGGGCTGCTTGGAGCCGTTCACGGCGTCGGCCGCGTGCCGGGGGCCGGGCCGGGTGGAGAACTGGCCGATGAGCTCACGGAAGCAGACCAGGGCGGTGATGGGCGGGATGCCGACGACCACCATCGCCAGCAGGGAGTCGGCCGACTGCCCGATGCACAGCGCCACGGCGGTGCCCGAGGAGATCAGCATGACCGCCCAGGACCGGCGCGCGGTACGGCGCTGGACCGACGCCCGCAGGATCGACAGCCCCGCCAGCATCCACGGCCCGTAGACCGTCAGCGGCCACCAGTGGGCCAGGTCGGGCGAGACGACGAGCAGCGCGATCGTCCGCAGCTGGTCGTACGAGTACGAGATGGACCAGGTGAGCATCGTCACCGCGCACAGGGTGATGAGGGTGACCAGGAACGAGACGGTGAGGAACCGCGGGTTGCGGGTGAGCGAGTGCGCGCCCGGCTGCGGGCGCCTGCGGTGCACCGGGCGCGGCGCCGGCCGCTCCGGCTCCCGCCGGTGGGCGACGGGCTCCGGGGTCCGCGGGGTCCCCAGCATCTGCGCCAGTTCCTCGTCGAGGTCCCACCCCTCCGGTGACATCACCGGATCGGGGACCTGCCAGAGGTTCTGCATGTCGAGCTGCTGTGTGTAAGGAGACGGCCCGTCCACCGCCTCGTAGTCCATCCTCATTTCTGGAACGTCTCCCCTTCGAACGCGGCCCGGAGATATTCGCGCTCCATCCGGCTGATCGTCTTCAGGAAGTCCTCCAGCAGATCGGAGCAGTATGTGACGCTCTGCGCAGCGGTCTGATCAGCTGCCTGACGCGCACCGAAGGAGTACACCCCAGCTGCGTGTTTTTCCTGCCAAGTCACGCTCCGCATAACGAGTGTCGGACCGCAGCGGACATCTGGCATTCGGGGGAATATGCGTCAACGGTGATTATCGGGAATACGGGAACATCCGAAGGTCCCTTTCCGGAACCGGAATACCCGCCGCTCCGGAGGCGCGTACGCCCGCCGCCCCGCTCAGCCGGCCGCGTCCTCCTCGGACGCGCGCGCCGCGGGCACCTGGTGCAGATGGGCGAAGACGCGCTCGGCGTAGTCCTCGCAGGCCGCCGTGCAGCCGCGCAGCCGCTCGCCCGCCTCCGCCGCCTCGGGGGCGCGGAAGACGTCACGGGCCGTCAGATCGCGGTGCCAGCGCCGCAGCCGCTCCAGCGACTGCTCGTCCTCCTCCAGTTCGGCCAGGGTGAACCCGGCGACGCGGATGCCCTTGGCCAGCTCCTCCTCGAACTTGCCGCAGTCCGCGAGGAACACGGCCCAGTCCGCGGACCGGGCGGCCGTGAACAGCGCCCGCAGCCGCGCCGCGTCCTGGGCGCCGCGCCCGGCCGCCGCCAGCGACACCGCCTCGCCCCCGGCCCGCTCGGTCAGCTCCAGCGTGCGCACGATCCCGTCCGCGAACACCGGCACGTCCGGTACGGCCCACACGCCCTGCCCCAGCGACAGCGCGCCCATCCTCCGCAGCTCGCGCCAGACGGCGAGCCGGTGCCGGGAGGGACCGGCCGGCAGCGTGATGGCGAGGACGGTCCAGCGCGTCGCGTCGCGCGCGTCGCCGTCGTGCGCGGCGGTGGGTGATGCGGTCACGCTCGCGAATGTAACCGCAGGCGGGCCCGCCGGGGCGGGACCGGCGCGGGGAGTCGCGCGGGCCGGTCGCGCTCGGCGCCGGGTGCGGCCCGCCGTACGGCCGCCGAGGGGCCCGTGGCCCGCCGGCGCCCCCTCAGTCCCCGACCCCGCCGCCCGG
>NZ_AGBF01000052.1 GCF_000225525.1 Streptomyces zinciresistens K42 | reverse complement strand
CGTGCTGCCGTCCACGATCGGCCGTCTGGAGCGCGAGACCCCGTACGGCCAGTCGGTGTTCCGCCCGGACGGCGCGTACGTCGTCTCCACCGACTTCATCAAGTCCCCCCGCCACCGCGAGGACTTCCTGCGTCACTGCCCCGACCTGGTGATCGTCGACGAGGCGCATTCTTGCGTCTCCGACACCACGGTCGGCGCGTCCGCCCGCTCCTCCCAGCGGCGGTACGCACTGCTGCGCGCTCTCGCCGACCGGACCGACCGCCACCTCCTGCTGGTCACGGCCACCCCGCACAGCGGTAAGGAAGAGCCTTTCCGTCGCCTGATCGGCCTGCTCGACGACCGCCTGGCCGCCGTCCCCCTCGACACCGACGCGGGCCGCAGGCTGCTCGCCGAGTTCTTCGTGCAGCGCCGCCGCGCCGACATCCGCGAGGACTTCCAGGACGGCGCGCACTTCCCGTCCTCCCGGGACACCGCCGAGACCGCCTACACCCTGCACCGCGACTACAAGAGGCTCCTCGACGAGGTCCTGTCGTACGCCCGCGAGACCGTACGCGCGGCCGACGGCGCCCTCCAGCAGCGCCAGCGCTGGTGGTCCACCCTCGCCCTGCTGCGCACCCTGTCCTCTTCCCCGGCCGCCGCCGTGCAGTCCCTGAACACGCGCGCCGGCGTCGAGGAGGCGGACACCCCCGCCGAGGCGGACCGCACCGGGGAGCGCACCGTCTCCGACCCGGCCGACAGCGAGACCCCCGAGTCCGCGGACGCCGTACCTGGCATCCGCCTCCCCAAGGCCGCCGGTCCCGCGGCCACCGGCACCGACGCCACCGGCACCGAGGCCACCGGCACCGAGACCGAGGCCGACGACGACGCCGACGACGAGGAGAAGGCCCGCCTGGTCGCCATGGCCGAAGCGGCCAGGAAGCTCTACGGCCCGACCCGCGACGCCAAGCTGAAGAAGCTGATCACCACCGTCTCCGACCTCCTCGACCAGGGCTACCGGCCCATCGTCTTCTGCCGCTACATCGCGACCGCCGACTACGTGGCCGACCACCTTAAGAAGATCCTCAACAAGAAGGGCACCGAACACCCGGTCGCGGTCGCCTCCGTCACCGGCGAACTCTCGCCCGACCAGCGGGTCACCCGCATCGCCGAGCTGTGCGGTACCGACGAGGAGGGCAACCCCGCGCCCGAGCGCCGCGTCCTGGTCGCCACCGACTGCCTCTCCGAGGGCGTCAACCTCCAGGAGTCCTTCGACGCCGTCGTCCACTACGACCTCGCGTGGAACCCGACCCGCCACGAGCAGCGCGAGGGCCGCGTGGACCGCTTCGGCCAGCGCACCGACGTCGTCAAGGCGCTCACCCTGTACGGCGCCGACAACCCCGTCGACGGCATCGTCCTCAACGTCCTGCTCCGCAAGCACGAGCGCATCCGCCGGGTCACCGGCATCTCCGTGCCCGTGCCGCAGGAGTCAGAGAGCGCCATGCAGGCCGTCTTCGAGGGACTGATCCTGCGCGGTGAGCGGTCGCCGTACGAGCAGGAGGGGCTGTTCGCGCAGGAGGAGGTGGCCGAGCAGCTGGAGATCGCCTGGCAGTCCTCCGCCCACCGGGAGAAACGCCACCGCTCCCGCTACGCCCAGCTCACCATCAAGAAGGACGAGGTGGCCGCCGAGGTCGACGAGATTCTTGCCGCGCTCGGCACCGGCGAGGAGGTACGGGACTTCACCCGCCGCGCCCTGGGCGCCCTGCGCGGTATGCCCGCCGCGACGAAGCAGGGCGGCTTCACCGCGCACACCGACGCCCTCCCGCAGGGCCTGCGCGACACCATCGCGCACGCGCTCGGCCCCCGCCACCCCCGCCCGGTCGTCTTCCACGACGCCCCCAGCGCCCCGCGCGGCGAGGCCGCCCTCACCCGCACCGACCCGGTGGTCGCCGCCGTCGCCCGCTTCGTGCTGGACGCGGCTCTCGACGACGCCGGCAAGGTCCCAGAGTGGCAGCGCCCGGCCCGCCGCTGCGGAGTCGTCCGTACGAAGGCCGTGGAGCGGAACACCACGCTCCTGCTGGTGCGCCACCGCTTCCAGCTGAACCTGCCGGCCCGTGACGGCTCGGTGCGCGAGCAACTCGCCGAGGACGCCCGCGTGGTCGCCTACCGGGGCAGGCCCGACGCCCCCGACTGGCTGCCGGAGGACGAGGCGCTGGCTCTCCTCGACGCCCGCGCCACCCAGAACACCGACCCCACGTTCGCCACCGAGAACATCGCCGAGATCCTGGCCGCCCTTCCCGCGATCATGCCCGAACTGCGGGACCAGTCGGCTGAGTTGGGCCGCACCCTGGAGGCATCGCACCGCAGGGTCCGCACCGCCTCCCGCGCCCGTCTCGCGGGCCTGAAGGTCGTCCCCCAGGGCGACCCGGACATCCTGGGCGTGTACCACTACCGTCCGGCCCCGACGTTCCCCCAGGGAGTGGGCGCATGAGTACCGCCAGGACCCTCGTCACCGACTCCGTCGCCACCGTCGGCGGCCTCCTGCCGTACGACCTCCTGGTCCGCATCAAGGAGGGCAAGGAGCAGACCGGCTCCAAGCCCGCCGACTACCGCCTGTACGCCAAGGGTGACTCGGTACGGGACGCCGCCGAGCGCTCCTGGGGCTACCTGCGCGGCGTGTGGGCCGCCTACCAGGACGCCCTGGCCCGCGACGGCGCCGACGCCGACCCCGGCGTGCACGCGGTCGGGGTAACCACCGAACGCTGGCTGCTGCCCCTGTTCGAGCAGCTCGGCTTCGGCGCCCTCACCCCCGTCCCCGCGCCCGGCCTGCCCTCCCACGACGGCGAGAAGGACTTCGAGGTCAGCCACCACTGGGCGCACGTCCCCGTCCACCTCACCGGCTGGAACGTCCCCCTCGACACGCGCACCACCGAACTGGCCAAGCAGGCCCCCCAGTCGATGGTGCAGGAGTACCTCAACCGCTCGGCGGACTCCACCCTCTGGGGCGTCCTCTCCAACGGCCGCCAGCTGCGCCTGCTGCGCGAGTCCGCCTCCCTCACCGGCGCCGCGTTCATCGAGTTCGACCTCCGGGCGATCTTCGACGGCGACCGCTCCGACGACTTCGTCCTCCTGTGGCGCCTGCTGCACCGCACCCGCTTCGAGCCCCGCGCCGAGGGCGAGCCGGCCGCGACCTGCCTGCTGGAGAAGTGGCGCACCGAGGCCATCGACAGCGGCACCCGCGCCCTGAAGGAACTCCGCAAGGGCGTCGAGAAGGCCCTGACCGTGATCGGCACGGGCCTGATCGCCCACCCCGACAACGCCGACCTGCGCGACGCCCTGCGCACCACCCGCGACAAGAACGTCCGCGACGACCTCCACCCGGCCCTGCTCCGCCTCGCCTACCGCCTGCTGTTCCTCTTCGTCACCGAGGACCGCGACCTGCTCCTGCACCCGGACGCCACCGAGCAGGCCTGCGACACGTACGAGAAGTACTTCTCCACGGCCCGCCTGCGCCGCGTCGCCCGCCGCACCGGCACCCTGCACGGCGACCAGTGGCAGGCGTTGCGTCTGGTCATCGAGGGTCTCGGCACGCCGGGCGGCCGTCCCGAACTCGGCCTCCCGGCGCTGGGCGGCCTGTTCGAGCCCACCGCCACGGACGCGATCCTGGACGGCCTCAGCCTGGCCAACCAGTCCCTGTACGAGGCCGTACGCGCCCTGTCCGAGGTGTACGACGCCAAGCTGGGCCGCCCCCGCAAGGTCGACTACCGCCACCTCGGCGCCGACGAGCTCGGCTCGGTCTACGAGTCACTGCTCGAACTGGAGCCGCGCCTCGGCGAGGGCAACGAGTACGTCCTGGCCAAGCTGGACGGCAACGACCGCAAGACCTCCGGCTCCTACTACACCCCATCCCCCCTCATCGACTGCCTCCTCGACTCCACCCTCGACCCGGTCATTGACCAGGCCGTGAAGTCCGGTACGACGCAGAAGGAGCGCGAGGACGCGCTGCTCGCCCTGACGGTGTGCGACCCCGCCTGCGGCTCCGGCCACTTCCTGGTCGCCGCCGCCCGCCGTATCGCCCGCCGCCTCGCCGAGATCCGCACCGACGACCCCGAGCCGAGCGCCGAAGACGTACGGCACGCGCTGCGGGACGTCATCGCGCGGTGCGTGTACGGCGTTGACCTCAACGAGATGGCCGTGGAGCTGGCCAAGGTGTCGTTGTGGATCGAGGCGATGAGGCCGGGCCGGCCGCTCACCTTCCTCGACGCCCACATCAAGCACGGCAACGGCCTCCTGGGCACCACGCCGAAGCTGCTGGCCGAGGGCCTGCCCGACGACGCGTTCAAGCCGCTGGAGGGCGACGAGCCGAAGCACGTCACCGACCTGAAGAAGCGCAACGCGGCGGAGCGGACCGCGTGGAAGATCGCGCTGCGCCACGGGGCGAACCAGGACGCCCTGTTCGCGGAGGAGGAGGTGCTGGCCGAGTCCAACTCGGCGTTCGGCGAGACGGTCTCGGCGATCACCGGGACGGACTCGCAGGAACTGGAGGACGTCCGAAACCAGGCCAAGGCGTACCGCGAGTTGACCACCTCCCCGGACTACATCCGGGCCCTGGAGCTGGCCGACGCGTGGTGCGCGGCGTTCGTCTGGAAGAAGACGAAGACGGCGACACCGCCCGCGCTGACCACGCAGTCCCTGCTCACCCTGCACTCCGAGGACGGCGGCGCGAGCCTGCCGGGCGGCACGGTGGAGGAGGTCGTACGGCTCCGGGAGGAGTACCGGTTCTTCCACTGGCACCTGGAGTTCCCGGAGGTGTTCCGGGTTCCGGCGGATGCGAAGGCGCCGGGGGTGGACGAGCGGACCGGGTGGAAGGGTGGGTTCAGTTGTGTGCTGGGGAATCCGCCGTGGGAGCGGGTCAAGCTCCAGGAACAGGAGTTCTTCGCCACCCGTGACGAGAAGATCGCGGGCGCCGCGAACAAGGCGGCCCGCGAGCGCATGATCGACGCGCTGGCCGAGAGCGAGGAGGAGACGGACCATACGCTGCACACCGAGTTCATCGACGCGCGCCGCCTCTCCGAGGGCGTCAGCCATCTGCTGCGCGACTCGGGCCGCTTCCCGCTGGCCGGACGCGGCGACGTCAACACGTACGCCGTCTTCGCCGAGGCCGCCTCCCTGGGCATCGCGCCGACCGGGCGGCTGGGCCTGGTCCTGCCGACCGGCATCGCCACCGACGCGACGACGGCACCGTTCTTCTCAGACCTGGTGCGTACGGCGCGCCTCGTGTCGTTCCTGGACTTCGAGAACGAGGCGTTCATCCTCAGCCGGGACGTGCACCACTCGGTGCGTTTCTCTCTGTTCACCGTCACTGGCGTCGGCGCGCGCGTCGACGAGGCGTCCTTCGCCTTCAGCACCCGGTACATGGAGGACCTGGACGGCCGGCGGTTCGCCATGCCTCCGGAGGAGATCCTGCTGGTCAACCCCAACACGGGCACGCTTCCGGTGTTCCGCACCCGGCGGGATGCGGAGATCACCCTCGGGATCTATCGCCGAGTCCCGGTGCTGATGAAGGAGCCGGACGAGAACGGCTGGGGTGGGACCAACCCGTGGGGTCTGACGTTCATGGCCATGTTCCACATGTCCAACGACTCCCACCTGTTCAAGGGCAAGCAGGAACTGGCCGACGAAGGCTGGCAGTTGACCGGCAACGTCTTCACGCGCATCGACGAAGAGGGGAGGACGCGCCGCTATCTCCCGCTCTACGAGGCGAAGATGCTCCACCACTTCGACCACCGCCTCGGCACGTACGAGGGCCAGACCCAGGCCCAGGCCAACGTCGGCACCCTCCCGCGCGTGACGCCGGAACAGCACGGCGACCCCGACTTCGCACCGCTGCCCCGGTACTGGGTGCCGGAGTTCGACGTGGACTCGGGGAAGCGGGACAAGAACGGGAACCGGATCATGTGGGCGGGGGTGGAGACGCGGCTGGCGGAGCGGAAGTGGTGGAACGGGTGGCTGTTGGGGTGGCGGGACATCGCCCGCTCCACTGACACCCGGACGACCATGGCGACCGTGCTCCCGCCTTACGGCGTCGGGCACACCAACCCGCTCATGTTCCCGGAGGACGCCGAGTCGGCTGCGCTGCTCCAGGCGTGCATGTCGTCGTTCCTCTTCGACTACGTGATCCGGCAGAAGATCGCCGGAACGCACCTGACGTACGGCTACCTCTACCAACTCCCGGTTCCGCGGCTCGCCGACTTCCGCGCGGTGCCAGGCGGGGCGGAGTGGTTCACCGCTCGTGTGGTGGAACTCGCCTACACCAGCCGGGACATGGCCGACTTCGCCGAAGACCTTGGCTACGAGGGAGCCCCGTTCAGGTGGGACGAGGGACGCCGGGAGCTGCTGCGCGTGGAGCTGGACGCAGCGCTGTTCCACCTCTACGGGGTCAGCAAGGCGGACGTGGAGTACGTCATGGACACCTTCCCCGTGGTGAAGCGCGAGGACGAGGCCGCCCGCGGCGGCGCCTACCGCACCAAGGACCTCATCCTCGACCTCTACGACCGCATGGAAGAGGCCCGAGTCACCGGCGACGAGTACCGAACCGTACTCGACCCGCCGCCGGGCAAGGGCCCGCGACACGCGGCCTGAGCGCCGCAGCCTCGGGCAGGTGGGTCAAAACCCGTCCCGCCCGAGGTCCGCGACGAACCCGGCCCACGCGCCCCGCGTGAACGCGAGCTGTGGGCCGCCCCGCTCCTTGGAGTCCCGTATGCGGACGGCCGTCCCGTTGGCGGCGACCTCGACGCACTCGCCGCCTTCGCCGCTGCTGTATGTGCTCTTGAACCAGCTGAGCTGTGTGGGCTGTTCGCTTTTCATCGATCTCCCAGCAACCTTTCGATCAGGGCCAGGGACTCTCGTGGAGTGAGGGCCTGGGCGCGGATGCTGCCGTAGCGCGCGGCAAGGATACGTACCTCTTCGGCGTCGGTCACCAGCCTGCTGACGTTCTGCACTTCCAGGTAGCCGACTTGAGGCTTCCCCTTTGGAGTGAGCAGCGTGAACGGGCCACCCAGACTCGGGTGGTCCGGCTGGTCGGTGGGCATCACCTGAAGCTCTACGTTTCGCAGCGGGGCGACCTCCAGCAGCCGCTTCAGCTGCTCCCGATGCACGTCCCGACCGCCGATGGGCCGTTGCAGAACGGACTCCTCGACGGTGAACGTCACGAGAGGCGGCGGCCAGCGTGTCAGGATCTCCTGTCGGGCCAGCCGGGCAGTCAACCGCTGCTCGATGGTCTCCTCGTCGAGCAACGGGCTGCGGGCGGTGAAGACAGCGCGCGCGTGCCCCTCGGTCTGAAGCAGTCCCGGCAACGACAGCGCGCCGTAGTAATGGAGCTCAACCGCGTCCCGCTCCAACCGCGCATAATCCCGAAACCACTCCGGATGCCGCACCCTCCTCCTCGACCTGGCCCGCTCCACATCCTCCACAGCAGACGCCAGCAGCCCCCCGCACTCCAGCAACTCATCCACCGCGACCAGCAGTTCAGGCTGAGGCGTCCGCCGCCCCCGCTCCACGGACGAGACGGTCTCCTCCCCGTACCCGAGCCGGTCGCCCAGCTCTTTCTGGCTCATCCCGGCCCGTACCCGCGCGACCTTGATCTGCCGCCCGAGCGCCCGGAACAGGTCGACCACCTCGTCCGTGCCGTCCGCCTCGCCGCCGGTGGGAGCCCCCGAACCGCCCGCCTGTGCCGCCATCCCGTACCACCGCCCACTTCCGTTGCACCAGGGGCGAACCGCTGAACGCCCGGCCAGGTCACGGCCGTACGCCCGGACGCCCCGCCTTCCGCACCGGGACAGTCGCCCTCGTACCGCCCCACGTCCTCCACACCGTAGAACCACTCCGTCACCCTCGGTGAGGTGATCCAGCAAACCGTCACCGTCACCGGTGAACCGACCGCCACCGCCCACCACTTCCGCCTCACGTTCCCCACCAGCAGACACGGCGCCCACACCGCCCGCCACGCCGCCGAGCGCTGGCTCGCCGACCAGCGGGACTGCCCGGAGGTCGCGGCCGGCGACGAGGGCGAGGCCACAGCCACGGCCTCCCTCCTCATCGCGGAACTCACCGCGAACGCCGCCCTGCACGGCCGCGTCCGGGGCCGCCACGCCCGCCTCGCCCTGACCCTCACGGCCGGCACCCTGCGGATCGAGGTCACGGACGCCCGAGGCGACCGTCTCCCCGCACCGACACCTGACGCGGACGACGAGTCCGGGCGCGGCCTGCTCCTCGTCGCCTCGCTCGCCGACACGTGGGGATGCGAGCCGTTCCACCCCGGAGGGAAGACGGTCTGGGCCGAGTGCGTCTGGCGGGGAGCCACGACCCGGCAGTAATATGCGGGAAAGAATAGAACGCGCGAGCTATTTTCCGTTCGGGCCCCGAGGGCCGCGCCGCCCCGTCATACTGAGGCAACGCGCCGGGAGGCCGGAACCAGACGCCCTGCGTCCTTCGAACAAGTACGACGGAGTAGAAGGATGACGACGACAACGATCACGGACGAGCAGCACCGCCTGCTCCTGCTCTGCGCCCTGAGGCACGAGGGCGAGACACTCGACTGGAAGCTGTTGGCCAGGGTCGCGCAGCGCCCGGGCGGGCTCGACGAGCTGTACCGGGGGCGGGTGCCCGAGAGGTCGAAAGCGGCAGTGAAGGCCGAGGAACTGCTCGGGGCGACGCTCGGCTCCCTCCAGGACGAGGAGGAGCGGGTGGCCGCCGAGACGGAGGCCGCCGAGCGGACCGGTGCCCGTCTGGTCACCGTCCTGGACGACGACTATCCGGCGAACCTGCGCCTGATCCCCGACCTGCCGCCGTTCCTGTGGGTCCGGGGGAGCCTGGAGGACCGGGACGCCCGGTCCGTGGCCGTCGTCGGGACGCGTGAGGTCAGTGAGGGCGGACGCAGGCGGGCGGCGCGGATGGCGCGTGGGCTGGTCGAGCACTCGGTCGTGGTGACGTCCGGCCTGGCCCGGGGGGTCGACACCGCCGCCCACACGGCGACCCTGGACGCGGGCGGCCGGACGGTCGCCGTGATCGGCACGGGGATCGCCGCGCCCATGTACCCGGCGGAGAACGGCAGCCTCGCCGCACGGATCGTCGCCGAGGGCGGGGCCGTCGTCTCCCAGTTCTGGCCGACCTCGGGCCCGGCCCGCTGGACGTTCCCCCGCCGCAACGTCACGATGAGCGGCCTCACCCAGGGCACGGTCGTCATCGAGGCCTCCCGTACCTCGGGCGCGAAGATGCAGGCGCGCACCGCCTCGGAGCACGGCAAGCGGGCGTTTCTGCTGCGCTCGCTGGTCGACGCCCAGCCGTGGGCGGCGAAGATGCTGGAGGAGGGGCGCGCGACCGTGGTCGACGAGCTGAGCGACGTACTGGAGGGGTTGGCCGGAGCGGAACAGATGCGCAAGGCGGGTGAGCAGCGCCAGCAGCTCGCGCTGGCCATCCTGTGAGACGGGTCGAGGGGCTGGACCCCCTCGGGTTCCCGCACTGCGCCGGATGCCCGTACTACCTGGGCGGCAGCGCCTCCATATGTGCCACCTGCGCGGCCCGCTCCTTGGAACCCGTCCCTGACGCCCACTGTCAGGTGTGCAGCCAGGCCCTCGGCACGGCACGCCGCTGCTCCAACGCGTTATGCGAACTGTCGCCCGACGAACGGGGCTTCAGCCGCGTCGACGCCATCGCGATGTTCTCGGGCGACCTGGAGAACGCGGTCCGACGCCTCAAGTACGACGGTGCCTGGGGCTGGGCCCCCATCTTCGGACGCCTGGTCGTCGGCTGGATGGAGCGCACCCCGGACCGGGTGGCCGACGTCGATTTAATCGTCGGCAACCCCACCTGGACGGGCCGCACCCCGATCCAGCACATCGAGACGATCCTGAAGGCCGCCGCCGTCGAGGACGCGGCCGGCCGCTGGCCCTTCCCGGCATCCCCGGTCCTGGTCAAGCCCGTGGACACCGAGCGCTCGGCCGGAAAGAACCGCGAAGCCAAACGCCTCGCCGCCGTCGCCCACGCCAAGGCCATCCGCATCGAGCGCCGCATACAGGACCGCACCCTCCTCCTCTTCGACGACCTGTTCACCACCGGCCAGCAGATGCAGGCCGTCGCCCGCCTGCTGCGGGACGCGGGCGCCGCAGAGGTGCGGGGACTCGTCCTCGCCCGGGCGCCCTGGCGCGGAACGGACCGCCAGGGCGCACTCTTCGACACGTGAGAGAGGAGGGCACGGCGCAGGCCGTCGGCTCGGCACCCGCTCGCTCAGGCGGTGTCCCGCTTCTCCCAGCGGTCCCGGAACCACGCCAAGGTCTCGCCGAGCAGCTCACGGTTGTGGTCCGTCTCCAGCAGCGCCAGACGGAAGTTGGGCCGCAGCTCCAGCTTGCCCTCCGGGATCTCGACACCCTCGATCTCGTTGAGGCGCTTGAGGAGTTCGAGACGCAGGTCGCGGTCGGTGAACGGGTCACGTGCGGCCAGATACTGGAACACCACCTCCGCCGTGCCGCCCCGCCCGCCGCCGGGGTAGAGCGTCAGCGGCCAGATGCCACGGCCCGGCGCGCCCGCCTCCCCGAGCATCAGGAACGCGCTCGTCGTGACCTGACCCGCCCCGTACCCGATCCAGCCGCCGAGTCCCTCCCAGCGGGCGAAGAGCGCGCGGACCGCTTCCAGCGTCTCGGGGGAGTCGTCCGCCGCGAGCTGACGGAAGAACCGGTGGCGCGCGTCTCCTCGCCCTGGCCGCCGTCCGGCGTGCGTTGCGTCGCGTCCTCGCCGTCGGCCCGGTCGTCGTCCTCGGCGACCAGCAGGGCGAGGTCGTCGGCGCTGAGACGCTGCGCCGGATCGGCGGCTCCGTGCACGGTGAAGCGGACGCCGTCGGCGATCAGCCGGGCACGCACGTCACCCCCTTCTTCCTCGGACGTCCACCGGAAGCCGTCGGAGACCTTGCCCTCGGAGGTGAGCACCCGGTACGCGTTGACCACTCCCGGCGTGCCGGCCATGTGGCTGCCCACGGCCTGGGCACCGGAGCCGAGGAACGCGGCGAGATCGCCGTACGACGTCCACGTGCCGTGCGGGAGCGCCGCGAGCACCTCGTGGGCCAGGGCCCAGTCCCTGCTGCGCTCCGCTCGTCCGACTCCGTGCAGGGGAGCCGGCCACAACTCGATCGCGCGGTCGGCGAGTTCGTCGGCACGGGCCAGGATCTCCTCGGCACCCCAGCGCTCGGTAGCGGCGATGCGACGGTTCATCTCCAGGTGGCTGCCCCGCAGCAGATCCTGCTTGCGCTCGAAGGGGTGGTTCGAGAGCTCCGAGTTGACCGCGGTGAGCGTCAGGTTCCCGAGGGTGTGCTGCAGACGGGAATGCAGGTCCTCCGCCCGTGCCGCGTCCTCGTCCAGCATCCGGAGCCATTCGTCGCCGGCCGACTGCGGCATGACGTGCTCGATGGTGAGCCGGGCGGAGGCGAAGTCCACCGGCTCGGGATGCTCGTAGCTCTCCTCCAGCCGCTGCAGGACCATCTTGCGCTGGTGCCAGCGCCCGAACTGGTAGAAGGGCGCTTTCTGGATCTTCTCGCGCAGCTCCTCGTCGTCGGGCCAGAACCGGTTGTCGGCGGAGAGCAACTGGTGCAGCCCGTCGGCGACGGGCACGTCGAGAGGAAGCTGCCCCGGCATGGCCTGGAAGATCCTGTTGAGGTTGTTCGTCGGCACCCGGCACATCATCCGGCGCACGAGGAAGCTCTCTATGTACGACATCGCACGGGCCGTGTCCGCCGAGTCGAGCTCTCTGCGCTCGCGCCGGTCCAGCAGCAGCATCAGAGCGGGGTAGGTGACCTGGGCCTGCCAGGCGTCCAGGCGGCGCAGGTGGGCGCGGACCGACGCGTCCGGCTCCTCCTCGGGGTGCAGCAGCCGGCGGAAGAGGGTGGCTCGGCGGTACAACTCCCTGATGTACGCCTCGATCTCCGCTTCTCCGGCGCCATCGTTCTCGAAGCGCTGCTGCTGGACCGCGTACAGGTCCTGGCGGCGTACCCGGTCGTCCCCGTCGAGGACCAGCTGCAGCCACATGAGCTGTTCCAGCTCTTCGTTGCTCAGGCTGTCCTGCAGCGGCAGCCAGTAGGTCTCGTAGACCTGCTCACCGCGGGTGTGCAGCTTCATGAACAGGTAGTTGCGCAGCAGGTCGGCCTGACTGAGCTTGAGTCCGGTGTTGTTGAGGGACTGGAAGATGCGGTGGACGTTGTCGCCGCGCTCGGCGGTCACCGCTACCAGCGTCAGCCGGGAGGTGATGGCCTGCTCGATGCGGAAAGCGTCCTGAGGTGTCGTGGCATCGGCCGCCTCGACGAGTTTGCGCTGGAAGAACCGGTAGGCCGTGGTGACCGTACCTTCGGTGGACTGATCCGTGGGCGTGCCCCGGACGTGCGCGGCGAAGTGAGGCCGGTCCGCCTGGGTCGGCAGCAGCCGGAAGTGGTCGCTGCCACTCTGCCACTTGTTGATCAGGTACTGCTCGTCGATGCGCTCGGCCTGGCCCGGCTCGGTGGCCCTGACGTGGTCGCGGATCGCGGCCAGCGCGAGGGAGAGCGTGGTCAGCCTCTGCTGGCCGTCGACGACGAGCCAGCGGGGAAAGGTCGCGTCGTTCTGCGGTGACGGCGCGAGGACGACGGACCCCAGGAAGTGCGTACTTGCCTTCTCCCCACGCTCCAGCAACTCGGCCTGCTCCAGGATGTCGGTCCACAGCTGTTTGAGCTGCTTCTCCGTCCAGGAGTACGTCCGCTGATAGAGCGGCACCTGGAACTGCTGGGCCCTACCCTGGACGAGATCGGCGAACAGCGTTTCCTTCGCCTGCACGGCGTCCCCCTCGGTGATCGGTCCGGTCGTAGCGCTGGGAAGGACCTTAGGGCTTCCCACTGACAGTCAGGGGCGCTTCAGCCCTCGTCCAGGCACGCACACCACAGCGCGTGAGCCCGGTCCATCTCGTCCAGTGCCGCCCGGGTGAACCGGGCGTCCGTGAAAGCTCGGTCGACGATCCGCTCCGCGAGTGCGACCAGGCGCGCCGCGACGTGCTCCACCCGCTCCTCGCGCACCCGGTCCTGAACCCGCTCCAGACGCTCCTGACGCTCCCACAGGTCGGCGAGGCTCGCGCCCGGCTCCTCCTCGTCGTCGTATACGGACGGCACGCGGGGCAGCAGGTCGGCGGTGAGAGCGGGGACGGAGTCCAGGGCGGCCGGCTCGTCTGGTCCGCCGTTGCCGAGGATGCGGCCCGCGACCGTACGGACGGCCTCGGAGCGTTCGACGCGAGCCGCCTGGGCCCGCAGGGCGCCGAGCAGTGCCGGGACCTCGGCGCGGGCCCGGCGCCGCAGGGTCTCCGCGAGTGCGGTCGTCAGGTCCTCGCCCAGGTCCGAGGCGTCGTCGAGTACGTCGTTCGCCGCGCCGATCTCCTTGAAGGCGCGCTGCGCGGTACGGGCCGCCTCGGCGAGCAGGGCGATGTCCTCGGCGGTCGGCTTCACGCCCGCCTTCAGCCGGGCCACGGCCGCGTCCAGAGGGTCGCCGGCCAGATCGAAGAGGTCCACGCAGACGTCCTCCAGGGCGAGTTGGCCGTCCGTGTCCGGTTCCAGCAGTGTCATCTCCCCAACAACCCCCGCGCTCGCGATGCCCCTGTGTCGTGCGGCAACTCCTGCGACGGATCACGGAGGTTCGTGAACTCAGTCGACAGGTCCATCCCAGCTGCGATCCAAGATCCGCTCACTGCACACCGTCAAGGATCCGCCAGACCTTCTGGTAGGCCGTTCCCTTGGCCCCGAGGACCGACTGCCACGCGGCATCCGGAAGCGCGGCCAGTCGGGCGCGGGCGTCGACGGGCCGAGTGCGGCCCTGGTCGCCGACGATGGCCAGGGCGAGACGCCCGGCCGCCGACCGGGGCACTCCGGCGAGCCGCATGGCGATGGCGTCCTCGGAGCGCACGCCGTAGAAGGCGTACGACGGGAGGTTCCGCAGCTCGCGCTGGGTCTCGACGGGCAGTGTCGCGAACTCCTGCCCGAGCGTCAGCGACTGGAGCGCCGACAGCCCCCAGGACACCGTCGGTGCCATGTCACCGAAGAGCCGCTGGCAGCACTTGGTGATCGCCTTGAGACTGTCGGACTCGCCTGGCTTCTTGAAATGGTCGGCGGCCAGTTGCGGTACGGACGCGCCGTTCACCCAGTCCTGGATGACGCGGGCGATGTAGTCGCCACTACGGCCCTCGTGTTCGTCCGTGATCTCGTAGAGGCTCTCCCTGAGCTCGGGCACTTCGAGCATCACCCCCACCAACCGGGCCAACGGCCTGCGGTCTCCCTCGAAAAGAGGCGAGTACCAGATCTCACGGTCGATCCGCGCGTCGCTCAGCCGCTTCAGCGTGCCCGCCACGCTCTCCCACGAGAAGCCCGTGCTGTCCACGAGTCCCAGCGCCTTGCCCGAGAGACGTTCCGCGTACTCCCGCACACTGCGGGTCAGTTCGGCCGCCCAGCCGGCGTTCACGCGGCGCAGGCTCTGAAAGCCGAGGGTGCCGCGCAGGACCTGCTCGATCTCCTCGGCGAACTCCTCGTGGTCCCCGATCTGCCGGTACGTATGGGCCAGGTACTGCACAAAGGCGGACCACTGGGGGAGGGCCGCCAGAGTGTGCAGGTCGAGATGGCCGTACGAGGTCATGGCGCTGTCCACCATGTCGATGAGCGTGGAGTTCAGTTCGGCGACCTGGCGGCCCACGAAGTTCCGGAGTTTCCGCGCCCGTTCCTCGTCGGTCGCGGCCAGGGCGATCAGGCCCACCTCGCCCTGCTCGACGCGGCCCGCCCGCCCCGCCAGGTTCCAGAAGTCCGAGGCGGGGATGTCGGTACCGTACGGGAACTGGTGCGAGGCCAGGATGACGTTCGCCACGGGGAAGTTGACGCCCTGGGCGATGGTCGTCGTGGACACCAGATGCGCCAGGTCTCCCGTCTCCATCAGGTATTCCGTCAGGACGCGGATGTCGTCCGGCAGGCCGCGATGATGGATGCCGACCCCCTTGGCGAGCAGCCCCCTGAGCGGGAAGTCCGCGCCGAACTCCTCTTCGACCACGTCCTGCACGGCCCGCAGGTCCTCGCCGACCTCGGTCGTGTCCGCCCGGTCGCCCGCGATCTGTTGGGCGATCGACCAGGCGAAGTCCGGCCGCTGGGCCAGCGTGATGGTCTGTCCGCGGTCGGCGAGGACCGAGGCCGTCGCCGCGGCCAGTTTGCCGGGACTGCCTGCCTGGGACCAGGACAGGCCGAGCGGTCGGTACCGGTCCAGAGGCAGATCGTCGGGCACGCTGAGCGTTCTCCGGCTGGTGACGAGAGACTCCAGGTTGACTCGGAATCCGCCCTTGCCCGTGGACCGTTCGCGGTGGGCCAGTGCCACGATGCGGTCGTTCGGTGTCCAGTCCACAGACAGCCCCACCGACTGCCGGCTGCCGCTGTCCAGCCACTCGGCGATGGCATCGCCGTTGTCGATGAAGGGAGTCAGGAGCAGGAAGCCCGTGTCCTGGGCCTCCCGGTTGACCGTGGCCAGCAACAGCTCCAGTTTGATCCCGCGCTTGTCCACGCCGAGGTGGTGTGCCTCGTCGGCCACCACCAGACACAGCGGACGCCCGATCCTCTCCTGCCAGCCAGCCCGGAGCAGCAGGTCGAGCTTCTCCGGTGTGGACACCAGCACTCGGAACTGCCGCTCGCTGCGGTCCGTGAGCATGTCCTCTTCGAGGCCGTCGAACTCCAGGGCGGGACTGACCCGTTCCACTCCGATGCCCAGGTCGGCGAAGTCACGGCGCAGCCGACGCGTCACCTGGTTCACGAGCGCCCGGTTCGGGGCGACGTAGGCGACCCAGCCTTGCTGCCTGTCGTAGGCGTTGAGGGCCTGGATGATCCGGAACTGGGCGATCAGGGTCTTGCCGGCGCTGGTGGGCAGGCTGACGACCACACTGCGGTGCGCCGTGCGGATCAGGCCCTGCTCAGCGAGAGCGACACGCTGTGGCGGCAGCACCTCGAAGATCGGGCGCGGCCGTCCCCGGTCGACGAGTGAGGCGACGAAAGCGTTCACCTCAGGGCTGACCGCGCGTGCCACCGTCCACAGACTGTTGTCGATGATCTGGTCCGCGGTGGCGGTCAACAGCCGTACGAGGACTTCCAGATCGGGGTCCGAGGAAGCCATGGCCGCCTCCAGCGCGCGATCGCAATGCGACTGTACGCGCTCGCGTACGCCGTAGTGACGGCTGGGGCGTTTCTCGCGCATGAGATGACCGGCGGCCAGGTACTGGGCGAGCAGTTCCGCCGTTTTGAGCAGGTGGTAATGGGCGGCCAGCGACCAGGCGGCCGGACGGGCGTCCTCCCCGGCCGCCGAGAGGTACGCCTCCTCCCGTCCGGTCTGCTCGCCCCTCAGACCGACGATGAGGTGATCGAGGGCGTCCAGGTCATCCCACCCACGCTTGCGCAGCAACAGGAGCCAGGCGTCGGCGGTTCCGCGACGCACGCGGGTCTCCCAGTCCTCCTCAGGGTCGGGAGGAGAGGGCAGCCTCACGTCCGCGAGCAGCCGGGCCGCGAGCGGAGTCTCGTCCGCGATCCAGCCGAGGCAGACCGTGCGCAGCAGTTCGAGACGCGCCCCGGCGGAATCGCCTCTGGGCAGCCGGGCCCGCGCCAGGGTGAACATCTGCTCGCACAACCGCCGAGTGGATTCCGCCTTCGGGTCCTCCGTGATCGCGTCCCAGGCGAGCAGGTCCAGGGCGTCCACCGCGAAGTCGACGGCCTCCCCGCTGCCTGGGGAGCCCTCAGGGACCTCCCCGTCGACAGCCCGCAGCGCGGAGCGAATCAGCACGCGCTGCGCCCTCTCGCCGGCGTCCTCCACGAGGTCGGGGTCCAGGGCCCCTTCGAGCCAGCCGAGGTCAGCCAAGGTCACGCACCCCCACGTGCTGGGGCCACGTGGTCATGGCCACCGGGAGGTACCAGGCCGTCAGCAGGGCGTGCATGGGCTCGACGACCGTCTTCGCCAGATGGGCGGCGCGGCCACCAAGGTCCTTCTCCTGCGGTGTCGTATCACGCACCAGGCAGCCGAACAGCTGGATGTCCTTGCCCTGCGATTTCACCCAGCGGTTCACGGCACCACGGTAGGCCGCCTTGTGCTCAGGCGTCCGACAGCGGACATTCAGCCACTTCATGAGCGTGAGGTGGTCGTCCTTGCCTGACAGCCGCTTCAGCTGCTCGATCATTCCCTTCGCTCCGACCATCACACTCGGCGGGCAGTCCACCTGGGACGACGACTTGACCTCGCCGAACAGCAGCCGCGCCGAACCGTCCGCCACACAGAGGCCGACCAGATCGGCACCCGGCAGGCTCGCCTTGCGGGTACGCCGGTCCCGGGCGCCGTCCCACACCCACAGAGCACCGTGCCAGTGCTCCAGCAGCACCTCGGCGAGCGCCTCACCGACCTGCCACGGCAGGGGCTCGGGCTCGGCCTCCAGAAGGGTGCTGATGAACTCGGTCTCCATGTCCGTGGCGGCCAGGGAACGCAGCCCGGCCAGGAATTCCCGGGTGGCCGCCAGATCGCCGACCCGCTCGGCCCACGGTCCGGCCCCTAACTCCCGCATCGAGTCGGCCGTCAGCTCGACGCCGCTCCACGACACGGCCCCGTCCGAGCCGCCGTACACCTCGATCCCGCGCGAGATACGCGGTACGGCGTCGCTGACGTCGCCGCTTTCCTCCACCACTCGTGCGTCCTTCCCCCACGCGGCGCCGGTGCGCCGCCCCCGTGCGACCGTCCGGTGACCGGGCCCGCCCGGGTACGGGCGGGAGCCGGGGCGAGTGTTGCTCGCGACAGTTCCTGAGACCGACGGTGTGATCAGAATTCTCTCCATCTCCCCACCGACTTGTCCACGCCGCGTGTCCGCCTGTGGACGGACTGTGCCGCATTCGCCGTCAGGGGAGTGGGAGGCAGGCTCCGACGCTCTGGCCCGAGGGCGGGTATGGGGGAGGTGCCCCACTCCTGCGTTTTCGGGTTTCGTAAACTGAGTCAACAGATATTCTGTCGGTCGGTGTTGTCGAAGGGTGGGGAACATGCCGCAGATCGCGATCACCAACACGTTCTGGGAGGGCGTCGACCGGCTGGACAAACCGGCCCGCGCCCGCGTCCACAAGGCGATGGCCAAGTTCCAGCAGCTGACGGTCCCGCAACTTCACGCGGACAAGGGGCTGCACCTGGAGTCGGTGGTCAGCTCGCGCGACCCGCGGATGCGGACCATCCGCGTCGACGACGGGCTGCGGATCGTGCTGCTCGCGCCCGATGACGGCAGCGACCTCTTCGTCTTCGTCCATGTCGTCTCCCACGACAAGGCCTACTCCTGGGCTCGCCGACGGCTCTACACGGTCAACTCCGTGACCCGCTGCCTCGAAGTGCGCGACCTCACCGCCATGGAGCAGATCACCCCGCTCTTCGCTCAGGAGGCCGCCGCCGCTCCCCAGCTCCTGTTCGCCCCATGGTCGGACACCGTCCTGCGGCACCTGGGCGTCGACGACGTCACCCTGCGGGCAGCCCGCACGGTCACCAGTAAGGCGCAGCTTGAGGCGTTCGGGTCGCTGATGCCGGAGGACCAGTACGAGGCGCTGTGGCTGCTCGCCGAGGGCCTCGACCCCGACGACATCTACCGGGACCTCGTCGCCGTACGCCAGAAGACGACCGTCGCCGAGAGCGCGGCGGGGGAGGACACCGCCGGGGACTACCTGGCCGCCGCCGTCACCCGGACCCGTAGCCGCATCGCGCTCGTCACCGGCCCCGACGAACTCGCCGACATCCTGACCAAGCCCTTCGCCGCGTGGCGGATCTTCCTCCACCCCACCCAGCGGCGCATCGCCTACCGGCCCGGCTATGCCGGACCCGCCCAGATCACCGGCGGCCCCGGCACCGGAAAGACGGTCGTCGCCCTGCACCGGGTCAAGCACCTCCTGGACCGGGCACCCGACACACGCGTTCTCCTCACCACCTACACCGGAGCCCTGGCCCGCTCCCTCCAGAGCAGCCTCGCTCTGCTGCTCGACCACGACCCGGCGCTGCTCGCCCGTGTCGACGTCACCACCGTCGACGCCGTCGCCCACCGCGTCGTACGGCAGCTGCGCGGCAACCCGGGGACCGCGCTCGGCGACCGGGACGAGCGCACCCGCTGGCAGCGCGTGACCCGCCGGCTCGAACTGCCCTGGAACGAGGCGTTCCTGTCCCAGGAATACCGGCACGTGGTCCTCGCCCAGGACCTGCGGAGCGAGGAGGAGTACCTGGCGTGCGAGCGACGTGGACGCGGCAGCGCGCTCGGGCAGGTCCAGCGGCGGCGCGTGTGGGAGGCCGTGACCCTGTTTGAGGGCGGCCTGGCCCGTGACCGGGCGCACACCTGGCTCCAGGTCTGCGCCGAGGCCACCCGGCTGCTGCGCGACAAGCCGGGTGCGGGACCGTCGTACGACCATGTCGTCGTGGACGAGGCGCAGGACCTGCACCCGGCGCAGTGGCGCCTGCTGCGGGTGCTCGCCCCTGACGGACCCGACGACCTGTTCGTTACCGGCGACCCGCACCAGCGGATCTACGACGCTCGGGTCTCGCTGCGCTCCCTCGGCATCTCCGTCGCGGGACGCAGTGGACGACTGCGCGTCAACTACCGCTCCACCGAGGAGATCCTGCGCTGGGCCCGCGGCCTGCTCGACACCGAGCCCGTCGCCGACCTGACCGGCGACGCCCACGACACCCTCACCGGATACCGCTCGCTGCTGCACGGCGCACAGCCCGTGTGCGAGGGGCACGGGAGTGAGAACGAGGAGGGCGACGCGGTCGTGCGCCGAGTGCGCGACTGGATGGACGCCGGGGTCGCGCCCTCGGACATCGCCGTCTGCGCCCGCTTCAACACCCTGGCGGGTAAGCTCGGCGACCGCCTCGCCGCGGCCGGCATCCCCGTGGTGCGGGTGCGGGACGGGGAACCGGAGAGCGCGGTCGGGGTACGGGTGTCGACGCTGCACAGCATGAAGGGCCTGGAGTACCGGTGCGTCGCCGTCGCCGGGGTCACCCGCTCCGCCTTCCCGTTCGCACCGGCCGTCACCCCGGCCGAGGCGGACCGCATCCAGCACACCACCGACCTGGCCGCCGAGCGATGCCTGCTGTTCGTCGCCTGCACCAGGGCGCGGGAGGCGTTGTATGTGTCTTACAGCGGGCGGGCCAGTGAGTTCCTCGCGGCGTGATGCCGAGCGTGGGCTACGGCATCGCCTCAGTCCGGAGCCCCGTGGATCTTGTCGACCCCTGTGCGGCGGCGACGCACAGTCGTGATCTCGCGCCCGTCGTGCACTACTCGGAACCACTCGTCCGCCACCAGGACGGTGACGGTTTTGGCATGCCACTGCAGGCCCACGTGGATCGTCTGATGGCCGACCACGATGATCCCGGGTCGGTAGACCTTTCGACGCACACAGGGGGCGTCGGAAGCGAACTCGGCGGGAGGCCCGTCCACGTCGCCGGGAGGCCCGTCCACGTCGCTCGGTACGGCGTGCGACGGCTCGCGGACCGGACGGGCGGCGCGGATGCGGTTCTCGTCGATCCGCTCCCTGACCGGCCAGCAGACCTCGTCAGCGCCCACCTGCCACGTCGAACTCCACCGCCGCCGCGGCCAGTCGTCCCCGAGCCGCAGCCGATCCCGCAGTCCCGCGTCTCCGTCGTACGCCATGACAAGGTCGTCCAGCTGACTTGAATCCGACGGGATCTCCGCTCTCGCTGCCTCGCCCACTCATCCAGAGAAGCACCACTCGACCGGCGACGGGGGCGTTTCGCCGGTACTGCCCGCAACGCAGCGTGACGGGACCAAGATTTGCCAACCAGCTTGCTCCATGTGCCAACTAAAATTCTCCGTCGCAGTCACAACAGTCCCCGCCCCGGCGATCGATTGCATAAAACTGCGGCGAAACGTATAGTCATGCCATCCAGAGGAGGATTCCATGACGGTACGTGCGGCGGTGGCCGGAGCGAGCGGGTACGCGGGCGGGGAGCTGCTGCGCCTGCTCCTGGCCCACCCCGGGGTCGAGATCGGCGCCCTGACCGGCAACTCCAACGCCGGGCAGCGCCTCGGCGCGCTCCAGCCGCATCTGCTGCCGCTGGCCGGGCGGGTGCTGGAGCCGACCTCGCCCGAGGTGCTCGCCGGACACGACGCCGTCTTCCTCGCCCTGCCGCACGGCCAGTCCGCCGCCGTCGCCGAGCGGCTCGGCCCCGACGTCCTGGTCGTCGACATGGGCGCCGACTTCCGGCTGGCGGACGCGGGCGACTGGGAGCGGTTCTACGGCTCCCCGCACGCCGGCACCTGGCCCTACGGCCTTCCCGAACTGCCGGGCGCCCGCGCCGCGCTGGAGGGGTCCAAGCGCGTCGCGGTGCCCGGTTGCTACCCGACCGCCGTCTCCCTCGCCCTCTTCCCGGCGTACACCGCGGGCCTCGCCGAGCCCGAGGCGGTGATCGTCGCCGCGTCCGGCACCTCCGGCGCGGGCAGGACGCCCAAGCCCCATCTGCTCGGCAGCGAGGTCATGGGCTCCATGACGCCGTACGGCGTCGGCGGCGGGCACCGGCACACCCCCGAGATGATCCAGAACCTCAGCGCTGCCGCGGGCCGGCGGGTCTCGGTCTCCTTCACCCCCACGCTCGCGCCGATGCCCCGCGGCATCCTCGCCACGTGCAGCGCCCGCGCCGCGCACGGCGTCACCGCCGAAGCCGTGCGCGCCGCCTACGAGAAGGCGTTCGCCGACGAGCCGTTCGTCCACCTCCTGCCCGAGGGCCGGTGGCCCGCCACGGCGTCCGTCCACGGTTCGAACGCCGTTCAGGTGCAGGTCGCGTACGACGCCGCCGCGCACCGCATCATCGCGATCAGCGCCATCGACAACCTGACCAAGGGGACGGCCGGCGGCGCCGTCCAGAGCATGAACATCGCCCTCGGGCTCCCCGAGGACACCGGGCTTTCCACGATCGGAGTCGCACCGTGAGCGTCACGGCAGCCAAGGGATTCACGGCCGCGGGCATCGCCGCCGGGATCAAGGAGAACGGCAACCCGGACCTGGCCCTCGTGGTCAACGAGGGTCCGCGCCGCGCCGCCGCGGGCGTCTTCACCTCCAACCGCGTGAAGGCCGCGCCGGTGCTCTGGTCCGAGCAGGTCCTCAAGGGCGGCCAGGTCTCGGCCGTCGTCCTCAACTCCGGCGGCGCCAACGCCTGTACGGGCCCCAAGGGCTTCCAGGACACCCACGCCACCGCCGAGAAGGCCGCCGAAGTGCTCGGCCGGGGCGCCGGCGAGATCGCGGTCTGCTCGACCGGCCTGATCGGCGTCCTGCTGCCCATGGACAAGCTGCTCCCCGGCGTCGGGACGGCCGCCGCCCAGCTCTCCGAGCACGGCGGCGAGAAGGCCGCCCTCGCCATCAAGACCACCGACACCGTCCACAAGACGGCCGTCGTCACCCGGGACGGCTGGACCGTCGGCGGCATGGCCAAGGGCGCGGGCATGCTCGCCCCCGGCCTCGCCACCATGCTGGTCGTGCTCACCACCGACGCCGACGTCGACAGCGCCGGACTGGACGAGGTGCTGCGGGCGGCCACCCGCACCACCTTCGACCGCGTCGACTCCGACGGCTGCATGTCCACCAACGACACCGTGCTGCTGCTCGCCTCCGGAGCCGCCGGTGTCACCCCGGACCGGGCGGCGTTCGCGGAGGCCGTCCGGGCCGTCTGCGACGACCTCGGCCAGCAGCTGATCCGGGACGCCGAGGGCGCGAGCAAGGACATCAGGGTCGAGGTGATCAACGCCGCGACCGAGGACGACGCCGTCGAGGTGGGCCGCTCCATCGCCCGCAACAACCTCCTCAAGTGCGCCGTCCACGGCGAGGACCCCAACTGGGGCCGGGTGCTCTCCGCCATCGGCACCACCCGCGCCGCCTTCGAGCCCGACGCGCTGAACGTGGCCATCAACGGCGTCTGGGTCTGCAAGAACGGCGGCGTCGGCGAGGACCGCGAGAAGGTCGACATGCGCTACCGCGAGGTGCACATCGTCGCCGACCTCGCCGCGGGCTCCGAGACCGCCACCATCTGGACCAACGACCTCACCGCCGACTACGTCCACGAGAACAGCGCCTACTCCTCATGAGCAGCCCGACGCGCAGGCACACCGCGCTCCCCAAGGCCCGCATCCTCATCGAGGCGCTGCCGTGGCTGGTCCGCCACAACGGCAGGACGGTCGTCATCAAGTTCGGCGGCAACGCCATGGTGGACGAGGACCTGAAGGCCGCGTTCGCCCAGGACGTCGTCTTCCTGCACCACGCCGGACTGCGGCCGGTCGTCGTGCACGGCGGCGGCCCGCAGATCAGCGCCGCCCTCGACCGGCACGGCATCGTCACCGAGTTCAAGGCCGGGCTGCGGGTCACCACCGAGGAGGCCATGGACGTCGTACGGATGGTGCTGGCCGGGCAGGTCCAGCGGGAACTGGTCGGCCTGCTCAACCAGCACGGCCCGCTGGCCGTCGGACTGACCGGCGAGGACGCCCACACCATCACCGCCACCCGGCACCGGCCCGAGATCGACGGCGAGATCGTCGACATCGGCAGGGTCGGCGAGATCACCGGCATCGACACGGGCGCCATCGAGGCGCTGCTGGCCGACGGCCGGATCCCGGTCGTCTCCTCGATCGCCCGCAGCGAGGACGACGGACACGTCTACAACGTCAACGCCGACACGGCCGCCGCGGCACTCGCGGCCGCGCTGGGCGCGGAGACGCTCATGGTCCTCACGGACGTCGAGGGCCTCTACGAGGACTGGCCCCGCTCCGACGAGGTGATCAGCCGCCTCACCGCCTCCGAACTGGAGAGGCTGCTGCCGGAGCTGAGCGCCGGCATGGTGCCGAAGATGGAGGGCTGCCTGCACGCCGTGCGCGGCGGTGTCACCACCGCCCGCGTCCTCGACGGCCGGGTTCCGCACTCCATCCTGCTGGAGATCTTCACCGACGAGGGAATCGGCACGATGGTCGTGCCGGACGCGCCTGAGGGGGACGCAGAATGACCGCGACCATGACCAACGCGGAGTACGCCCAGCGCTGGCAGGGCTCGCTCATGGACAACTACGGCACCCCCCGGCTCCCGCTCGTGCGCGGCGAGGGCCTGAAGGTCTGGGACGCCGACGGCAGGCAGTACCTCGACTTCGTCGGCGGCATCGCGACGAACGCCCTCGGCCACGCCCACCCGGCGATCGTCGAGGCCGTCAGCCGCCAGATCGCCTCCCTCGGCCACATCTCCAACTTCTTCATGGCCGAGCCGACGCTCGCCCTCGCGGAGCGGCTGCTCCAGCTCTTCGGCCGCGACGGCAGGGTCTTCTTCTGCAACTCCGGCGCCGAGGCCAACGAGGCCGCGTTCAAGATCGGCCGGCTCACCGGGCGGACCCGTATGGTCGCCACCGCCGGCGGCTTCCACGGACGCACCATGGGCGCCCTCGCGCTCACCGGCCAGCCCGCCAAGCAGGAGCCGTTCCTGCCGCTGCCGGGCGAGGTGACGCATGTGCCGTACGGGGACGCGCAGGCGCTCGCCGCGGCCGTCACCGAGGACACCGCCCTGGTGATCATCGAACCGGTCCAGGGTGAGAACGGCGTCGTCGTCCCGCCCCCCGGCTACCTCAAGGCCGCCCGCGCGATCACCGCGGCCACCGGGGCGCTGCTGGTCCTGGACGAGGTGCAGACCGGGATCGGCCGCACCGGTCACTGGTTCGCCTACCAGGCGCACGAGGGCGTCCTGCCCGACGTCGTCACCCTGGCCAAGCAGCTCGGCGGCGGCCTGCCGCTCGGCGCGACGGTCGCCTTCGGACGCGCCGCGGACCTGCTGCGGCCCGGTCAGCACGGGACGACCTTCGGCGGGAACCCGGTCGCCTGCGCCGCCGGACTCGCCGTCCTGGACGCCGTCGCGGACGGCGGGCTGCTGGAGAACGTCAAGCGGCAGAGCGAGAGGCTGCGCGACGGAGTCGAGGCACTCGGGCACCCCTTGATCGACCATGTCCGGGGCGCGGGCCTGCTCCTGGGTATCGTGCTCACCGAACCGCTCGCCGCCCACGTGCAGCGGGCGGCTCAGGACGCCGGATTCCTGGTGAACGCGCCCGCCCCCGATGTCGTACGGCTGATGCCGCCGCTCAACCTCGGGGACGACGAGGCGGACGCGCTCCTCCAGGCGCTGCCCGGCATCCTGGACGAGCCCCGCGGGGACGGATGATCCGGAGAATGGGACGACGATGAGCCAGGCGCAGGACCACGGGCACCACGGGGCGAACGCGTTCGCCGGGCCTGCCGTGCCGCAGACCCGCACGGCACGTCACCGCCGGATCGTGGACATCCTCAACCGCCAGCCGGTGCGCTCCCAGAGCCAGTTGGCGAAGCTGCTGTCCGACGACGGGCTGAGCGTCACCCAGGCGACGCTCTCCCGCGACCTGGACGAGCTCAACGCGGTGAAGATCCGCAACCACGAGGGTGACCTGATCTACGCGGTGCCGAGCGAGGGCGGGTTCCGCACGCCCCGCGCGCCGCTGGGGGAGTCGGCGAAGGAGGAGCGGATGCGGCGCCTGTCGCAGGAACTGCTCATCTCCGCCGAGGCGTCGGCGAACCTCGTGGTCCTGCGGACCCCGCCGGGGGCGGCGCAGTTCCTGGCGTCGGCCATCGACCAGGCCGAACTGCACGACATCCTGGGCACCATCGCCGGCGACGACACGCTCATGCTGATCAGCCGGAACCCCACGGGCGGCCAGGCCCTGGCGGACCATCTGCTCCGGCTGGCCCAGAACGGGCACTGAGCGCGGCGGCGGCCCCGCCCTCTGACGGCGGCTCAGCCGAGCCGCGCCGCCAGGCCGTCCGTGCACCGCACCTCGTCGCCCGCCGTGATCAGCAGTGCCTCCACGTCCGGCAGCGACTCCAGCCACCGCAGCGCCTGGCGCGACCCCATCGCGAAGGCCGCCGTCGCCCAGCAGTCCGCCCAGGTCAGCCGGGGAGCCACCACCGTGACCGCCACCAGGTCGGTCACCGCCGAGCGGCCCGTGCGCGGATCGACGATATGGGCGCCGCGCTCCGCCGTACCGGACGTGGCCACCGCCAGTTCGTCCACCCCGGCCGCCGAGACCACCGCCGCGAGCCCGCCGGGGCGCAGCGGGTCGGACACCCCGATCCGCCAGGGGCGCCGCGGCCCCGGCGCGCCCAGCAACTGCACGTCGCCGCCGCCGTTCACGCTGACCCCGCTCACCCCGGGCACCCGCGCGACGGCCCGCGCCACCCGCTCCACGGACCAGCCCTTGACGATGCCGGTCGGGTCCAGGCGCCCCTCGTAGGCCGTGCTGAACCAGCCCTCGCTGACCCGCTCCGCCTCCGCCGCGAGGCCGAGCACCTCGGCGACCTCCGGGGAGCACTCCGCGGCCGTCAGCTCACCGCGGGCCAGCCGGGAGACCTCGCTGCCGTCGCGGTAGGTGCTGAAGACCTCGTCGACCCGGTGCAGTGCGGCGACCGCCGACTCCAGCGCGTGCCCCACCGCCTCGGGTGCCCCGCCGCGGACGTCGAAGGAGAAGACCGTCCCCATGACCTCCTCCGCCCGGCGTACCGCGGCGGGAGCCCGTCGCGGTTCCGCCCCCGTGTCAGCCACCGGCCCGGTCCAGCGCGGACTGGAGCGACTGCTTGTAGCCGGCGCTCGTGTACGTGGCCCCGGACACCGCGTCGATGCCGGCGCTCTGCGCGGCCACCGCCGCCCGGTTCAGCCGCGGCACTGCGCCGGCGGTGACCGTGTCGCTCTGGCCGCCCCTGGGCGCCTGGACCGCCTCCGCCCGGGTGACCTTGCCGCCCGCGACGGTGATCCGGACCTGGACCGGCCCGTACTGGGTCCGCGCGACGGCGCCGGTGACGGTCCGCGCCCGCGCGGCGCCCGGGTCCTGCCCGCCGGAGCCCGGCCCCTGCGCCCCGGACCCCTGCGCCCCGGACCCCTGCGAGCCCGATCCCTGCGAGCCCGACCCCCGGGCCGCGCCCCCGGCCGCGTTCGCCTTGTCGATCGCCGACTGGAGCGACTGCTTGTAGCCGGCGCTCGTGTACGTGGCCCCGGACACCGCGTCGATGCCGGCGCTCTGCGCGGCCACCGCCGCCCGGTTCAGCCGGGGCACGGCGCTGGCGGTGACCGTGTCGCTCTGGCCGCCCCGGGGCGCCTGCACCGCCTCGGCCCGGGTGATCCTGCCGTTGCTCACGGTCAGCCTGACCTGCACGGCCCCGTACTGGGTGCGCGCCGCCTCACCGGTGACCGTGCCCGCCCCCGCCGCCTCGGCGCCGCCCTGGGGCGAGGCCGCCGCGGGCGGCGCCGCGCCGTCCGCGGCCTGCGCCGACGCCGGGTCGGTCGCCGGCTTCAGCGACAGCAGCAGCACGATCCCGGACACCGTGGCGGCGCCGGCCAGCACGAACCGCCGGATGGGGTGACTCTTCCTCATGGCTTCCGCAGCTCCTGGAGTCTTGAAGTCTCGAAGTGTGTCGCAGTGCCGGAGTCCCGCCGCTCACATCTCGAACGACTCGTGATGGATGCGGCGGGCGGGCACCCCCGCCTCGCGCAGTGCCTCGTACACGGACTGCGCGAACCCGGGCGGGCCGCACAGGAACACGTCGTGCTCGCCGATGTCCGGCAGCTTCTGCCGCAGCCGCTCCGCCGAGATGTCGGGCCGTTCGCCGCCGGGGCTGTTGACCGCGTACATCAGCCGGGCGCCGCGCTCGTCGGCGATGGCCGACAACTCGCCCCACAGCGCCAGGTCCTGGGTGCTGTTGGCCCGGTAGAGCAGGGTGATGTCACCGGCCGCCCCCGGCAGCGTCTCGAACAGGGCCCGCATCGGCGTGATGCCGACGCCGCCTGCCACCAGCAGCACCTTGCCGCGGCTGCGGCGCTGGGCGGTCAGGGCGCCGTACGGGCCCTCGGCCCAGACCTTGGTGCCGGGCTCAAGCTCGCGCAGCCGCGCGGTGTGGTCGCCGATCGCCTTCACGGTGATCCGCAGCATGTCCGGCCGGGGCGCCGCCGACAGCGAGTACGGGTGCGAACTGAACCGCATGCCCGGCGCCTTGAACCGCCAGCGGAAGAACTGCCCGGCCTCGGCGCCCATGCGGTGCAGCCTGCGTCCGCCGATCAGCACCGACACGATGCCCGGCGTCTCCTCGATCACCGCCTCCACGTACATGCGGTGCCGCAGGTTGAGGCGGATCGGGGTGACGACCCGGTACCAGAGCACCAGCGCGGTCACGACGCCGTACAGGCCGTACCAGAAGGTCTTCGCGGTGGGCTGGACCGCGAAGTCGTTGCCCGCCGTGATCTGGTGCCAGTACGTCAGGTACACGGCCGCGTACGTCAGCAGGTGCACGTGGTACCAGGTGTCGTACGGCATCCGGCGGCGGACGCCCCCGACGGAGAGGAACGCGATGACGAACAGCAGGCCCGTGCCGATCGCCGCCTTGCCCATGTCCGGCAGGGAGCCGACCGAGTCGACCGTCTGCCGGACCACGTCGCCGAGGGTCCGCCCGGCCTGGAGGGCGTACGCCCACATCGTCAGGAACACGTGCGCGGCGACCAGGCACACCGTGTAGCGCCCGCTCATCGCGTGCCAGCGGGCGACCCGGTCCGAGCCCACGCGCCGCTCCAGCGCGGGCACCCTCGCCATCTGGAGCACCACCAGCGCCATCAGGTAGCCGGCCAGCAGTCCGGTGATCCGTCCGGCGGCCAGGATCCTGGCGGTGTCGTCCGCGAGGGAGGGCGTGTTGTCCCACCACAGCCACAGCACGGCGGCGGCGCCCGCCCAGAGGGCGACGACCAGCGGTACGGCCGGGGAGCGGCGCGGCCGGATGCGCCGCATCGTCTGGCGGCGGGCCGCACGGCCGCCTGCGAGCGTGGTGGTCACGGTTCCTCCGGGGACGGGGGCCAAGGGGAGTACGTGTCGGTCGTGGTCCCTCGGCCCTCAGGTACGTGTGGAGAGGCCCGTGTGTTCAGTGGTGTCCGCCGGGTGATGAGCCGGTGGCCGCAGGCGGGCGGCGCGGGTCCCGGACGGCGGCACGCGGCACGCGGACGCGCGGGCGGCGCGGCGACGGCACCGGGGTTGCGCGGCTCAGGACGGCGGCAGCGGGAGCGGCAGTCCGGGCAGGCCGTCCATGCTGCGCGCGATGTGCTCCTTCTCGGCGAAGTAGGCGCTCAGCGAGGCGTCGTCCTCCCGGGCGAACCGCCGGGCGTGCAGGTCGCGGTCCTCGTCGTACGTCATGAGGGGGACGGCGTAGCCGCAGGAGTCCCGGATCAGCTCGGCCCGTACGACGACGATCGCGCGCAGGCCGTGCGGGGACGGGTCGACGCCGGGGAAGCGGCCGAGCAGGTCCGCGAAGCGCGGGTCGTCCCGGAAGACGGCCTCGCCGCGGCCGTGCACGCGCACGATGTTCGGCGGCCCCGCGAAGGCGCACCACATGAGGGTGATCCGGCCGTTCTCCCGCAGATGCGCGATGGTCTCGGCGTGGGAGCCCGCGAAGTCGAGGTAGGCCAGGGTCAGTTCGTCCAGAACGGCGAAGGAGCCCTTGATTCCCTTGGGGGAGAGGTTGACCGTGCCGTCCGCCGACAGGGGAGCGGTCGCGGTGAAGAAGACCGGCTGCTCCTCGATGAACGTGCGGAGCCGGCCGTCGATGCGCTCGTATGTCTTTCCCACGTCCACCGATTATGGACGGGGATCGTTCGCCTGTCTAAGGAATTGCGGTTCCTCGGGGGTGTTGTTCCCCGGGGTGTCCACCATGGCCGCCCCGGCCGGCGTGCCAACGGGGCGGCCATGGCTGCCTGTCACGTCACCGCGTGAGCGTGCAGGCGGCGAGTGCCTCCAGTCCTTCGGGTTTGGCGGCGGTGCGGCCGATGGCTGTCTCGATGCGGTTGAGGGCGGCGACGCGTTTGTCCTTGAGGGGGCCGAGGATGGCGTTCTGGACGAAGTTGGGGCCGCCCTGGCCGACGGTGTCGATGAGGCGCCGGTCCGCTTCGGTGATCTGGGTGCGGAGCTGGGCGAGGGTGCGGTCGACCTCGGCGCGTGCGGAGGCGGGGACGGCGGGGAGCGCGGGGGTGACGTCGGGACAGGAGACGGTGCCCGGACCACCGTTCTGCCCCTGCCCTTGGCCCTGTCCCTGACCTTGCCCCTGCCCTTGGCCCTGTCCCTGCCCTTGGTCCGGGCCCGCGGTGCCGCCGGCCCCGGGCCCGCTGGGCGGCGCGCCGGTCTCCTGGCCCGCTCCCGCACCGCCGCCGTTGAGCGTGCAGGCGGCGAGTGCCTCCAGTCCTTCGGGTTTGGCGGCGGTGCGGCCGATGGCTGTCTCGATGCGGTTGAGGGCGGCGACGCGTTTGTCCTTGAGGGGGCCGAGGATGGCGTTCTGGACGAAGTTGGGGCCGCCCTGGCCGACGGTGTCGATGAGGCGCCGGTCCGCTTCGGTGATCTGGGTGCGGAGCTGGGCGAGGGTGCGGTCGACCTCGGCGCGTGCGGAGGCCGGGACGGCGGGGAGCGCGGGGGTGACGTCGGGACAGGAGACGGTGCCCGGACCGGCCAGCGTGCGGGCGCCGCCGTTCGCGTCCGGAGCGGACTCCCCGGCCAGGGCGAATCCGGCGATCACCGTGCCGGACAGAGCGACCGCGGCGGCGCCGCCGGCGAACGCGACACGGCGCTTGTGGTACTTCGGAAGAGCCCTCGACATGGGGATGCCTCACTCGGGTTCGGGGTGTCCTCGGTGGCGGACGCGGCGCCTGCGTCCGGGGAGGAATACGGGTAAGCGGTTTCGGGCGTTCAGCCGCCGCCAAGATTGACGAATCATGCATCACTCTGCATACTCATGCATGGCGCCTGTGTGTCAGCGAGTACGAGTCGACACATGCGTGTCGACGTGCACGGGGAGAAGCCGATGCCCGCGCCGCCGAGACGCGCACGCGCCCGCCACGCGCGCCGGGGCGGGCGTCCGGCCGGCGCGCCGGCCTCTACAGTCTGTCGTCAGCCCGGCGTCGAGGGCGCCGTCCGCCGGCGGCCGTCGGCCGGGCCCGCCGCGGGCCGCGCCTGAAGCGCGGCCCGTACCTCCACACCCCCGAGGAGCAACGCAAGTGAGCAGCAACAGCGGTGACGTCCGGCTCTGGGGCGGCCGTTTCGCCGACGGTCCCGCCGAGGCCCTGGCCAGGCTGTCCGCGTCCGTCCACTTCGACTGGCGCCTCGCCCCGTACGACATCGCCGGATCGCGCGCCCACGCGCGCGTGCTGCACAGGGCGGGCCTGCTCACCGAGGACGAGCTGACCCGGATGATCGCCGGGCTCGACCGGCTGGAGGCCGACGTGGCGTCCGGCGCGTTCGTCGGGACGGTCGCCGACGAGGACGTCCACACCGCCCTGGAGCGGGGTCTGCTGGAACGCCTCGGCCCCGACCTCGGGGGCAAGCTGCGCGCCGGCCGGTCCCGCAACGACCAGGTCGCCACCCTGTTCCGGATGTACCTGCGCGACCACGCCCGGATCATCGGCGGGCTGATCGCCGACCTCCAGGACGCGCTGGTGGGTCTCGCGGAGGCTCACCCGGACGTGGCGATGCCCGGCCGCACCCACCTCCAGCACGCCCAGCCGGTGCTCTTCGCCCACCATGTCCTCGCCCATGTGCAGTCCCTGTCCCGGGACGCCGAGCGGCTGCGGCAGTGGGACGCGCGCACGGCCGTCTCGCCGTACGGCTCGGGCGCCCTGGCGGGCTCCTCGCTGGGTCTCGACCCGGAGGCGGTGGCCGAGGACCTCGGCTTCGAGCACGGCTCCGCCGGCAACTCGATCGACGGCACGGCCTCGCGCGACTTCGCCGCCGAGTTCGCGTTCGTCACGGCCATGATCGGCGTGAACCTCTCCCGGATCGCCGAGGAGATCATCATCTGGAACACGAAGGAGTTCTCCTTCGTGACCCTGCACGACGCCTTCTCCACCGGCTCGTCGATCATGCCGCAGAAGAAGAACCCGGACATCGCGGAGCTGGCCCGGGGCAAGAGCGGTCGTCTGATCGGCAACCTCACCGGTCTGCTCGCCACCCTGAAGGCGCTGCCCCTCGCCTACAACCGCGACCTCCAGGAGGACAAGGAGCCGGTCTTCGACTCCTGCGACCAGCTGGAGGTCCTGCTGCCCGCCTTCACCGGCATGATGGCGACCCTCACCGTCAACCGCGCCCGCATGGAGGAACTGGCCCCGGCCGGCTTCTCCCTCGCCACCGACATCGCCGAGTGGCTGGTCAAGCAGGGCGTGCCGTTCCGTGTCGCGCACGAGGTCGCGGGCGAGTGCGTGAAGGCCGCCGAGGCGGAGGGCAAGGAGCTGGACGAACTGACGGACGAGCAGTTCGCGAAGATCTCCGCCCATCTGACACCCGAGGTGCGCACGGTCCTCGACGTCCCCGGCGCCCTCGCCTCCCGCGACGGCCGCGGCGGCACCGCCCCGAGCGCGGTGGCGGTCCAACTGGCCGAGCTCAAGGCCGACCTGACGGTCCAGCACACATGGGCGGCGGCCAAGCGGCAGGGCTGAGCGAAGGCACCGCGACGGCGGGCGGCGCCGGGTCCGCGCGGCTGCCGGGGAGTGGCGGCGGGGTGCGCGGGGCCACCGCAGGGAGGCGGGCGCCGCGGCCCCGAGAGGCGTACCGCGCGTCGTCGCGACCCGCCCCGCTCCCCGGGGCCGCCCTCCCGGGAACCGGGTGCCGGAGCGATACGGAAGGTCATCGCGGGTACGTTGGTCGCAAGCCGTACCGGAGCCGACCCACGGAGCCCGCGATGCCCTTCGACCGACTGGCGACAGCGACCACCCCGACCTGCCACATCGGACTCGGCCTCGCCGCCGTCGGCCGCCCCGGCTACATCAACCTCGGCCGCGAGGACGACCTCGGCGAGGACCGCGGCGTCGACGCCCTGCGCGCCCGCACCCACGAACTCCTCGACGCCGCCTACGCCCAGGGCGTCCGCTACATCGACGCCGCCCGCTCCTACGGCCGTTCCGAGGAGTTCCTCGCCGACTGGCTGCACGCGCGCCCCGGCGCCGACGACGTCGTCGTGGGCAGCAAGTGGGGCTACACCTACACCGCCGGGTGGACCACCGACGCGGAACGGCACGAGGTCAAGGACCACAGCCTCCGGAGCTACGAGCGCCAGCGCGCCGAGAGCGACGCGCTGCTCGGCGACCGGCTCGACCTGTACCAGATCCACTCGGTGACCCCGGACAGCCCGGCCCTCACCGACAAGGACCTGCACGCCCGGCTCGCCGAGGCCGCGGCGCAGGGCCTCAGCGTCGGCTTCTCCACCAGCGGCCCGGCCCAGGCCGACGCCATCCGGGCCGCCCTCGCCGTGACCGTCGACGGCGCCCCCCTCTTCCGTACCGTCCAGTCCACGTACAACGCCCTGGAGACCTCGGCCGGACCCGCCCTCGCGGAGGCGCACGACGCCGGTCTCACGGTGATCGTCAAGGAGGGCATGGCCAACGGGCGGCTCGCGGACCCCTACGCGCCCGACGCGCTCAGGGCCGTGGCCGCCGAGACCTCCCAGGGCTGCGACGCCGTCGCGCTCGCCCTCGTCCTGCGCCGGCCCTGGGCCGGAGTGGTCCTGTCGGGGGCCGCCACGACCGGACAGCTCGCCGCCAACCTGCACGCCGCCGTCGTCGACCTCGACGAGGAGCAGGCGGAGCGGCTCGGCGCGCTGGTGGAGGAGCCGGGCGCGTACTGGGAGCGGCGCGGGCGGCTGCCCTGGCACTGACACACCCCCCGATCGGCAGCCGTGAGTCATACATGTCCAACATGAGACATCAACGTCTCACATGCGCTACTCTCGTCTCATGGCTGTCGATCGTGACCATGTGCTGCGCACCGCCGCGACCCTGCTGACCCGCAAAGCCACCGCGACCATGGACGAGGTCGCCAAGGCGGCCGGGATCAGCCGGGCCACGCTGCACCGGCACTTCGCCGGGCGGGACGCCCTCGTCCGGGCGCTGGAGTCGCTGGGCATCGCCGAGTGCGAGGCCGCGCTCGACACGGCCCGTCTGGACGACGGGCCCGCGCGCGACGCCGTGTACCGGCTGGTCCGCGAGATCGAGCCCGCCGCCGGCCTGCTCGCCTTCCTCTACACCGAGAACCAGCTGTTCGAGGGCGACACGCTGAACGCGGGCTGGGCCCGTATCGACGACCGCATGGCCGCGCTCTTCCGGCGCGGCCAGCAGAGCGGCGAGTTCCGCATCGATCTGAGCCCGCTCTGGCTCACCGAGGCCCTCTACGGCCTGCTGGGCTCCGCTGCCTGGGCGGTGGCGGAGGGCCGCGTGGCCCGCAACGACTTCACCCACATGATCGTCGGGCTGCTGCTCGGCGGTGCGCTACGGAGAGAGGAATCATGAGCAGCACCCTGCGGCCGGCGACGACGAACGAGGCGGTGACCAAGCGCCCCGGCCGGTGGCTCGCGCTGTCCGTCCTCGTGCTCGCCGTGCTGCTGGTGGCCGTCGACGCCACCGTCCTCGGCCTCGCGACCCCCTACATCAGCGAGGATCTGAAGCCCTCCGGCACCCAGCTGCTGTGGATAGGCGACGTCTACTCCTTCGTGATCGCCGGTCTGCTGGTCTCCATGGGCAGCCTCGGCGACCGCATCGGCCGCAAGCGCATCCTGCTCATCGGTGCCACGGCCTTCGGCGCGATCTCCGTCCTCAACGCCTACGCGACGACCCCCGAGATGTTGATCGTCGCCCGCGCCCTGCTCGGCGTCGCCGGCGCGACGCTCATGCCCGCGACCCTCGCGCTGATCCGCAACCTCTTCCACGACCCGCGCGAGCGCAGCCTCGCCATCGGCATCTGGGGCGCGACCGCCTCCGCGGGCACCGCCGTCGGGCCCATCGTCGGCGGCTTCCTGCTCGAACACTTCTGGTGGGGCTCGGTCTTCCTGATCAACCTGCCGGTGATGGCCGTCCTCGTGCTCGTCGGCATCAGGCTGCTCCCGGAGTCCCGCAACCCCAGCCCCGGACCGTGGGACCTGGCCAGCGTGCTGCTGTCGCTCGTCGGCATGATCGGGATCGTCTACGCCGTCAAGGAGGCGGCGGCCGGTGGCCTCACCTGGATCACGCTCGCCACCGGGGTGCTGGGCGCGGGCGCGCTGTACGGCTTCGTACGCCGCCAGCTCACCCTGCCGGCCCCGCTGCTGGACATGCGGCTGTTCCGCAGCCGCGGCTTCAGCGGTGCCGTGCTGGCCGACCTGCTGACCATCCTCGGCCTGTCCGGCCTGGTGTTCTTCCTCTCGCAGTTCCTGCAACTCGTCCAGGGCCGGGGTCCGTTCGAGGCGGGCCTCGCCGAACTGCCCGCCGCGATCGGCGCGGTCGTGGCCGGTCTGATCGCCGGCCGTACGGCCCGCAGGTTCTCCGTGCGCGCCGTGGTCTGCGGCGGCCTCGCGGCGATCGGGCTCGCGCTGGCCGCGCTGACGGTGATCGACGCCACCACGGGCTACCCGCTCCTGGGCGCCGCCCTGCTGGTGGTCGGCGTCGGCGCGGGCTTCTCCTTCACGGTGACCTCCGACGTGATCCTGTCCTCCGTGCCGAAGGAGCAGGCGGGCGCCGCGTCCGCGGTGTCCGAGACGGCCTACGAACTGGGCGCCGCGCTGGGCATCGCGGTCCTCGGCTCGATCGTGACCGGGGTGTACCGCGACTTCACCGGCCCGGCCGGCACCCCCGCCGCGGCCCACGAGTCGCTGGGCGGCGCGGTGGAGGCGGCGGGCGCCATGCCGGCCGGTCCGGCCCAGGCGATGCTGGAGGCGGCCCGCGCGTCCTTCACCGACGGCCTCGCCCTCGCGGCGGGAGCCGGTGCGGCGGTACTCCTCGCGGCGGCGGTGGCGGCCTGGTACCTCCTGAGAGGCCAACGCCTGGACACCGTCCACTGAAGCCCGGCCCCCGACCCCCACGCCCCGCCGGAAGCGCGGGGGCCGGGGGCCGACGGCCCGGCGCTCCCACGGCAGGTGCCGGCCGACCGCGGCCTCGACCCCCTCGGGGGCGCGGGAAACCGCGCGACGAGCCCCCACCCACCCGCGCCCGGGAACGGACCGGAGCCGAACCCGGCCCCGCCGCCCCCGCGCCCGGCCGGCGGAACTACGCCGCCGCCTTGGCCTTGCTCGCGTACACGTCCACGTACTCCTGCCCGGACAGCCGCATCACCTCGGTCATCACCGAGTCCGTCACCGCCCGCAGCACGTACCGGTCCCGGTCCATCCCCTCGTACCGGGAGAACTCCATCGCCTCACCGAACCGCACCGTCACCTTGCGCGGCCGCGGCATCCCCGACCCGCCCGGCTGGATCTTGTCCGTGCCGATCATGGCGAACGGAACCACCGGCGCCCCGGTCATCAGCGTCAGCCGCGCGATGCCGGTGCGCCCCCGGTACAGCCGGCCGTCGGGGGAGCGCGTGCCCTCGGGGTAGATGCCGAACACCTGCCCCTCCTCCAGGATCCGGCGCCCGGTCATCAGCGCGGCGACACCGCCCCGGCCGCCGTCCCGGTCCACCGGGATCATGCCGACGCCGGTGAAGAACCACGCCATCAGACGGCCCTTGACGCCCTTGCCGGTGACGTACTCGTCCTTGCCGATGAACAGCACCTGACGGTCGCAGACCAGCGGGAGGATCATCGAGTCGATGAACGTGAGGTGGTTTCCGGCCAGGATGACCGGACCGTCGCCCGGGATGCGCTCCGCGCCCTCCACCTGGGGGCGGAACATCAGGCGCATGATCGGTCCGAGCACTGCCTTGATGAGCGCGAAGCGGGACAACGGGCCCTCCGGTGTCAAGGGATTCGTAACTGTCTGTGCAGGTGAGGACGATACTCGCGGTCCGGGCGATCCCGCACATCGGGTGAGCCGACTTCACCGAGGTCTTACTCAGTGTTGACGTACTTTTACCTGCGGTGACGTGCCGTCCACCGCCCGTAACGCGGTCGCAACCATGTGACCGACATCGCTCCTGGGCGTGTCGTGCGGGTAGGCGGGTTCGCGGGTTCGCGGGTACACGGGTTTCCCGCCACCGGTCCGACGGCCCGTCATCCCGCCCTCCCGGCCCGACATCCCGTGTCATCCGCGTGTTCCGTCCCGGGTCTCCCACCGGTCATGGACACCCCCCTACGATCGGCGCGCAGCGACGGGCAGAGGCAGGAAGGGCGCTCATGGCAACCCAGGAGAACGGGCAGACGGCCGGAACCGCACGGCGGGCACTTCTCGGCGCGGCCGTGCTCGGCGCCGGCGGCGCGGCCCTCGGACTGCCGGGCACGGCGCGGGCCGCCGGGACCCGCGGCGGCGAGGGCGGCGGGCTCAAGAGCCTGCCCAGGCCGACGGTCATCGGCCACCGCGGAGCCAGCGGCTACCGGCCCGAGCACACCCTCGGCTCCTACCAGCTGGCCCTCGACATGGGCGCGGACATCGTCGAGGCGGGCGACCTCGTCCCCACCAGGGACGGCCATCTCGTCTGCCGCCACGAGTCGGAGATCGGCGGCACCACCGACGTCGCCGAGCACCCCGCCTTCGCCGACCGCCGCACCACCAAGGTCATCGACGGGGTCACCTACACCGGCTGGTTCACCGAGGACTTCACCCTCGCCGAGCTGAAGACCCTGCGCGCCGTCGAGCGCATCCCCGCCAACCGCCCGCACAACACCCTCTACGACGGCCGCTGGGAGATCCCCACCTTCGAGGAGATGCTGCGCTGGCAGGACGAGCAGACCCGCCGCCGCGGCAAGCAGGTCTGGATCTACCCCGAGACCAAGCACCCCACCTACTACCGCAAGCTGGGCCTCGGCCTGGAGGAGCGGGTCGCCAAGCTGCTGCGCCGGCACCGCAAGGACGGCCGCAACGCGCCGGTCGTCCTGCAGTCCTTCGAACCGGGCAGCATCCAGCGCCTGAACCGGCTGCTCGACAACCCGCTGGTCCTGCTCCTGTCGGGCGCGGGCACCCGCCCCTGGGACTTCGTCGAGACCGGCGACCCGCGCACCGTCGACGACCTGATCAAGCCCGCGGGCCTCCGGGAGATCGCCTCCTACGCCCAGGGCATCGGCCCCACCCTGGACCTGATCGTGCCGAAGGACGCCTCCGGCAACCTCACCCGGCCCACCACGCTCGTCGCCGACGCACACAAGGTCGGACTGATCCTGCACCCCTACACGATGCGCAACGAGAACCCCTTCCTCCCGCCGAGCCTTCGCAAGGGCACCGACCCGGACGCGTACGGCGACGCCCTCGCCCTGTACCGGACGTACTTCGCGACCGGCATCGACGGGATCTTCACCGACAACACCGACACCGCCCTGCTGGCCCGCGAGGACTTCGTCAACGGCTGAGTCCCCGCCGCCTGTTGGAGTGACCGACGGCCGTCCGGGCAACCCCGCGCCCGGACGGCCGCGTCGTTGCGGACATGACGTACGACCTGGTCACCGCCCTGCGCCCACTGCTCCTCGCGGAGGCCCGCGCCGAGGCACCGGCGGCCGGCACGGAACCGGGGGACCTCGAACAGGCGGTCTGGCTGCGCCTCCTGGAACGCCTCGCCGCCCACGGCCCGCCCGCCGACCCGCCCGCCTGGCTGCGCCGGGCCGTCCGCTCCG
>NZ_AGBF01000053.1 GCF_000225525.1 Streptomyces zinciresistens K42 | reverse complement strand
GGGCGGTCGCGCGGACCGTCGGGACGCCGCCGCCCGGGGACGGCGCCCCGGGCGGCTGAGGGCGGGGCCGTGCCCTCACGCGGCGGGGCCGGGCCCCCGTGCCCTCACGCGGCGGGGCCGCGTCCCCTTGCCCCCACGGGGAGGGGCCGGCGCGCGGTCAGCCGGCGGGGCGGTCCAGGAACTCGGCCAGACCGCTCAGGAGCCGGTCGACGTCCTGCTCGCTCGTGTAGGGCGCGAGGCCGACGCGCAGGCCGCCCGCGTCCCCGAGGCCCAGCCGCCGCGACGCCTCGACGGCGTAGAACGAGGACGCGGGGGCGTGCACCCCGCGCTCGCCGAGGAAGGCGTAGGCGTCCGCCGTGCCGTGCCGCGCGAACGTCAGCAGCAGCGTGGGCGTGCGGTCGGCCGCGCGGGAGTGCACCGTGACGCCGTCCAGGGCGGCCAGCCCCGTGTCGAGCCGTGCGCGCAGGCCGCCTTCGTGCTCTTCGAGCGCGGCGTAGGAGGCTTCGAGGCGCCGGCGGCGGGTGCCGCGGGCGTCGGGATCGAGCTCCGCGAGGAAGTCGACCGCCGCGCGGGTTCCGGCGAGGAACTCATAGGGCAGGGTGCCCAGTTCGAAGCGCTCCGGGACGGCGTCGCCGGACGGCAGCAGCTTGTCCGGCCGCAGCGTCTCCAGCAACTGCGGCCGGGCGGCGAGGACTCCGTGGTGCGGGCCGAGGAACTTGTACGGCGAGCAGACGTAGAAGTCGGCACCGAGCCGCTCCAGGTCGACCAGGGTGTGGGCGGCGTGGTGGACGCCGTCGACGTAGCTCAGCGCGCCGCTCCCGCGGACCAGTCGGGTGATCCGGGGGATGTCCGGGCGGGTGCCGATCAGGTTGGACGCGGCGGTGACGGCGACGAGCCGGGTCCGCTCGGACAGGACGGCGCGGATGTCGTCGGCGGTCAGCTCCCCGGTGGCGGGGTCGAAGTCGGCCCAGCGCACGACGGCCCCGACCACCGCGGCCGCCTGGACCCACGGGCGGATGTTGGCGTCGTGGTCGAGGCGGGTGACGACCACCTCGTCCCCCGGTGACCAGGTCTTGGCGAGGGTGCGGGCGAAGTCGTAGGTGAGCTGGGTGGCGCTGCGGCCGAAGACGATGCCGGAGGGCTGCGCGCCCAGCAGGTCGGCCAGGGCCTGACGGGTCCCGGTGACGATCGACTCGGCGTTGCGCTCCCCCGGCGCCACCCGGCCCCGGTTCGACAGCGGGCGGGCGAGCGCGTCCGCGACGGCCCGGATGACGGGCTCGGGGGTCTGGGTGCCGCCCGGCCCGTCGAAGTGGGCGATCCCGGCCTCCAGCGCCGGGAATCGGGAGCGGAGGGCTGTGATGTCGTATGTCACGGGGGCTCCTTGCGGCGGCTCGGTCCGGGTGCGCTGTCCGGGTGCGCTGTCCGGGGGCTCAGCCTGCCACGGCCGCGGTGGGCAGACGTGCGCGGTGCCTTCCCCGGCGATGCGGTCGAGGGCCGCGTCGAGGACGCGAGCGCGGCGGCGGGGGTCGGCGGTCGCGGTGGCCGCGGCCGCGCTCTCACAGACTCCGCACCACGCGGGCGGGGTTGCCGGCGGCGACGACGCCGGGCGGCACGTCCCTGGGTGACGACGGCTCCGGCGCCGATGACGGAGTTGTCGCCGAGGGTGACGCCGGGCAGGACGACGGCCCCGCCGCCGATCCCCACGTTGTCGCCGAGGGTGATCGGGCGGGCGGCCTTGACCTTGACACCGTGGCAGGCCCTTCACTGGGGCCGCGGAGACGCACTCACCCGAGGGGAAGGAACACGTACGTGGACATGGCGCGGGCACAGCGGGGCCTGGCGAGCGAGGACGCGTCGGTACGGCTGTCGGCGGCGCTCGCGATCGGCGCGGCGCCGGACCCCCGGCACATCGACCGGCTCGTCGAACGGTGCGCGGTGGAGCCGGAGTTCTTCGTACGGGACATGCTGACGTGGGCGCTCACACGGCACCCGGCCGAGGCGACGGTCCCGAGGCTCCTCAGGGAGCTGGACTCGGACCGGGCGCAGGCGCGCGGCCAGGCGCTGCACACCCTCTCCAAGATCGGGGACCGGCGGGCCTGGCCCGCGCTCACGCGCGCGCGTCTCACCGACGCCGACGACGAGGTGGCGCGGGCCGCCTGGCGTACCGCGGTCGTCCTCGCGCCCGACGGCGAACGGCCCGCGCTCGCCCGGGTGCTGGTGACGCAGCTGGGGCGCGGCGACCGGGACACCCGGCTGAGCCTCAGCCGGGCGCTGGTCGCGCTCGGCGCGGACGCCGCGCCCGCGCTGCGTGCCGCGGCGGCGGATCCCGTCGCCCGGGTACGGCACCATGCCGGGGAGACGGAGCGGCTGGCGCTCGACCCGGACGCGGAGTTCGCGGGCGCCGTCGAGGACGCGAAGCGCATCGTGGCCGTGGGGCCGCCCGCGCAGGAGGAGTGATCAGCGGTGTTGATCGGCGAGGTGGCACGGCGTTCCGGGGTGAGCGCGCGCATGCTCCGGCACTACGAGTCGCTCGGCCTGGTGCGTCCGACGGGGCGTACGCCGGGCGGCTACCGCGAGTACTCCGGCACGGACATCCGGCGGATCTTCCACATCGAGAGCCTGCGGTCCCTGGGGCTGTCGCTGCGCGACGCGGGGCGCGCCCTGGACGACCCCGGATTCACGCCCGCGGAGCTGGTCGCGGACCTCGTCCGGCAGACGCGCGAGCGGATCGAGCGGGAGACGGAACTGCTCGCGCGGCTCGGCCGCATCGACGCCGCGGAGCCCGCCCGGTGGGAGGACGTGCTCCAGGTCGTGGCGCTGTTGCGGGCGTTGGCGTCGGAGAGCGCGGGCGAGCGCCAGCGCGCGGCCCTGGCCACCGGTGAGCACGCCGTGGTACCGGTGGCGGCGCTGGTGGACGCGGTGCTGGACGAGCCGGACCCGGTCGTCGCCGGTGCCCTGCGGTGGAGTCTGGCCCAGGCCGGTGAGGAGGCGCTGCCCCTGCTGGCACGGGGGCTCGCGGCGGCGCGGGCCGACGTGCGCGGGCGGGCGGTGCGGACCGTGGCCGAGCTGCCGCAGGCGGCGGCCGTCCCGCTGCTGAAGGACGCCCTCGCGGACGGCGATCCCGGCGTGCGGGGGTGCGCGGCGCTGGCGCTGGGCGCGCGCGGAGTTGCCGAGTCGATCCCCGCGCTGCTCGACATGGTCGTCGCGGCGGTGAACGACGTCGACGCCGCCGACGCGCTCGGCGCGCTGGCGCGCGATCCCGCGCTGCTCGACCGGATCGCCGCGGGGCTGGTCGGGCGGCTCACGGACGGCGGGGCGGACTCGGCCGCGCGCCGCCGCCTGACCCAGGCCCTGGCGGACGTCCCGGGCGCCCGGACGTCCGCCGCGCTCACCGCGCTGACGGAGGACGAGGATCCGGGCGTGGCCCTGACGGCGCGGTATCTGCTGGCGCGGCGCGGGCCGGGCTGACGTGGCGCGGGCCGCCCCGGGCCCGCGCGCGCCGGACGGCTGTCCGGCGGATGCGCGGGCCCGGGGCGGCCGGATGGCGGCGCCGGGTGGTGTCAGGAGCCGTAGGTCTCGAACTCGGCCACCCTCGGGGTGCCGGTCGCCCCGGTGATCTCGAAGGTGATCTTCTTCAGCGAGGTCTGCGGGAAGGAGAGGGTGCCCGCGCCGCTGCCGGAGGCGAGGATGCCTCCGGTGTCCCCGTTGAGCAGTCGCCAGGTGCCGATGGCTCCGGCGGAGCCGGCGGCCTCCCGGATGCCGACGCGCGACACGGCGGTCGCGGAGCCCCACTTGACCGAGACGGACCCGGTGGTGCCGGCCGGTGACCAGTAGGTGCCGAGGTCGCCGTCGCGGACGTTGCCGTAGCTGGTGCCGTCGGCCTTGCTGGAGCCGTCGGAGCCCGCGCCGATGCTGAGGTTGGTGCCGGTAGGCGGGGTCGGTTCGGGGGTGGTGGGCGGTGTGGTCGTCGGGCCGGGCGGCGGTGTCTGCGGGGAGCAGTTGCCGTCCGAGACCTTCAGACCGGTGTTCGCGCCCGCGGTCCGGCTCACGACGTCCGGTACGCAGGAGGCGGCGTCGAGGGTGTAGGGGTACGGGATGCCCACGGTCGTGTTCGACTGCGGGTCGGGCCCGGCGGGGTAGTTCTGGGAGCCGGGCGCGGACCAGGTCACGTTGTCGAAGAGGTTGCCGCCGACCTGCCACGAGCCCCGCTGGTCGGTGTAGAAGGTGCCCAGGACGTCCTTGGAGTCCTTGAAGTAGTTGTTCTCCACCTTGGCCTTGGCTCCGGCGCGGGAGTTGATGCCGGACTCCTTCAGGTTCCGGTAGTAGTTGTTGTACATGTGCGCCGTTCCGCCGCGCAGCAGCGGAGTGCGGGAGTCGATGTTGTCGTAGAGGTTGTGGTGGAAGGTGATGTTGCTGTTGGACCGGTCGCTCTCGCTGGAGCCGATCAGGCCGCCGCGCCCGGAGTTGCGCAGGATGCTGTAGGACAGCGTCACGTACTGCGTGTTGTTCTTCATGTCGAACAGGCCGTCGTAGCCCTCCGACTCGCCGCCGGACGCCTCCAGGGTCGTGTGGTCGACCCAGACGTTGCGCACGTCGCTCTCCATGCCGATGGCGTCGCCGCCGTTGGAGGTGGGTGAGCCCGACTTCTTGACGTTGCGGACCGTCACGTTCTGGATGATGATGTTGCTCGACTGGCGTATGTGGATGCCCAGTTGGTCGAAGACGGCGCCGCTGCCGACGCCGACGATCGTGACGTTGCTGATCTGCTTGAGCTCGATGACGTCGGCGGCCGTGTTGCAGCTGCTGCCGGACACCTTCGTGGTGTTGGCGTGGTTGATGGTGCCCTGGACCTCGATCGTGATCGGCGTGCTGCTGCTGGGCCTGTTGCAGAGCGCCTGATGGATCTGGGTGCCGGTGGCGGCCCGGACCGTCTGCCCGCCGGCCCCGCCCGTGGTCCCGCCGTTCTGGGTGGCGAAGCCGGTGGCGGAACCGGTGGCCGCCGACGCCTCGGGCGTGGACAGGGCGATGCCGACCGCGGCCGCCAGGGCCAGCGCCGCCGATGCCGCGGACAGCCGCAGCGCGAGAGGTCTTCTCATCTCTCCTCCTGAATTCCCGATGTGCTCATGACAGGTGGGGTTCATGACGGACGGGCGGGACCCGGGACACGAGGCGCCGCCGGACGTACGGAGTGCGGAGGTACGGAGGTGCGGAGGCGCCGGCACGGGAAGCGCGCGGAGCGGCAGTGCGCGGGGCGTGCGGCGGCCTGGGCGGTGCGGGTGCGGGTGCAGAGGGAGCGCTTGCGGGGTGCGGGTGCGCGCGGCCCGGTCGGCGGCGGCTCGTTCACTCGTCGCGGCGGCTCCCGCGACGCTGTGCCGACCTTGCTGCTTCTGGAGCGAAAGCCTGGAGAAAGCGCTTTCCGAACGGAGACGATAGGACGCGCTCGACGGGCTGACAAGACCCGCGCACGGTCTTTGGTTCACACTCTCGAACGATATTTCTGCGAGGCGGCACCTTGACGGGTTGCTGGTCGCATGTATGAACAGCCCTTCTTCACCTGACCGCTGCCGACAGGTGCCCGGACCCGGCCGGCAGCGCGCCGTACTCCTCGCCTGCGCGGGCCGGGCCGGGCGTTCGCGGGTGACAGCCCGTGTCGTGCCTGGGCGCTGTTCAGTGCGCCGGTTGGGCGGCCGGGTGCTCGGCGGGGGCGTCCGGGGCCTCGGTCAGGGACTGCCTGCTCGTTTCCGGAGCCCACGCCCAGCAGATGAGTCCGCCGACGGCGAGGACCGCGACGCATCCGCCGAGGGCGACGTTGACGCCGTACGCGTCCACGACGATGGGCAGCAGGAAGGTGCTGGACGCGGAGCCGAGGCGGCTCGCGGCGACGGCCACTCCGACCCCGGACGCGCGGACCTCCGTCGGGAAGAGTTCCGGCGGGTAGACGAACTCGAGGTTGACCGCGGCGGCCAGCACGAGTGCGAAGAGGGCGAAGAGCCCGACGGCGATCACCGGGTTGACGTCGGCGAAGGCCATGAGGGCCGTGAGCAGGGCCGCGCCGGCGAAGAAGGTGCCGATGAGGAAGGACCGCCGCGGGATCCGGTCGATGAAGAGCAGACCGAGGACGGCGCCCACGAGAAGGAAGACGTTGTAGGCGGCCCCGGCCGCCAGGGCGCTCGTCACGCCGAGGGACTTCATCACCTGCGGGGCGAACGTGCCCAGAGCGAAGAAGGGGATGACCTGGCAGACGTAGAACAGCGCGCCGACGGCGGTGCGCTTGCGGTGCTTCGCGGTGAACAGGTCGCGCATGCCTCCCTGTCGGGTGCTGGTGACCTCCGGCGGCGGCTGGACGCCGGGTCCGAGGTGGCGCCTGATGATGGCCGCGGCCTCTTCGGTGCGGCCGTGCCTGGTGAGCCACAGCGGTGATTCGGGGACACCGAGCCGGAATCCGAACGTCAGTACGGCGGGGAGCGCGCTGACGGCCAGCATGTACCGCCACGACTCGCCGCCGACGTCGGTGAGCAGGAAGCCGACGAGGTAGGCCATGACGTAGCCGCCGGCCCAGGCCACGGCGAGGAGGCTCATGAGGCGGCCGCGGGACCGCCTCGGGGACAGTTCCGTGACGAGGGACTTGCTGACCACGTAGTCGGCGCCGAGGACGACGCCGATCAGGAGCCTGAGCACCAGCAGCTGCCAGGGCTCCTGGATGAAGAACTGGAGTCCGGACAGGACCGCGAAGACGGACATGTTCCAGCCGAAGATGTGCTTGCGGCCCACCTTGTCGGCGATGGGTCCGGTGACGACGGCCCCGAGGAAGAGTCCGGCGAGCGTCGCGGCTCCGAGCAGACCGATCCACAGCGGGGTGAGTCCCAGGGCACCGGAGGCGGAGGTGAGGACGATACCGATGATGCCGAGGATGAAGCCGTCGCTGAACTGTCCGCCGGTCCCGGCGACAGCGACGCGGATGTGGAAGCGGGTGAGGGGGGCGTCCTCGTAGGCGACGGGCGCGTCCGTCCGGGCGGTCTCAGTCACGGTGCTCTCCGTCGCTGGTGGCGTTGGCGCTGTTCCGGCTGCGGAGCCGGGCGGTCGCGGCCTCGTATCCGCTCGTGGCCGACATGTCGACCCAGGCGTCGAGTGCCGCGGCGGCGTTGTCCGCCCGGCGGGGGCCGTCCCACGCGAGGCCGGCGACACAGCGCCGGGCGAAGGTGGTGGCCGCCGCGGTGAGGTCGTCGAAGATGCCGACGAAGGCGTCCACGATCACCGGTTCCATCACGTTGAGCTCCAGCTCACCCGCCGCGACGGCGAGTTCCACGGTGTGGGCGGCGCCGCGCACGCGGTAGCTCAGCTGCATCACGTACTCCGGGATCACCGGATTGACCTTCGCGGGCATGATCGACGAGCCGGCCTGCACCGCGGGGATCGTCAGGTCGCCGAGGCCGCCGGCGGGCCCGGACGACAGCAGTCGGACATCGGCGGCGATCTTGGCCAGGGTGATGGCCACCCGGGCTCCGGCGGCGGCCACGTCCGCGTAGGGGTCGAGGTGGGCGAGGGCGTCGAACAGGTCGGGCGCCGGGATCAGCCGCCGGTTCGCCGCCGCGGCCAGCTCCTTGACGGCGAGTTCCCGGTAGCCGTCGGGGGCCCCGGCGCCGGTGCCGATCGCGGTGGCCCCCAGCGGTACCGCGTGCAGCGACGCCGCTGCCGCGTGCAGGCCGCCCGCGGTGCGGCGGACGGCGGCCGCCTGGGCGCGGTGCGACTGGCCCGCGGTGAGCGTGACCGCGTCCCGCAGGCAGGTCCGGCCGAGGTGCACCGTCTCCTCGTACTCCGCCGCCTTCGCCTCCAGGGTGCGGGCGAGTTCCTCCAGCGCGGAGACCGGGCGCTCGACCAGGTCCATGACGGTCAGCGCCATCGCGGTGGGATAGCTGTCGTTGGTCGACTGGGAGGCGTTGACGTGATCGTTCGGGTGGACGGGGCGGCCCGCCAGCTGCGCGGCGCGGGCCGCGATGACCTCGTTGACGTTCATGTTGGTCGTCGTCCCGCCGCCGCCGAGGACGAGCGCGGACGGAAACTGCTCGGCGTGCTCGCCGGAGGCGATCTCCCGGCACGTCGCCACGATGGCGTCCCGCCGGGCCGGGTCCAGGACACCGAGGGCGTGGTTGGCCTCCGCCGCGGCCTGCTTGACGAGTGCGTAGTTGCGGACGAACGCGGAGACCTCTGCGAAGGTCCGGCCGGGTGCCGGGAAGTTCCCCAGCGAGAGCCTCGTCTGCTCGCCGTAGAGCGAGGGCGCCGCCGTGGCGCTGGGCGTGGAGGTAGGAGGCACAGGGCAGTCCTTTCGAGTGTCGCGCGTCACATCGGCGCGAAAGCTGCTGCGACATTAGGCACGACCTCCACCACTGCCTAGGAGCGGTGCTCTGACAGCAACATCAGGCCCCCGGAAGTCCCGTGACAGCTGCGTTAACACGTCTGTATCTTGGTGTTCACAGAGCAACAAGCTGGTGGGTGAGAGAGATGGACTCAGGGCCGGAGCGGGTCGCGGCGCTGCTCCTGGCGTTCGGGCAGGGCGGCGGACCCGGCGGGGAGCACAGCGTCAGCGAGCTCGCGCGCTCGGTCGGCCGCGAGCGCAGCCAGGTCTCGCGCATGCTGCAGGCGATGCAGCGCGGTGGGCTGGTCGAGCAGCACCCCGAGAGCAGGGCGTACCGGCTCAGCTGGTCGTTGCTGATCCTCGCCGCCGGCGCCGGCGACACCCCCCTGCTGCACGTCGCGCGCCCGGTGCTGCAGACCTTGGTGGCACGCAAGGGCGAGGTCGCGCTTCTCTCGGTGCAGCAGGGCAACCGCTCGCTGACCGTCCTGCGGGAGGAGTCGCACCAGTCCCTGCGCGCGGGCGGCTGGGTCGGGCGCAGTTCCCCCATGCACTGCACCGCCTCCGGGCGGGCGCTGCTCTTCGACAGCGACGACGCGCTGGTGGAGGAGCTGACCGCGGGTGATCTCGCCACCCCGATGTCGGCCCTCGCGGCCCCGGCCACACTGAGCGAACTGTTCGAACGGCTCCACACGGAGCGCGCGCAGGGCTACGCCGTCGCCAGCGAGGAGGCGGAGGTCGGCCTCACCTCCGTGGGTGTGCCGGTACGGGACCGCAACGACTCGATCATCGCGGTCGTCAACGTCTCCGGCCCCACCTCCCGCCTCGTGCACCGGGTCGAGGAGGTCGCCCAGATCCTGAAGTCGGCGAGCGCCGCGATCCGCAGGAACCTCGAACTGCCCGCGCCCACGCAGGCGGCCGCGCGCCGACGGGGGTGAGCCGCCCCGGTCGGCGGCGCCGGGGCGGCCCGCCCCGCGGGGCGCGGGCTATCCCTGCGGCGCCGTCCGGCGTGCCGGTGCCGTGTGCGCCAGGCCCCGCAGCAGGGCGCTGCGGCCGCGGCGGGGGACGGTCCACAGGGGGTGGCCGCGCACTCCCCAGCGTTCGAGCAGTGCGTTGGCGGCGAGGAAGCCGCTGGTCGCCGCCCGTTCCATGAGGGCCACCGGCAGGCCGGTGCGGACGAGGTCGCCCGCGAGGACCAGGCCCGGACTGGAGGTGCGCACCCCGGGGCGGTCGTCGTAGCCGCCGACCGGGAACAGGGGGCAGTCCTGGCGCCATTCGTGGCGGGCGTCGAGGACGCGGGCGTGCCGTGTCTCGGGGTAGACGCGGGTGAGCTGTTCGATCAGCCGTTTGGCCTCCACCTCGCGGTCCGCGTGCTCGGGCAGCGCGTAGCCGTGCAGTTCGACGACGGAGCCGCCGGTGCGCGCGGCCCAGCGGGCGGACTCGCCCTCGAAGCGCTCCAGGACGCTGATGTTGTCCAGCGAGCCGTATCCGGCCGTGCCGAGGAAGCCCGGCCGGGTGCGCTCCACGGGGCGGTCCAGCCAGAGGCGGGAGACGAGGAAGGGCGGAGCGGTGCGCAGCCGGGCGACGCGCTCGCGCCACAGCGGGTCGCCCAGTCCGGGCGAGCGCTCGGTCAGGGAGCGCAGTCCGGCGGTGTCGAGGGCGAGGACGACGGCGTCGTGGCGTGTCTCGCGTCCGTCCGCGACGACGACGTAGGCGCCGTCGGCGGTGGGGGTGACGCTCTCGACCGCGGTGGAGGTGCGGATCCCGGCGCCCCGGTCGCGCAGATGGCCGCCCAGCGGGTTCCACAGCCCGGCCGGGAAGGGGTCGGCGGGGACGTCGAAGAGCAGTCCTTCCGCGGAGCCGAGGAAGTAGATGTGGAACATCAGCACCATCTCGGCGGCCGAGAGGTTCCGGGGGTCGGCGAAGAAGCTGCGGGAGAAGACCTCGAAGGCCAGGTGCCGGGCGTCCGGCGGGAAGCGCAGGGTGTCGAGGAAGTCGTGGGCGCTGACCCGGTCGAGGCGCTCGTAGATCTCGGGCACGCGCACGTCGAGCAGGGGGAGCGCGGCGGCGGGGTTCATCCGCACGAGGTCGCGGGAGCGGAAGGAGCGGCTGAGCGCCACGAAGCCGACCGCGCTCATCGGCGGGGTGCGCGGGACCCGGCGGAAGCTGTCGTGGAGGCCGTTGCCGTGGCGCAGCGGGTAGTCGGGCAGGCCGGTGAGGCGGTCGAGGCGGGGATCGGTGCGGCGCAGCAGCCGGCGCAGGTTGTAGTACTGGCGGAAGAAGGCGTGGAAGCCGCGGCTCATGGTCACGGTGGTGCCGTCGTCGAGTTCGGTCGCCCAGCCGCCGACGCGGCCGCCCAGGTAGGGCTCGCGTTCGAACAGGGTGACGTCGACGCCGCGTTCGGCGAGTCCGGTCGCGGCGGCAAGTCCGGCGATGCCGCCTCCGACGACGGCGGTGCTGCGGGGCGTGCCGCCGATCCGGGGCGCGCCGGGCGGCGGGGGCAGGAAGACGGCGTGCCGGTCGCGGCCGGGGCGGGCCGCCCGGCCGGTCATCGTCCGCTCCCGGCGGGCGCGGCGGCGCGGCGGGCGACCACGGTGTGGGTGATCCCGGTCTGCCAGCCGGGCAGGGGCAGGGCGCGCACCCGGTCGAACCCGGCGCGGCGCACGCGCTGCGCGAAGGCGTCGGCCGTGTCGAACGCGACGACGCTGTGCCAGAGATGGCGGTAGAGGTCTCCGTCGCCGAACGCGGTGGCAACCGGCAGGACCACGCCCCGGCACACGGCGCTCCACACGGCGCGGTGGGCGCGCCTGCCGCTGAGGGCGTACTCGTGGACGGCGAGCCGGCCGTGCGGGGCGAGCATGCCGTGCACGGAGGCGAGGACGGCGTCGGGGTCGGCCACGTTGCGGAAGAGGTAGGCGGCGAAGACCGCGTCGAAGGGGCCGCGCACCCCTGCCTCGGCCAGGGACTCGGCCGGGGCGCACACGAAGTCGACCCGGTCGTCCCAGGCCTTGGCGCGGGCGCGGGCGAGCATCCCCGGGGAGGCGTCCACGGCCGTGATCCCGGCGGCGGGCAGCACCGAGCGCAGCGCGGCGGTGGAGGCGCCCGTCCCGCAGCCGAGGTCCAGCACGCGCAGCCCGGCGCCGGACGCGGGCAGCCCGAGGCGACGGGCGGAGCGGCGCAGATGCGCGTGGTAGCCGGGGTTGGCGGCCACGAGCGTGTCGTAGCTGTGCGCGGCATGGTCGAACGCGGCGGCCAGTTCCGCGTCACGCAGCAGGGTCACGCTGTCTCCTGAGGGGTCGTCGGGGAGTTCGAGCTGAGGGGGCCGGGCGCGTGGGGCGCGCCGGTCAGGGTCCGGGGAAGGGGCGCCGGGGCAGCAGCGGGACCGCGGCGGCGGCCCGGAGCATCGGCAGGACGGGGGTGTGGAGGCCGATGCCGAGTTCCTCGTGCGGACGGGTCTCGCCGTCGAGGAAGCGCAGCAGCCGGGTCATGGGGACCCGGGTGAACAGCCGCGCGAAGAACGCCGCGCCGTCCACGAGTCCGCTGTCGAGGGCGTGCAGGAGGACGGCGTCCATGGCGCGGGAGCGGAGCGGGTGCGGCTGCGGCGGCACGGGCCGGCGGCCCTGTCCGAGGGCCGCCGCGACGGCCGCGGTCTGGCGCTGCACACCGGCGAAGGTGTAGCCGGTGGAGGGCCGGGTGGCTCCGCCCGCCGTGCCGATGCGGAAGACGGAGTCGCCCGTGCGCCGTGCGAAGCGGGCGTCGGTCATGGGGATGACGCCCGTCTCGGTCGCGGTCACCTCGAAGTCCGTCAGGCCGAGCACGCTGCCGGTGTAGTGCCGCAGCGCCTTCTCGTACGCGTCCGCGGACAGCACGGCCGGGGAGAACTCGGTGTACTCGACCAGGGCCTGCCGGGTGCCGGTGGGCAGCAGGTAGCCGAACGACAGCCCCGTGGCGGGCTGGGCGGTGCGGAAGTCCATGAGGTCGGCGCGGGCCGGGTCGAAGACGGGGCGCGGGGTGCGCACGAACCAGCCGTGGAAGTGCTGGAGCAGGGTGGTGCGGGCCGCGGGGAGGCTGCCGAGGGGGCGGGAGTCGAAGACCCAGCGGGCCTGGACGCAGCGGCTCGACCCGGAGGCCGTACGGGCGTGGACGCGTGCCCCGTCGGCGACGCCCTCCACGTCGTCGACGACCGCCTCCAGCCGCCGGACCCGGCCGGTGCGGGTGAGGTCGTGCTCGACGAGGCACTCGAAGTCGTCGGAGCGGATCATCTTGTACCGCAGGGGGGAGATGTCGTCCTCGATCGGTTCACCGGTGGGCGGATGGACGCGCAGGCGGCGCCACGCGGTGGTGACCGCGGCGTCGAAGCGGCCGCGGCCCGCCTCCCAGAAGCACCAGGTGCGCGCGGGCGGGCGCAGCGGGCCGGGCGGCGCGGTGACGAGGACGACGGAGGGGCGGCGGGCGGGCCGGGCGCCGGGCGCGGGCAGGCAGAGCCGGTGGGCGAGCGAGAGCCCCGCGGCTCCCGCTCCGATGATGGCGACGTCCGCCTCGATCACGACCGGTTCACTCCCTCCGCGGCGCTGCCGGGCCTGTCGCAGACATTCCGCGAGGAGTACCCGTTCGGATGCGGAACATCACGGGTTCCGTCCGTACGGGTACGCGTACGGCGTCGCGGGGTTCGCACCGGGAGCGGGAGCGATGTCGCAGCGCTTGTGCAGCGTTTTCACGCCGCGCACGCGACGGCGTCGTACTCGTCGAGCCGGCAGGCCAGCCGGCGCAGCCCCCGGCGGGCGTGGCTCTTGACGGTCCCCAGGGGCCAGCCGGTGAGTTCGGCGATCTGGACCTGGGTCAGGTCGTCGTAGAAGGCCAGGTTGAGCACCCTGCGCTGGGCCTCGGGAAGGCGCTCCATCTCCTCGGCGAGCATGACCCGGTCGATGGACGCCTCCGGCCGCACCGCCTCGTCCGCGGCCGTCAGCAGCCTGGCCCCGGCGGCGGCGACCAGCTCGGTGCGGCGGGTGCGGGCGGACAGCGCGTCGGCGATCTTCCGGCGGGCGATGCCGACCAGCCATCCGGGGAGGGTGCCGCGGCCGGGGACGAACCCGGCGCGGCCCCGCCAGGCGGCGAGGAACACCACTTGGGTGACATCCTCCGCCTCCCGCGCGTCCCCCAGCGAGCGCCGGGCGAGGGTGTACACGAGCGGACCCCAGCGGTGGTGGACGGCCTGCACGCAGACCTCGTCACCGGCCAGGAACCCGGTGACGAGGTCCGCGTCGTCGAGCGTGCCGCCCGTCGCCGGGCCGCCGTCCCGCGCGCCGGGCGCGGGGGCGTCACCCGGGTAGGCGCGGGTTTGCTGTGCGGCCGTCATGGCTACTCCTCCGCTGGACCGGTCGGTCGCGGTCAGCGACCAGAACGTGTCCACCATGCGGAGGCAAAGCGATCTCCACCAACTCGCATCGTCTTTGCATCGAAAATCTGCCGCCCCGGCAACCGGTAGCGGACCGGCCGGCGGTGGGACCGGGAAGAGAGTGCGAAGGCCATGGGGCACGACGGCGAGGCGGCGGCGCGCGGGCGCACGCGCCGGGCCGGGCCGGGCGGGACATCTGCCCGCGGTGTGCGTCCGGGCGCATCCGTCCCGGCCGTCCGCGCGGAACCCGTCACAACGACACGAGCTGTGATCGCGAGGATCTCGATGAGGGGAACCGGCATGAGCCCGACCGTGGCACAGGACCACCGCGTGGACCGGCGTCCGCGCGAGCACCCCGGCGCCGGGCCGTCCGCCCCCGCGTCGGGACGACGGCCCGCCGCCGGGGAAGCGGGCCACGGTCACCCCGATCCGCCCGGCGCTGCGGCGTGCGCGGCGGGCCCGGACCCCTGGGGCGACGCGCGCGCCGTGGACGGCGACGTGAGCGGCGCGGTGCGCGCGGTCCTGCGGGATCTGCTCACCCGGCGGGTGGCGGCGGCCCAGGCCGTCGACCCGCTGTTCGCGCGGGACCTGGCCGACCGGGTGGCCCGCTTCACGCAGAGCGGCGGCAAGCTCAGCCGCGCCCGGCTGGTGTGGTGGGCACTGCGGGCCTGCGGCGGCGCCGACCCCGCGCGCACCCACGCCGCCCTGCGGGTGGGAGCCGCCCTCGAACTCATCCAGACCTGCGCGTTGATACACGACGACGTGATGGACGGCGCCCGCACACGCCGGGGGCGGCCCGCGCTGCACGCCGACGTCGAGGCGCAGTACGCCGCGGCCGCCGTGCCCGGGGCGGACGCCGGAGCCGGCCCGCGCGGCGCCCGGCTCGGGCAGGCCGCCGCGATCCTCGCCGGTGACCTGGCCCTGGCCTGGGCGGACGACGTCGTCGCGGACACCGAGCTGCCCCGCGACACCGCCCGCCGGCTTCGGGACCTGTGGAGCGCCATGCGGCTGGAGATGGTGGCCGGGCAGTATCTGGACGTCCAGGGCGAGGCCACGCTGACCCGTGCGCCGGCGCGTGCGATCCGGGCGGCGTGCCTGAAGAGCGCGCTGTACTCGGTGGAGCGCCCGCTCGCGCTGGGCGCGGCGCTCGCCGACGCCGACCCGGCCGCCGTACGCGCCCTGTGCTCGGCGGGCCGCAGCGTCGGTCTGGCCTTCCAGCTCCGCGACGACCTGCTGGACGTGTTCGGCGACCCCGCCGAGACCGGCAAGCCCGTCGGCGGCGACCTGCGCAGCGGCAAGCCGACCTACCTCTGCGCCGTCGCGCAGGCGCGCGCCGAGACCGCCGGTGACCGGCACGCGCTCGCGGTGCTGCACGGCACCCTCGGCCGGGCGGACGCCTCCGAGGACGACCTGGCCGCCGTCCGCGAGGTCTTCGAGGCGACCGGGGCGCGGCACAGCGTGGAGGCGAAGATCCACCGCCTGGTCGGCCAGGGGCTGCGGCACCTCGACACGCCCGTGCTCGACCCCCGTGCGGTGGAGCACCTGCGGACCCTGCTGCGCGGCGCGGCCGGCGCGCCACCGGACGGCGGCGGCGCGGCGGACGCCCCCGCACCGCTGCCGCTCCTGCTGACCGTGACGGACGAGGGGGCCGCCCGATGACGCGGACCGTCCCCGGGCGCACCGACCATGTCGTGGTCGTCGGCGCGGGCCTGTCCGGGCTGGCCGCCGCGCTGCATCTGCTCGGCGCCGGGCGGCGGGTGACCCTCGTCGAACGCGACGCGACGCCCGGCGGGCGCGCGGGGCGGCTGGTGCGCGGCGGCTACCGCTTCGACACCGGGCCGACGGTGCTGACGATGCCGGAGCTGGCCGACGAGGCGTTCGCCGCCGTCGGCGACAGCCTGCGCGCCCGCGTCGACCTGGTGCCGCTGCACCCCGCCTACCGGGCCCGGTTCGCCGACGGCAGCACCCTGGACGTCCACACGGGGGCCGCCGCGATGGAGGCCGAGGTGGAACGGTTCGCCGGAGCGCGCGAGGCCGCGGGCTACCGGCGGCTGCGGATCTGGCTGGAACGGCTCTACCGGGCGCAGATGGGGCGCTTCATCGACGCGAACTTCGACTCGCCCCTGCAACTGCTCCATCCCGACCTCGCGCGGCTGGCCGCGCTCGGCGGGTTCGGGCGCCTCGACGCCCGGATCGGACGGTTCCTCCGCGACGAGCGACTGCGGCGGGTCTTCTCCTTCCAGTCCCTGTACGCGGGTGTGGCACCCGAACGGGCCCTGGCCGCCTACGCCGTGATCGCGTACATGGACACCGTGGCGGGCGTCTACTTCCCGCGCGGCGGCATGTACGCCCTGCCGCGCGCCATGGCGGACGCCGCGGCCGACGCGGGCGCCGAGCTGCGCTTCGGCGAGACGGTCACCAGGCTCGAACGCTCCGGCGAGCGGATCACCGCCGTCGTCACCGACGCCGGCCGCATCCCCTGCGACGCCGTCGTCCTCACGCCCGACCTGCCGGTCGCCTACGGGCTGCTCGGCCGGGCCCCGAGACGTCCCGCGGGCCTGCGGTTCTCGCCCTCGGCCGTGGTCCTGCACGCGGGCACCGACCGCACCTGGCCCTGGCTGGGCCACCACACGATCTCCTTCGGGCAGGCGTGGCGGCAGACCTTCTCCGAACTCACCGAGAGCGGCCGTCTGATGAGCGACCCGTCGCTGCTCATCACCCGGCCCACCACCACCGACCCGGACCTCGCCCCGCCCGGACGGCATCTGCACTACATCCTCGCCCCGTGCCCCAACACCGCGCTGGGCCCGAGCGCCGCCGCCTGGGGCGACCTCGCCCCCGGCTACCGCCACAGCCTGCTCGGCGAGCTGGAGCGGCGCGGCCTCGACGGCATCGCGTCCGCCATCGAGGAGCAGTGCCTGGTCACCCCGGCCGACTGGCAGGCCCAGGGCCACGCGGCCGGCTCGCCGTTCTCCGCCGCGCACACCTTCGCGCAGACCGGGCCCTTCCGGCCGCGCAACCTGGTGCGCGGGACGGTCAACGCCGTCCTCGCCGGCTGCGGCACCACGCCCGGCGTCGGCGTGCCGACCGTCCTGGTGTCGGGGAAGCTGGCCGCGGCGCGCATCACCGGCGGCGCGCGGCGCCCGAGAGCCGGCTCCCGTCCGCGCACCGCCGTCCGAACCTCCGAGGAACAGAGGCCCGCATGACCGACCGTGAACTCGACGCGGCCGGCGTCACCGAGCCCGCGCTGCGCCGGGCGTACACCGAGTGCCGCCGGCTCAACGCCCGGCACGGCAAGACCTACTTCCTCGCCACGCGGCTGCTGCCGGTGGAGCGCAGGCCCGCCGTGCACGCCCTGTACGGGTTCGCCCGCTGGGCCGACGACATCGTCGACTCCCTCGACGCCGCCACCGGTCCCGCCGAGCGCGCGGTGCGCCTCGCCCGGCTCCAGCGGGAGCTGGCGGCGGGGCTGCGCGCGGGGGACAGCGCGGAGCCGGTGGTCCGCGCCCTCGCCGACACCGCGCGCCGGTACGCCATCGACCACCGCCACTTCGCGGCCTTCATGACGGCGATGCGGGCCGACCTCGACGTCACGGAGTACGCCACCTACGCGGATCTGCGCACCTACACGTACGGCTCGGCGGAGGTGATCGGGCTCCAGATGCTGCCGGTGCTCGGCACGGTGGTCCCCCGCGAGGAGGCGGCCCCGCACGCGGCGGCGCTCGGAGTGGCGTTCCAGCTGACGAACTTCCTGCGGGACGTCGGCGAGGACCTCGACCGCGGCCGTGTCTACCTGCCCGCCGACCTGCTGGCAGCGCACGGCGTCGACCGGGACCTGCTGCGCTGGAGCCGGGCGGGCGGGCGGCCCGACCCCCGGATCACCGCGGCCCTGCGCGAGTTCGAACAGCTCACGCGGGTGGTCTACGGCGAGGCGGCACCCGGCCTCGCCATGCTCGACCCGGTGGCGCGGCCCTGCATCAGGACGGCGTTCGTCCTCTACGGCGGCATCCTGGACGCCGTCGCGCGGGACGGGTACCGCCCGCTGCACCACCGGGCGGTCGTCCCGCGGCGGCGCCGGGCAGCCGTGGCGGCCGACGGCCTGGCCCGCGTCGCCGCGGCCAGGCTGCGGGCCCGGTCGCGCGGGAACCGTACGCCCCCGGCGCCGCACACGCCCGCCGCACCCGTGCCCGCGTCCCCGCCCCTGCCACCGGCCCCGGCCGCGTCCCATGCCGACCGGAGGATCGCATGAAGGCCCGCCGACCGGGCGCCCGCGCCCGCTACCCGCTCTCGCTGCGCCGCCGCCCGGTGCGCTGGGACGCACAGCGGCCGACCTGGCGCCAGGCCAAGCCGGGCGTCATCGCGGACGCGCTCAAGCGCGCGGAGGCCAGGCCGTCCGGCAACTGGTACGTCGTCGGCGCCACCCGGGACGTACGCCGGGACCGGCCGCTGCCGGCCACCGTGGCCGGGCGCGAGATCGTGGTGTGGCGCACCGCCGGCGGACGGCTCGCGGCGGGTCCCGGGATCTGCCCGCACCTGGGTGCCCCGCTCGCCGACAGCCCGGTGCGCTGCGGGACGCTGATCTGCCACTGGCACGGACTGGCCCTGGACGGCGGCCCGTTCGCGGGCTGGGAGCCGCTGCCCGTGCACGACGACGGGGTGCTGGTCTGGGTGCGGCTCGACCAGGTGGGCGGCGAGCCGCCGCTGGCGGCGCCGGTCGTCCCCGCCCGTCCGCCGCTGGCCCGTTCGGTGTCCGCGGTCTACACCGGGGTGGGGACCTGCGAGCCCGAGGACGTCGTCGCCAACCGGCTGGACCCCTGGCACGGCGCCTGGTTCCATCCGTACTCCTTCGTCGACCTGACCGTGGTGGGGACCCCGTCCGGGGACGATCCGGACGACGACGGGTTCACCGTGGACGTCTCCTTCAAGGTCGCCGGGCGGCTCGTCGTGCCGGTGCGGGCGGTCTTCAGCACGCCGGGTCCGCGCACCGTCGTCATGCGCATCACCGAGGGCGAGGGGCGCGGCTCGGTCGTCGAGACGCACGCGACGCCGCTCGGCCCGGACGAGCTGGGCCGGCCGCGCACCGCCGTGGTCGAGGCGGTCCTGGCCTCCTCGGAACGGCCGGGCTTCGCCGCGGCCCGCGGCGCGGCACCCGTCCTGCGCCGCTTCATGGCGGCAGCGGCCGGCCGCCTGTGGCGCGACGACCTGGCCTACGCCGAACGCCGCTGGCTGCTGCGCTCGACCGGCCGGTTCCCGGGCTGAGGCGACCAGCGCCGGGGCGGGCGCGGCGGACCTCGGCGGCGAGCGCCGTCGGGAGTGCGGACCCCGGCTCCCCTCGCCGTCCTCGACCGGGCCGCACTCCCGAGGGACCGGCGGCCCGGTCCGCGACCTCGTGGGGACGCGGCACGGGCGCGCGGCACCCGCCGGGCGTGGACCACCGGGACCACCGGAGCACCGGTGACCGCCGGGGGACGGTCGCGGGGGTCAGGCGGCACCCTGCCGAGGGGGTCCGCGTGGGGCGCCGCCCGGCCGGAACCCCGAGGCGGGGCGGGGTGCCGGTCCCGGAGCCGTACGCCCCCGCTCCCCCGCCCCACGGGCGGCGCCACCACCGCGGGCGCCCCTACCGCAGCGTCTCCAGCCCCCCGCCCGGAGCGGGTCGTACGCGGCGCGCGGCGCAGGACAGGGCCTCGGTGATCGCGTCCACCGCCTCCTGGAGGGGCATCCCCGCCGGCAGCGCGGGTGCCCGGCCCGCGACGGCGCGTCGCGCGAAGCCGGTGGCGACGTGCGGCAGGTCGATCTCCAGCACCGTCACCCCGTCCCGCCGCCGCTCCCGGCGCACCGCCGTGAGCCAGGTGGCCAGGGCGGCCTTCGCCGCCGCGTAGTCCGCCATCCCGGCCGGTGCCGCCTCGGCCACCACCCCGGTGACGGCGGCGAGGACACCGCCCGCGCCGACGTGGGCGCAGGCGGCGCGCAGGAAGGCCATCGGGGCGAGCGCGTTGACCGCCATGAGGTGCTCGGCCACGTCCTCGCCCAGGTCCGCCGCGGGCCCGAAGGCGGCGACGCCGACGCACACCACGACCGCGTCCAGGCCGCCCAGTTCCGCGGCGGCCCAGTCGGCCGTACGGGCGCACGCTTCCAGGTCCCAGGCGTCGAAGGTGCGGGCGGGGGCGCCGCCGCAGGCGGCCGAGATCCGGGTGAGCGCGTCGCGGTCGCGGCCGGCGAGGGCCGTCCGGGCCCCGAGGGCGTGCAGGCGCACGGCGAGGGCGCCGCCGATCTCACCGGTGGCTCCCGGGACGAGGACGCGCGCCCCGCGCAGTTCCCCGCGCCCGCCTCCTGCCCCGCCCTCCCCGCTACCAGCCCTTGCGCTGCGCATGGGTCGCCGTGAGCGAGCGCGGTGTCGGCGTGCCGTCCTCGCCCTGCGCGAGGCGGCGGGCCGTGAGGGACTCGCGGGCCGCCTCACGGGCGCGCCGGCGGCGCCAGTAGGGGTTGTCGTGCGACAGCTTGCTCGACACCCGCCCGTACATGCCGAACGTCAGGACGACCAGCCCCATGACGAAGCTGAACATCACGTTGGTCATGCCGAAGTCGAGCACGTTGGCCGGGCGGTCGAGGACGAAGATGTGGGCGAAGCCGCTGAGCAGGAACAGCACGCCGACCACCATGTTGAGCGTCGAGGCGAAGTTGCCGCCGACCACGGCGCCGCCGACGAGGGCCAGCCCCACGAGGACGGAGATCAGGCTCAGTACGCCGTTGGTGGACATGCCCGCGAGGTGCTGCCCGTCCGTGCTGAACGGGCTCAGCCGGTCGGCGAACCCGAGCGCGCCGAAGACCAGCAGGACGAGTCCGCAGAAGGCGGCGCCGTACCGGTAGACAGAGGCCAGCTTGTGGTCGACGGGGAGTTCGTCGCTCAGTTTCATGGCGGTTCCTTTCCCGATCCGCGAACGCGTCGCCACGTCCACCGGAGCGGCACCGGGTGGGGGTGCACACAGCACCATTCGCCATAAAACCGTCATTCGGTTGCACCCGCCCCGCGAGGAGTCGCGGGAGACCGCGGGGAATCGCGGGAGACCGCGGGGCGGAACGCGACAGGGCGGCGGCGACACCGCGGGCTGCCTCTCGGTCAGTGCGAAGTCGCCGCCGCCCTGCTGCCTCAGCGGTCCTGCTCGCTGAGCGGACGGTGGTGCCCGGCTCGTCAGATCCGGCCACCGGTCATCCGGGTGAGCGGACCCAGGGTGCGCCGGCCGGCCCGCCGGCCCGCCGCGTAGGACACGGCACCCAGCGCGGTCAGTCCCGCGCCGACGCCCGCCACCACGGCCTTGCGGTGGGCGACGAGCGTCCAGGTCGTCTTGGCGCAGGCCGCGGCCTGACCCGAGGCGGCGACGACGGCCTGCCGTCCGGCCTCGACGCTCTGGGCCGCCGTGTGGGCGACCGCGGTGGTCGCCCTGGCCGTCCGCGCGGCCGCGCCCGCGCCGGCTGACGCGGTCTCACCGGCCTTGTCGGCAGCCTTGCCCGCCGCCTTCGACGCCGGAGCGGTCGCGCGGGAGGTGGTGCGGCGGGCCTTGGCCGCCGCCCCCTTCGCGGTTGCGGAATCTTGACTGGTGTCGTTGTTCGATGGGCTCATGGACATCGCGTTGCCGCATCCTTCGGCAGCAAACACGTTCGATCTCCGTCATCCGCGCCGAGCACCCACGATGTCCGGCCGGCGGTCCGACGCCCCGCCCCGCTCCCGGGGTCGGGCCCCGGCACGGACGCGCGGGCGGGGGCACGGGAGCCGGCCGGCGCCCGCCTTCCGACCCGCCCGGCCACGGGCGCACCGCGCCGCTGAACCCGCCCCCGCGGCGCCCCGGTTGTGTGGTGGAGTGGGGATCATGACGACGAGCGAGGCGATCGTGGTGCCGGAGCTGTACTGCGGCTATCCCGGGGTGGCCTTCGGCGGCTATGTCGCCGGGGTGCTGGCGCGGCGCTCCGGGGCGCGGACGGTGCGGGTGGACTTCCGCGGTCCGGTTCCGGTGGGCGAGCCCGTACGGATCGCGGCCTCGGCGGACGGCGGCGCGGAACTGGGCGCGGCGGAGCGGCCCCTGGCCACGGCACGCGCCGCCGACCTGGCGCCGACCGTGCCGGACGCGCCCTCCTGGGACGAGGCGGCCGCCGCCTCCGACCGGTTCCGCGCCGATCCGCCGTCCGGCGCGGCCGACTGCTTCGGCTGCGGTCTGCGGGCGCCCGGCCGGGGGCTGCGCGTGTACTGCGCGCCGGTGCCGGGGCGCGACCTCGTGGCGACCGCCTGGACGCCGTCGCCCGGGTTCGCCGGCCCCGGCGGCCTGCTCCCGGCCGAACTGGTCTGGGGCGCCCTGGACTGCCCCGGGCACTGGGCGGGCCGCTTCCTCGGCACCCAGCGGCCGGGCGCGGTCACCGCCGCTCTGACCGGCACGATCCTGCGCCCGGTCACCGCGGGCGAACCCCATCTCTCCTACGCGTGGCTCCTGTCGGAGTCGGGGCGCAAACACACGATGGGGGTGGCGCTCGCCACGGCCGAGGGGGAACTGTGCGCCGTGTCCGAGGCGCTGTGGATCGATCCGAGACCCGCTCCCTGACCGCACCAGGCCGCGGGGGCCAGGGTCGGGGCACGCCCACCGCCGAAGTCGTGGCCGCCGTACGGACGAACGGCCGTCCTGGCACGCCGACCTACCGCTGGACCCGCAGCGACGGCACCGCCTCCGGGGTCCTGCGGGAGGTGCTGGTCCGCGGCCGGCAAGAGACACGGCTGCGGCTGCGGCTGCGGTGGACCTTCCGGGGCGAGGGGCGCCGGACCGCGCGGGCCGAACTCCGCCTCCTCACGCCCGACCGTTTCACGGCCGCGGCCCGGTTCGCCTACGACTGCCGCTGACGCCGGCGCGGCGGGCGCCGGTGCCGGCCCGGTGAGTCCATCTCGCCGCGCCGGTGCCGGCCCGGTGAGTCCATCTCGCGGCGGGCGGCACCCCGTTGGCGGACCGACACAGTGGTGCGCGAGGTCTGGACAGCCGTCAAGACGCGTGTTGTCATTCCGCTGTCGCAGAAATTTCCAACGTTGCAAGAGCCGCCCGACCCGCGTCCGTCCCGATCGTCCGCCGCATCCGCGAGCCCCGGCTCGCAGGACGACCGGGCCCGGTCCGCACCCCCGTACGAGGAAAGGTCCGATGACAAGACAACACGATCGCCCGAGGGCCAGAGCGTGGGCGCTGCTGGCCGCGGCCGCTCTGCTCCTGCCGAGCGGCCTGGCCGTCACGGCGTCCGCCGCCGAGCGGTCCGCCACCACCGCCGAGGCACCGTCCGCCGCGACTCCCGCCGTCCAGGTCAAGGGCCTCAAGGGCGAGTACTTCAGCATGTCCGCGCCGGGTGCCCGGGACTTCGCCGTCCTCGGCGGTACCCAGCTCGAACCGCAGATCAACTTCTCGGGTCTGACCAGCACTTTCCAGGAGATGACCGGCAAGACCGAGAACACGACGGCCCGTTGGACGGGTCAGATCGAGGTGCCGGCCACCGGCGACTACACCTTCTACGCCATCGGCGACAACGGCTTCCGGCTCAGCATCGGCGGCAAGTCGGTCATCGACCACTGGGTGCCCGACTGGGACAAGGAGCAGACCAGCGCTCCGGTGCGGCTCCAGGCGGGCGAGAAGCTCGACTTCCGTATGGAGATGTTCCAGGACGTCGGCGGGGCCAACATGTTCCTGCGCTGGTCCAGCGCGAACCTGGCCAAGCAGATCGTGCCGATGTCCGCGTTCACCCCGCCGGCGGACTTCGAGGTCTACCCGGTGGAGATGTCCGTGGCCGGGGACGGGCGGCAGGTGCGCGCCCGCTTCGAGGACCGGATCGCCGACCTCGCGACGGTCAAGGACCACCTCAAGGTCGAGGCCGACACCACCGCCTTCCCCCTGAAGTCGGTCAGGACCGCGTCCGGTGACCGCAACTCCCTGGTCGTGACGCTCGCCGAACCCATCCAGAAGAACCAGCAGGTCCGGGTGAGTTACGACGGCGACGGCGGTCTGACGGCGGGCGGCAAGGCCGTGCCGAAGATCGCGCGCTACGCCGACAACGCCTCGACCCACCGGCTCACCACCAAGTGGGGCGACAAGGTCGACAAGAACAACCCGCTGCCGGAGTACCCGCGTCCGCAGCAGGTGCGCTCCAAGTGGAAGAACCTGAACGGCCCCTGGCAGTTCAGCGGCGCCAAGGCGGGCGAGCAGCCGGCGTTCGGCAAGGACCTCGCCGAGAAGGTCATCGTGCCGTTCCCGGTCGAGTCACAGCTCTCCGGGCTGGAGCGGCACGAGGACTACATGTTCTACCGCCGCACGGTGAGCGTCCCGAAGGACTGGAAGGTCGGCAAGGACAGCCGGCTGAAGCTGAACTTCGGCGCCGTGGACTACGAGGCCCGGGTGTACGTCAACGGCACCAAGGTCGCCGACCACACCGGCGGTTACGACGCCTTCAGCGCCGATGTCACCGACGCGCTCAAGGGCAGCGGCCCGCAGGAGATCATCGTCGCGGTCACCGACACCGGGGGCGCCGACCAGCCCACCGGCAAGCAGTCCACCAACCCGGGCGGCATCTTCTACACCCAGTCGTCGGGCATCTGGCAGACGGTCTGGATGGAGCCGGTGGCCAAGGCCGCCATCGACAACGTGGTCTCCACCCCGGACGTCGACTCCAGCACCCTGGCGGTGACGGTGGAGTCGGGCACGGCGTCCGCGCGGGCGCAGGTCGAGGCCGTGGCCAAGGACAAGCGGGGCAAGGTCGTCGGCAAGGTGACCGGCCCGGCGAACGAGAAGCTGCGGCTTCCGGTGCCGAAGCCGCGGCTGTGGAGCCCGGACGACCCCTACCTCTACGACCTCGACGTCAGGCTGACCGACGGCCGGTCGACGGACCGGATCGCCAGCTACTTCGGTATGCGCAAGATAGGCGTCGAGACGGTCGGCGGCTTCAAGAAGCTGGTGCTCAACGGCAAGCCGATCTTCTCCCTCGCCACCCTCGACCAGGGATTCTGGCCCGAGGGCCTGTACACCGCGCCGAGTGACGAGGCGCTCTCCTTCGACCTGAAGGCGCACAAGAAGCTCGGCTTCAACGCGGTGCGCAAGCACATCAAGGTCGAACCGCAGCGCTGGTTCTACTGGGCCGACCGGCTCGGCCTGCTGGTCTGGCAGGACTTCGTGTCCGGCAACCTGACCAACGAGACCGGGCGCAACGCCTTCGTCTCCCAGGGCAAGGAGGTCCAGCGGGAGCACCGGAGTTCGCCCTCGGTGATCGGCTACAACATCTTCAACGAGGGCTGGGGCGAGTGGGACCGCACGGAGACCGGCAAGATCGCCGAGTCGGTGAAGGCGGCCGACCCGTCGCGGATCGTCAACGCCCACAGCGGTGTCAACTGCTGTAATTCCAAGGGGGATTCCGGCAAGGGCGACATCATCGACAATCACGACTACAACAACGACGATCCGCCCTTCCCCGACGCGAACCGCGCGGCGATGGACGGTGAGCACGGCGGGTTCACGCTGCGCGCCCCCGGGCACATGTGGCCGGGCGCCCCGACGGTGATCTACAGCGGTGTCAACGACAAGGAGGCACTGACCCGAAAATACGTGGAGAACACCGAGAAGTTCTATCTGGACCAGGCGGGCGCGGAACTGTCCGGTTCGGTCTACACCCAGATCTCCGACCTGGAGAACGAACTCAACGGCCTCTACACGTACGACCGCCGGGAGATCAAGGTCGACCCGGTCCGGGTCCGTGAGATCAACCTCAAGGTCATCGCGGCCGGTGCCGCGGCCGGCGAGCGGCAGCCGCTCACGGGCGGCGCGTCCTGGTCGCTGGACGAGGGCACCGGGACCACGGCGAAGGACTCCGGACCCGGCGCCAGGTCGCTGACGCTCAGCGAAGGCACCTTCTGGACGCCCGGAGTCAGGGGCAGCGCGCTGAAGTTCGACGGCAAGGGCCAGTACGCGCAGACCGCCGGGCCGGTGCTCGACACCACGGCGAGCTACTCGGTGTCGGCGTGGGTGCGGCTGGACGAGCTGCCCGGCAACTACGCCACCGCGGTCAGCCAGGACACCCGGCGCCAGGCGAGCCCGTTCTATCTCCAGTACGGGCAGGGCGCGTTCTCCTTCAGCACCCCGGGCGAGAACCGGTCCCGGCTGGCCCTCACACCGGAGAAGGGCCGCTGGTACCAGCTGGTCGGGGTCCGCGACAGCACCGACAACACGATCAGGCTGTACGTCGACGGGAAGCCGGCGGCGACCGCCACCGGGGGCGCCGCCTACCCGAGCACGGGCCCCCTGGCCGTCGGCCGGGCCCAGTGGGACGGCAACAACACCGACTTCTGGAACGGAGCGGTGGACGAGGTCCGGGCGTTCGACAAGGCGCTCTCCGCCGAGGAGGTGAGCGCGCTCTACTCGGCCGGCAAGCCGTAGCGGAAGCGACGTGAGCGAAGGCCCCGGCGGGGGGTGCGACTCCCCCGCCGGGGCCTTCTCGCTGCCCCGCTCCGGAACCGGCCCCGGGCCCGCGACGGGGGCGGGCGGCGCCAACCAGGGCGAAACACCGTAGTACGAGGGGGAGTTGAGTGCCCTGACGGCCTCTGTGTCCGGTCGGGAAGGGATGCGTCCACCGCGAGGAGCCAGGCGCCCGCGCCTCACGAGGCTTTCCCGTACGCGGAGTTCGACGGTACTGGTCGCGAGGGCGGACCGGACCCGCTGCTGCTCTTCGGCGGCGAGGGAGGTGGGGGCGGTCCGGGAACGGCGTGGTGGCGCGGCCCGCGTGCGAGCGGTGCGGCCAGGCAGGGCAGTGGGGGCGGTGTCCCGGGACACCGCCCCCACTGCCCTGCCTGGCCGTCGTGCTGTCGTGCAACGCCCCGGTCAGGGCGCCCAGGGCGCCTCCACGGCCCAGGTGGTGTCCTCCGTGAAGAGGGCGGGCTTGTCCCAGGCGCGGGTGCCGCCCGGTATCGCGAGCCACAACTCGCCGCCGTAGTGGCGCAGATACTGCTCCGGGTAGTTGTAGGCGGACAGCCGTACGCCGCCGTTCGCGCCCCGGACGGCGCAGAAGGTGGCGTCGGCCCGGAACAGGTCCCCGCTCCCGGCCTCCTTGTAGACGCGGGACTGGCGGTGGCGCAGGTACTGGCCCGGGTAGTTGCGCGACTCGAAGCTGTAGCAGGAGCTCTCGGCCAGCCCGGGGACGATCTTCCAGGTGGCGTCGTTCTTCAGCAGGGCGTCGCTGCCGCCGCTCACGGGGTCGGTGTAGGCCGCCCCGTCCCGGTGTCTGAGGTACCGGTCGGTGTAGCCCGGTGTCGTCACCCGCAGCGACTTGTACTGGCCGGTGGGCAGGGTGACGGGGGCCGTGGCGCCGCGCGAGGCGTCGATCAGGGCGCGGTTGGCAGCCCGTACCCGGGCCTCGTCGACCTTGACCACCTGGCGGTCGTAGGTGAGCAGGCCGTTGACCTCGTTCTCGACGTCGGTGATCTCGGTGTAGACGGAGGCGGACAGCCCGCGGGGCATGCGGACCTCGCGGATGCCGTCCAGCAGGCCCACGAGCCGGTTGTCGAGGTTCGCGAGGCTCGGCTGGTCCTCGTAGCTGAAGCCGCCGCCGGGGTACCACTCGTTGCCGGCGACCCGGTAGCCGAGCCCGCCGAACTCACCGAGGACGGCGGCCCGGGTGGCACTGGGCACGGTCGTGCCCGGTCCCACGTAGACGTGGTCGTCGACGACGTCGCCGTTGCCGCCGTCCACGGCTCCGCAGCAGTTGACGCCGCTCATGTTGTCGACGAGGCGCGAGGGGTCGGCGGCCTTGACCTTGTCGGCGAGGCGGGCCTGGTCGTACTGGCCCCAGCCCTCGTTCTGGTTGACCCACATGACGAGCGAGGGTGAGCTGCGCTGCTGGTCGATGATGCGCGTGTACTCGGCCTCCCACTGGGTGCGGGCGGCCGTGTCGGGGGTGCGCGGCATCGCCGGCATGTCCTGCCACACCAGCAGGCCGAGCCGGTCCGCCCAGTAGAACCAGCGCTGGGGCTCGACCTTGATGTGCTTGCGGACCATGTTGAAGCCGAGGTCCTTGTGCTTCTGCAGGTCGTAGCGCAGGGCGGCGTCGGTCGGCGCGGTGTAGATGCCGTCGGGCCAGTAGCCCTGGTCCAGGGTGCCGCTCTGGAAGACGAACTTGCCGTTGAGGACGGGGCGTTGCACTCCGTCGACGCGGGCGAGGCCGATGGTGCGCATACCGGTGTAGCTGCCGACCGAGTCGACGGCGGTACCACCGGAGAGCACGTCGGCCTTCACGTCGTAGAGGAAGGGGTCCTCGGGGGTCCACAGCCGGGCGTCGGGGACGGGGACGGTGAACTCGGCGCCGACCGGGCCGGTCGCCGTGCCCACCGTGGTGCCGCCGGCGGAGACGGTGACGCGGGCCCGTTCGGCGCCGGTGGTGCCGGTGCCCCGGACGGTGACCTTCAGCCTGCCGTTGGCGGGGTCGGGGACCATGTCGAGGCGCGACACGTAGGCGGCGGCGGTGGGTTCGAGCCACACCGTCTGCCAGATGCCGGACGCGGCGGTGTAGAAGATGCCGCCGCCGGGCTGCGGGGTCACCTCGCGGACGCGCTGCTTGCCGACGGCCTGCCCGCCGGTCTCGGTGGGGTCCCAGACGGAGGCGACGATCGTGTTGGTGCCGCCGGCGAGGAGGTCGGTGACGTCGAAGGAGAAGGCGTCGAAGCCGCCGCTGTGGGTGGCGCCCGCCTGGCGCCCGTTGACCCAGACCGTCGTACGCCAGTCGCTGGCACCGAAGTTGAGCTGGACGCGGCGTCCGTTCCAGTCCGCCGGGACGGTGAAGGTGCGCTTGTACCAGAGCTTGTCGTTCTGGGTGATCTTGCGCTGGATGCCGGAGAGCGCGGACTCGGCGACGAAGGGGACGCGGATCTGCTCGGTGAAGGAGGCCGGCTGGCCGGCGTCGGCCGGGGTGACGGCGAAGTCCCAGATGCCGTTGAGGTTGGCCCAGTCCGGACGGGTCAACTGGGGCCGCGGGTACTCCGGGAGCGGTTTGTCGGTGGGGACCTGGTTCGTCCACGGGGTGGTCATGGGCGCGGGCTTGGGGGTCCAGGCCCTCGGCGCGGCGCTCGCCGTTCCGGTGCCGGTGAGGGCCGTGCCTGCGGCCAGGGCCAGCGCGGCGAGCGCGGTGGCGGCCCGGCGGACGCGGCGTCCGAGCCGGGGGAACGGCGGACGGGGGACGGTTGCTCGACGCATCGTGCCTCCTTGGTCTGTGGGTGGGGAGACGTGCGTGTGCGAGAAGCGGCCGGGCGCCGGTGGCCGGGACCGGCCGCCTGGAGCCGGACGCGGCAGCCGGGGCGCGTTGCCCGACTGCCGCGTCCGGAGCTCTACATGAGCTGCCGTCTTCGGCCCAGCCAGGTCTGGGCGATGACGACGACAGCCAGGAAGGCTCCGCTGACGACCTGCTGGTAGGAGGAGTCGAGCGAGCCGATCTGGTTGATGACGTTCTGGATGACCTTCAGCAGCAGCACGCCGACGAGGGAGCCGCTGACGTAGCCGAGGCCGCCGGTCAGCAGGGTGCCGCCGATCACGACGGCGGAGATGGCCTCCAGTTCCATGCCGTTGCCGAGGATGGTCACGCCGGATGCGAGCCAGGCGGCGTTGAGCGCGCCGGCCAGCCCGGCGAGCAGGCCGGACAGCGTGTAGACGAGGATCTTCGTGCGGGCGACGGGGGCGCCCATCAGGGCCGCCGCGTCCTCGTTGCCGCCGACGGCGTAGACGTGCTGCCCGAAGCGGGTGCGGCGCAGCACGACGGCTCCCGCGACGAAGAGGGCGAGGGTGATCCACACGGGGTTGCCCAGGCCCAGCGTGGTGCCCTGGCCCAGTTCGGCCAGGAGCGAGCCCTTGCCGATCAGGAAGGTCTCCGCGCCCTCGTCGGTGACGGCCAGCAGCAGTCCGCGCGCGCCCAGCATGGCGGCGAGCGTGACGATGAACGGGGCGAGCCGGGAGCGGGCCACCAGCAGGCCGTTGACGACGCCGATGAGCCCGCACACCGCCAGGGGCAGCAGGAGGGCGACCAGGGTGCCGTAGCGTGAGCCCCAGGCGGCGAGGACGCCGCCGAGGGCGAACAGCGAGCCGACGGACAGGTCGATGCCGCCGGTGATGATCACGAAGGTCATGCCGAGGGCGACGATCGCCAGGAAGGCCGAACTGGTCGCCATGTTGCTGACGTTGTCGCCGGTGGCGAAGGAGTCGAAGGAGAACGACGCCACCAGGGAGACGATCACCAGTACGGCCAGGGCGCCGTGCTGCTGGATCAGGGCGCTGAGCCGTTCCGAGCGGGCGGAGCCTGCCGGTTCGCCCTCCCCGTGCGGCTGGTTGCTCGCGGTGGTCACGGGCGCCTCCGTCTTCGTGACGGTCATCGCCTCCCCCGTCCCCGTGCCGCGTAGACGGCGGCGACGATCACTACGGCCTGGGCGATCTGGGTCCAGGAGGGCGGCAGATCGTGCTTGATGAGGGTGGCGGTGAGCAGTTGGATGAGGACGGCGCCGGCGACGGTGCCGGCGATGTTGACCCGGCCGCCGGTCAGCGGGGTGCCGCCGACGACGACGGCCGTGATCGCCGAGAGCTCCATCAGGTTGCCGAGCGAGGTCGGGTCGCTGGCCTGGAGACGGGCGGTCGCGAGGACGCCCGCCACGGCGGCGAGCAGCGCGCACACCACGTACACGATGATCAGGACGCGGCGCACGGGAAGGCCGGCGAGCTGGGCGGCGGGGCGGCTGTCGCCGATGGCGAGGAGCTGGCGGCCGAAGGTGGTGCGCCGCACGGTGAACGCCACCAGCAGGGCGAGGACGGCGGCGATCAGGATCAGGTACGGGACGCCGAGGACGTCGCCGGAGCCCAGGGAGGCGAGGGCGGGGTTGCGCAGGTCCTCCAGCTGGGGCAGCAGGACCAGGGCGATGCCCCGGCCGCCGACCATGAGCGCCAGGGTGGCGACGATCGGCTGCACTCCGACGAGGGCGACCAGCGCGCCGTTGGCGAGTCCGACGGCCGCGGCGAACAGCGCGACCGCGAGCAGCGCGGGCAGCAGTCCGTAGCCGAGGTAGAGCGCGGTGACGGAGGCCGCCAGGGCCATCACGGCGCCGACCGACAGGTCCACGCCCTCGGTGCCGATGACCAGGGCCATGCCGAGGGCGACGATGATGACGGGGGCGACCTGGACCGCCTGGGTGCGGAAGTTCTCCGCGGTCAGGAAGTTCGGGGTGATGACGACGTTGACGACGAGCAGCGCGGCGACGCCCGCGTAGACGCCGTACGTCTGCAGCCACTGCAGGACGCGGGCCCTGTCCAGCGGGGCGGTGCGCAGGGTGGTGGCCTCAGCCATCGCCGGCCACCTCCTCGGCGGCGGGCGCCGTCGCGGCGGTGTCGCCGGCGATGGTGCGCATCAGTTTGTCCTCGGTGACGTCGTCGCCGGTGAGTTCGCCGACGACGGCGCCGTCCTTCAGTACGACCACGCGGTCGGACCCTTCGATCAGTTCCTCCAGGTCGGAGGAGATGAGCAGGACGCCCAGGCCGTCCGCGGCCAGTTCGTCCACGAGTTTCTGCACCTCGGCCTTGGCGCCGACGTCGATGCCGCGGGTGGGTTCGTCCAGGAGCAGCACCTTGGGGTTCATGGCGAGCCAGCGGGCGAGCAGCACCTTCTGCTGGTTGCCGCCGGAGAGTTCGCCGACCTTCTGGTGCGGTGAGGACGCCTTGATGCGCAGGCGCGTGACGAAGGTGTCGACGACGCTGTCGACGCGCGCCTCGGAGACGAGTCCGAAGCGGGACAGCCGGGGCAGGACGGCGAGCGCGATGTTCTCCCGCACCGACAGTCCGGGGACGATGCCCTCGCTCTTGCGGTCCTCCGGGAGGAGGCTGACGCCCGCCCGGATGGCCGCCGCTGCCGAACCGCCGCGCAGCGGGACGCCGGCCACCGTGACCCGGCCCGAACGCACGGGCAGGGCACCGGAGATGGCCTTGGCGGTCTCGGTGCGTCCGGAGCCGAGCAGTCCGCCGAGACCGACGACCTCGCCGGGCCGGATGCTCACGGACACGCCGTGCAGCCGGTGAGGCACCGTCAGCTCGTGTGCTTCCAGGACCGGTTCGCTGTCGGTGGCCTGGTGGTCGCCGCTGAACTTGGTGAGTCCCTCCGCGCGCACCTCGCCCAGGTCGCGGCCGAGCATCGTGGACACCAGGTCGAGGCGGCCGAGTTCGGCGAGGCTGCCGTGGTGCACGCGCCGGCCGTCGCGCAGGACGGTGACGGTGCTGCACACGGCGTAGAGCTCGTCCAGGCGGTGGCTGACGTAGACGACGGCGATGCCCGCGTCGCGCAGCCCGCGGATCACCGAGAACAGGGTCTCCACCTCGCGTGGTTCGAGGGAGGAGGTCGGCTCGTCCATGATGACGATGCGGGCGTCGGTGGCGACGGCGCGGGCCAGTGCCACCATCTGCTGGGCTCCGACGCCGAGGGTGCGCAGTGGCCGACGGACGTCCACGCGCACGCCGTAGCCGCGCAGGACCTCCTCGGCCTCGCTGTTCATCCGGGCGATGTCCAGCACGCCGAAGCGGTTGCGCGGTTCGCGTCCCAGGAAGAGGTTGCGGGCCACGCTCAGCAGCGGGATCAGGTTGACCTCTTGGTAGATGGTCGAGATGCCCGCCTTCTGCGCCTCCAGAGGGGTGGCGAAGGAGACCTCGGCGCCCTGGAAGGTGATCTCTCCGGCGTCGGGGCGGTACACGCCGGTGAGGAGCTTGATGAGGGTCGACTTGCCGGCGCCGTTCTCGCCGATCAGGGCGTGGACCTCACCGGCGTGCAGGGTGAGGTCGACGTCGTCCAGGGCCCGGACGCCGGGGAAGGTCTTGCTGAGTCCGCGGACGGCGAGGACTTCGGCGGGGGGTGCCACCTGTGCCTCCAGGAGAAAACAGGGAGAAGAAGGGGTGCGGTTGGTGCGGAGGTATACCGAGGGACAGCGACGGATACCGAGGGACAGCGAGGGACAGCCGGCGATGCGGAGGGTCTTCGGGCGAGGGGGCGGAGAGCGCCGGGGGCCCGGACCGAGTCCGGGCCCCCGCGTGCTCAGTACGCCTTGCCGATCTCCGACTTCGCGTTGTCGGTGCTGTAGGCGCCGTCCTGGATGATGATGTCCTGCGGGACGGCCTCGCCCTTGGTGAAGGTGTCCAGGGTCTGGAACGCCAGCGGACCGAAGCGGGGGTTGGACTCGATGACGCCGCTGATCCAGCCGTCCACGATGCCCTGGACGGCGTTGCGGGTGCCGTCCACCGTCACGATCTTGATGTCACCGGCCTTCTTGCCGGCGCCCTTGAGCGCGGCCACGGCGCCGAGGCCCATCTCGTCGTTCTCGGCGTAGATGCCCTTGATGCCGGGCTTGGACTGGATGAGCTGCTCGGTGACCTGCTGGCCCTTCTCGCGGGCGAAGTCCCCGGTCTGCTCGAACACCACCTTCAGGTCCGGGGCCTTCTCGGCGACGCGCTCCTTGAAGCCCTTGGTGCGCTCGGTGGTGACGTTGTTGCCCGCGGCGCCGAGGAGGATGGCGACCTCGCCCTTGCCTCCGGTCGCCTCGATCATCTGGTCGGCGGCACGGCGGCCCTGCTCGACGAAGTCGGAGGCGATGAAGGAGACGTAGTCCTTGCAGGCGGTGGCGTTGATCTTGCGGTCGATCGTGACGATGGGGACCTTCTTGGCCGCGGCTGCCTGCAGGACCGGGTCCCAGCCGTCCGAGTTGAGCGGGGCGATCACCAGGAGGTCGGCACCCTTGGCGAGGAGGTCCTGGACGTCGCTGATCTGCTTGGAGAACTGCGACTGGGCGTTGGCCGTCAGCAGCTTGACGCCCCGCTTCTTCGCCTCGTCCTTGATGGACTGGGTCTCGGCGATACGGAACGGGTTGGCCTCCTTCTCCGACTGGGAGAAGCCGACGGTCGCGCCCTTGAGGTCCAGCTTCTCGCCGCCGTAGGCGTCGACGGTGCAGGACTTGCTGCCCGGCTTCGGGGTGACGACCTTCTGTTCGGCACCGGCGGCGGCAGGGGACTTGGTGTCCTTCGACGCGTCGTCCTCGGACTTCGCGCAGGCGGAGGCGGTCAAGGCCACCGCGGCGGCCAGGGCGACGAGCCCGGGACGGGCAAGGAGACGAGGACGGTGAGTGGTGCGCTGCATGGTGACCCCGATCCGGGCGACGCTGAAAGGGAACTGAGGAAAGCTGACGCAGGAGCTGAAACGGTGCTTCCCCCTGGCGGGGGCGCTGTCCGGCCCGCCGCAAACAGGTTTTTACATCGTTGGAAGGATGCTGTAAACCCCTTGTGCAGAGACCTGTGCGCACGGCCGGGAGAAAGCGTGCGCCGGATACGTCCGCCGCACCGCCGCACCGCGCGCCCTCCGCTGAGGGAGTTTCAGCCGGGGCATACCGGCCGACCTGCCCTTTCTCGGCGTCACAGGGAAGGGCGACGGGGCGCGCGGGGCGGCTTCCGGTGGGTCCGGTGGGTCGATGACTCGTTCGAAAGCGGGGGCGGGGTCGGGGACCGGCGCGAAGGGCGGGAGGCGGCGGACGTGGTGGGCGGAGGGGGCGACGGACACGGACGGGGGCGACGGCGGACGGCGGACGGCACACGGCAGACGGCAGACGGCAGACGGCAGACGGCAGACGGCAGACGGCAGACGGCAGACGGCAGAGCATCCCCGGGTTGTTGCAGAAGTCGCTTCAGGAGGCTGCCCGTTGGCTGTGCCGCGCGCGGCACGACGCCGACGAGGTCCGGTTGGGCGGGCTCGCGCGGCGTACGGGGGCAGCGCGGGCAGTCCGCCCGTCGCCCTCGGGGCTCGCGGGACGTCCTGGGCGTGGCCGTCTTCGGTGGGCCGCTGGTCCCCGGTCCCGGATTCCTCGTCCCGGGTCCGCGGGTCACGGGTGGGCGCGCGGTGGTCGGCGCGCGGGCAGGGCGGACGCCGTCGCGGGGCACGCGCGTACCCGCGGGACACGGGGCCGCATGAGGCGCGTCGCCGTGGGACGTCGAGGCCGGGCAGCGTGAGCCGCGCAGGCGTGGGACGTCGGGGTCAGGGCGGTGTGAGGCGCGCAGGCGTGGGATGCCGAGACCGGGCCGGGCCGTATGAGCCGCGGAGGCGTGGGACGTCGGGGTCAGGGCGGTGTGCGCCGCCGGCGGTCCCGGCGCCGGGTCACGCCCCGGGCCGGTCCTTGGACGCGGCACGGCCGAGGGTGCTCTCCCGTTCGACCAGGCGGTAGTCGGCCCAGACGCTGCGGGGCTCGGACGCCTCGCCGCCCAACCGGGCGAGCACGCACTCGACGGCGAGCCGGCCGATGGCCCCCTTGTCGGGCGACACGGAGGTGAGCGTCACCGCGGCGAAGTGCCCCTCGACGACGTCGTCGAACCCGACGATCGCGATGTCCTCGGGGACGCGCAGTCCGCGTTCGTGCAGCACACGCATCGCGCCGATGGCCATCGGGTCGTTGTAGGCGAAGACGGCGTCGGGGCGGCGGCCCGTCTCCAGGATGCGGCTCATGGCCGCCGCCCCGTCCGCGTGCCCCCAGCCCTCCGTGGCGGCCACGAGCCCGTCGTCGGCGGGGAGTCCGGCGGCGGTGAGTTCCTCGCGCCAGCCCCGGACCCGCAGTTGGGCGGGTTCGCTGCGGCCTCGCCGGTCGCCGATGAAGGCGATCTCCCGGCGGCCGAGCCCGAGAAGGTGCCGGACGGCGGCGCGGGCCGCGGCGACGTTGTCGATGGCGATGTGGTCGTACTGCAGGTCGTAGTCGCGCTCCCCGAGGAGCACCAGCGGCACGTTCTCCGCCCGGTCGCTCAGGTCCTCGGTCTCCAGCTCGATGGGGCTGAGGATGAGGCCGTCGATGACCCGGGCCCGGAAGCCCTGGCTGACCAGGATCTCCTGTTCCCGGCGGCCCCCGGTGTGGTCGAGGAGCACGATGTAGTCGTGGGCGGCGGCGGCGTCGATCACGGCGGCGGCCAGTTCGGCGAAGTAGGGGTTGCCGAGTTCGGGGAGCGCGAGCGCGATGATGCCCGTACGCCCCTTGCGCAGATGCCGGGCCGCGAGGTTGGGCCGGTAGCCGAGCGCGTCGATGGAGCGCTGGACGCGCTCGCGCATGGCCGGGGTGACGTGCTGGTAGTTGTTCACCACGTTGGAGACGGTCTTGATGGAGACCCCCGCATGGGCGGCGACGTCCTTGAGGCTGACCCGCACGGCATTCCCTTTCAGAGCGGCCCGAATCGGGTGGTCGGAGCGGGTACGGTGGCGTCACCGTGAGCCTGGCGCCGAGTCCCAGTGCTTGACGTTTACAACGTTATACATCCGTCATCGTCGCACTGACAAGGCATGGTACGAGCGCCCCGTCCGGCGGTCGCGCAACGCCGTCCGGCGTGGTGGACGGCGCACGGTGCACGGGTGGGGCGCGGGCTGCGCGCGGCGGGCGGAACGGCGCGCCGGGCGGGCTCACTCCCGGCGGAGGGTGTCGTACGGCGGCACGCCACCCCTCCCCCGATACCCGGTGCGCCGCCGCGCCGCCGCGCCGGGGCACCGAGGCATCGGGGCATCGGGGCATCGGGGCATCGGGTCGGGAGAAAACCGGTGGCACTCCCGCGGAGTTGCGTGGGAGCGTGCGACGCGTGGACACGGATGTGTGGAACGAACGGGTGGCCCGGGGCTACGACGCCTCGACGCAGCACATGTACGCTCCCGAAGTCCTCGCTCCCGCGGTGGACTTCCTCCACCGGCGCGCGGGCAGCGGCGCCGCCCTGGAGTTCGCGGTGGGCACCGGACGGGTCGCCCTGGCGCTGAGCGCGCGCGGCGTGGCCGTCACCGGCATCGAGAAGTCGGCGCCCATGGCGGCGGAACTCGCGAGGAAGCCCCGCGGGCGTGATGTGGCCGTGGCCCTGGGAGACATGACGACCCGTCAGGTGCCCGGTGCCTTCGCGCTGGTCTACCTCGTCTACAACGCGATCACCTGTCTGCTCTCCCAGGAGGAGCAGATCGCCTGCTTCCGCAACGCCGCGCGCCATCTGGAGCCGGGCGGCCGCCTCGTCGTGGAGGTGTTCGTCCCCGACCTGCGGCGGCTGCCCCCGGGCGAGACCGCTCGGCCGTTCCATGTCGGGGACCGGCACCTGGGCTTCGACACGTACGACCTGGCCGAGCAGCGGATGGTCTCGCACCACTACACGATCGCGGACGGACGGGCCACCACGTTCCTGTCGCCGCATCGGTACGCATGGCCCTGCGAACTCGACCTGATGGCACGGCTGGCGGGGCTGGCCCGGACCGAACGCTGGGCCGACTGGAACGAGGCACCGTTCACCGCGGAGAGCAGGTCACACGTCTCGGTGTGGCGCAAGCCGGAGCGCACCGGCACGCCCCACGCCTGAGCGCCCGCCCCAACGGCCGCGCCCCGGACACCGACGCCCTCCGCCTCCGCCGGTGAGGGGCGTCAGTCGGGGACGGCCGCTATTCCCGCCACGTCCCGTCGCGCATGATGACTCTGCCGCGCAGTTCCGGTGCGCCGCGCCACGCGCGGACCGTCTTCGGCTCCACTCGCAGGTACAGAAAGGCACCTTCCTCCGCACGCGGGTCCCAACCGAACTTGGCGGCGAACGCGTCGGCCGCGTCCGCGGGCACGTGCTCGTCGGGGAAGCTCCGCACCTCACCCTGGACGAGGACCACGTCGAGCGTGTCCGGCAGCGCGAGCTGCACGCGTGGCTCCTCGCGAACGTTCCGCGCGGTCGCGGAAGCGGCGCCGGTGCACATCCACAGGGCTCGCCCGTCCCACAGGAACCACAGCGGCACCTGGTGCGGTCCGTGGTCGGGGTGCGCGGTCGACACCCACACGTCGCGCTCGGTGGCGAGCCGTTCCAGAGTGTCGCGTCTGCGCTCCGCCGTCCGACGGCGAACGATCCCCGGTGTCTGCATGAACGCCGACCATAGCCAGCGGGCGCACAGCGTGCATGAGGCAAAGGACCTACGACCCGCGGCCGGGGCCGGGGGGGGCCGGCGACCGGAGGCCGGGGCCGATGAACCCCCTCGGCCTCCCTTCCCCACCGCACCGGGCCTCCTACCGCACCGGGCGCCTGCCGCCCCGGCGGATGCGCAGGCCCGCGTAGACCACGTCGGCGAGCGCCACCAGTATCCCGGTGAACAGCATGAAGAGCATGCCCTCGGCGAGCACCCCGATGAAGCCGAGGACGACCGCCACCAGCAGCAGGAACCAGAACAGGGCCATGCCCGCCTCCCGGATCGTCGTTGTCGTCAGCGGCGTGCGAGCCGCCGCTCGCCCTGCGCACCGGGGCGGTGGGCGAGGTCGTAGTGGGCGAAGACGGCCTTCTCGTCCTCCGCCGGCAGGACTCCGTCGACGTCGATGGACGGAGCGTCCTTGACCAGGTGCTTCGCGTACGTCACCTTCAGGTAACCCGGGCCGACCGTCGCGCCGGCGAGCGGCACGAACACCAGGCGGTGCCGGGTGGGCAGGCCGACCGTGACGGTCGCGAACGACGGCGCGTCGGTGGCGGTGTCGACGTAGATCGACTCCAGCCTGCCGATCCTGCGCCCCTCGACGTCGACCACGTCGTGACCGCGCCACTCCCGTATGTCACCGGCCTGGAACATCGTGCCCCTCCGATCGTCGCCCCTACCGCCGCGTACCCGCTTTGCGGGCGTCCTCACGGCGGCGGGGAACGGACCCGGCGGGCCGTACGCGTAACGCCCCCGGGGGG
>NZ_AGBF01000054.1 GCF_000225525.1 Streptomyces zinciresistens K42 | reverse complement strand
GCGCGATCGACGGCTGAGCGACGACGAGTTCGGTGAGCTGTCCGCCGAGGAGGTGCACGGCATCAGCGGCGCGCCGGCGTATGGCGTGTACGTCGAGTTCGACACCGCAGACGTTGCTCCCGAGGCGTACGAGGCACTCTTCGACGCGCTGCACGACCAGCACGGGGCCGTCGGCCCTGCCCCCAACGGCAACCTCTCCGTACGCCTGACCGTCGAGGCCGACAGCGTCACCCAGGCCGTCACGCGCGGAATCGAGTACGCCCAGGCCGCCGCCGCGCAGCACGACATCGCCTCGAACACCGTCATCGGCGCCGAAGTGGGTCTGGCGCTTCGCGCAGACCTGCCGCAGGAACCTGAACGTTCCTGACTCTGTCAGCTCACACAAGCACATACAGCACCCAACGCGCGGTCATCATGAGCAGCACTGGGTGCTGTTCGCGCCTCTGCACGACAAGTGGCAGTTGCACTTGGCGCTCGCCATCAGCGCTGCAGGTCCGCCAGGCCCACTCCAGCGGCGACGTTTCCGCTCCCGTGGCAAGGCGGCGCTGCGTCCGTCGCGACTCTCAGCCCAATCGGCATGTGAGCTTGAGTTCACAAACACACATACTTTCACGCACGCACACATACAAGCGAAGCTACCGACGCTGTCACCTGCGCATTCACGCTTTCCCTCATACTCCTCGACAGCCCCACACGCTCGCCGAAGCACCCGTCAGTGCGTTCACCCGCCCACCCCCTGCATGAGGCGTGCGTTCCATCAGCGCGCGCTTTCACGATTTCACATACTTTCACGCACGCATACACTCATCCACGTGCGGACACTCACACTGTCGCTGACGCGCTGCCATATATGCGCACCCACCTTCCCTCTTTCTGATCTCCACCATCACTTCTCTTCTTTCAATCTCGCGTTCTTCCGCACATCATCTCTCTCCTTCGGATTGTCATGCCCTCTACCCTGCTTTATCTCGCTCTACGAAACCCACATTCACAGTGCCCTACTCCTCCGCTACAACTCATTCCCACCCACGCGCGTTCACATATGCCTTCATTCACCCTGGCGCACTCCCGTGCTTTCCTTTCGTCATGCACAACGACACTCTTACTAGCGCTCGCTCATGACTTCATACCTGCGTGCGGTGAGAAGCTCATCACCAATCACACTCCTTCTTTCGCAACTCTCCAGACTCATTCCTACTGAAGTACCTGCATTGCTTTACGCGCTCTTTCGTTGGCTCTTTCGTTCTTGCTAACGCAGTCCACTTCTGGCATCTCCGCATACGTAGTTCGGGGCGTACTAATGCGCGCACAGTTACGGGCTCACACGGCGTCTCCTGCTCTCGCTGGCGCCTCAGGACACCCGTCATTCCGAACAGCCATAAGCCGTCACGTCGAAGCATGCATTCGCACCCGCTAGCGACCCCACCCAGACGCTCTGTCACGGACGCGCTCTCTCACCCAGTTTCTCGACCTCCCACTCGCTCGCGGTGTGTCGCCCCGGCTTGCGACGACCCTTCAGGCCGCACGCGGGCGCAGGGGTACTACGGCGCACCCAATCGGACACCACCTGCCTCAGGCCCACCCCAACCCGATCTCTCGCAGTGCCCGACACCCCTTCGGCGACCACCCCGTGTGCACGTCCTCCTCACAGCGCAGCTGCGCGAACGTCCCCTCAGCAGGGCTTCCACGAGCGCGTGCACCCGGCACGGCACCACACTTCACACCCACACGAGCACGAGCTCTACCCTCCGGCACCCCTACCGAGCTGGCGCTGCCCCGTGCACCCACCCCACTGGAGCCGCGTCCACCGCGCCCCGCATGGTGCTCTTCGCACACATACGCGACTGGAGGAAGTTCCCAAACATGCAGATTCCAGTTGAAACAACCATCAAGGAACGACGCGACCGAGTCTGACAGGCTCGGTCAAGGCCATCCCTTCCTTGGTCGACACGCTGCTTGAGCTCGTTCTGTAAGGCGTGAGCCGTCCAGGCTGTTAATCTTTCGGCCGTCATCGTGAATCTGTCAGTCCCAAACCCCGTAGACGTCGGCAGTGCATCCCGGGAAGCGAGAAGCCAGGGCGAGGCATCAGGGGAAAGGGGAGGAAGGCACCCATGAAGGTCATCGTCCTCGCCAGTCAAAAGGGTGGTGTGGGTAAGACCACCACATCAGCCAATATCGGTTCGAGCCTCGCCAGTGGCGGCGCGCGTGTAGGCATGGTGGACCTGGAGCTCCAAGGCCAGCTCGGTGTGTCCCTGGGCGCGTTCGCGCGCAAGCCACAGGACATCGGAAGCGCTCTGCTCGACTACATCGACGCCGTCGACGCCGACGATCTCGGCGGCATGGCCCCCTTGCACACCCGCATGATCGACAGGAGCGTCCTACTCAAGGGGTTCGACAACCCCGGAGCGCTCAGCGTCATCGGCTCAGTCATGAACGTTACTGATCGAGCCCGGACCGAGATCGCGAAGCGGGGCTGGGAGGCTGTGTCGAGTCTCCGCCATCTCCTTCTCACCCTTCGCAATGACTTCGACTTCATCATCGTCGACACGCCGCCCTCGGCGGACGCGCTGTCTTCCGTGGCCTTGGCAGCCGGCGATTACGTGATCGCGGTTTGCAACCCGCGGCTGGCGACAGCTGACGGGGCCCGAGTTGTCCGCAACAACGTGGACAGGGTGCCGGAACGCACCGGCGGTACGTGCCACCCCGTGTTCCTTGGCACCGTCATCAACGAAGCCCAGCCCCCCTCCAAGCGCACGGAGGAGGCGGACGCCGTCGACGCCTTCCTGGCCAAGCACGAACTGGCGCCGTTCAGCAAGGAGATCAGGACGAGCCCACAGATCTCAGCGTCGTACGGCATCAGCCGTCCCATCGTCATCGACGAGCCGGCTTATGCGGCAAGCGGCTGGTACGAGGACCTCACCATGGAAATCATCGACCGTATTAGGGGTCTGTCGTGACGCCTTCTACAGACGAGCCTGCGCAGGAACCAACCGCCGCACCCGCCGGCAGGAGGGGCAAGGGGCGGGGTGCGCGGGGCAAGTCCCGAAGCTTCGACTTCACTGCCATCGAGCATGTGGGTAATGACGCCACCGAGGGGGGGTTCCTGGGTGACGACGCAGCTGAGTCCGAACGGCGGGGCGGGGCTGTCCAGGTTTCTGCCCCACCTGTGGAGCCCATCAGTTCTCTGGCTGCTGGACCGAGCCAGTCGGGGGAGGCCGAGGCTTCTGACCTTCCTGTTACTCGGACCCGCGCTCCGGAGGAGCACGACGCAATCCCCACGCCGGCGCCAGATGGAAGCGCGAGCGTCGTACCTTCGCCGTCCCAGCCTCCGAAGGAGGAGTCGACCGGGGCACCTGCCGTGGCGCACGAACCGTCCGCGGTTGAGTCAGAAGTCCAGAACGAGCGACCGTCTCGTCCGGTTCACGAAGAGCCGTCTGAAACGCCTCGTGTGCCTGAGGCTTCGGCTGCTTCGCGTCGCAGGAATGATGGCCCTGGGTTCACCCCCGCTTCGGCCGAGCCGACTCTGAAGCCGAAGCCACGCAAGAAGGCTGCCAGTTCGACGCCCACGATGCAGGAGGAAGTGCTCGCCTCCTTCATAAGGCACCGGACCCAGCGGAACTGGCCCACGTGGTCCGGCCGCATCGAGGGGGAGACGAAGACACGTCTTCTCCAGAAGGCCGACGATGACGCGCTGTCCTCCGGCCGGAACCTCATGCCTGGGCACTACCTCGACGCTGCATTGAGGCTGGTGAAGGACCTGAGTGCCGAGGAGCTCGCTGCACTCGCCAACGAATGGCTGATTGAGAAGTGGTCTGGCGAGCACCCGCCTGGTGTGAGCATCCAGGCCGGCGTTTCTCCGGAGGTGTACGAGCTTCTCAAGGGGCTTAAGCGCACATTGCGCGGTCAGCGCGGCGCCGGGAGCGGCGGGCTGATCCTCGATGTGGTCTCGGCTGCTGTGGATCGTTTCCTGGACGCAGCTGACCAGGAAGGTCCTTTCCCTTCCGCACGCTAGTGATCCCGTAAGGGGGTGGCCCGGCCGTATCGGTCGGGCCACCCCCTTACGACGTGGTTCACGTATTCACCCACTTCCACACACGCGTCACGACATGCACCCCCGCATGCGCACGGACAGCCGGGCCGACCCATGCGCCACCTGTCGCGCCTATGTGCAGAACCGCCCACCGTGACACTGTCATACCCACCGAACGGCCAACGTGCTTCTGACACTTCCAGCGACAGCCGTGCGGAATGCCCTATTCATGCAGGCAGGAGCCGAATATCCCTGCGCCATCGAGGCCCTGACGGTATGAAGATCCGACACGCATTGGTTCTGTCATTACCACCTTCCCGTCGATCGGTGAGTAAGATGCTCTTGACTGAAAGCGAGGACTGATTCATGAGCACGGCGACCAGCGGTTGGTCACTCCGCGCCCTGGCACAAGAAGCGCACGTCCTACCGAAGGTGGCTCGGGACGCAGCCGAAGAAGGCGTGATCGACGCTCAGCACACCGTAGAGACGGACATCGTCCTCGTCCGCCTCTACGGCGCCTTGAAGCGCCTCGTCTGGCCCGAGGAGCGGAGGCCGGCGAACAAGGACCAGGGACTCCGGGTCTGGGAAGCCATAACGATCGAGACAGCGCGGGCCGCCCTTCCGGACGAAGTTCAGGACGACACCGGCCTGTTCATCCATCAGACGGGTTGCGAACTCGTCACAGGGCCAGGTCCTCACTGCCTCGCTCTCTTCAAGCTCGCTGACCAGCCGTTCTACTACGCCCCGTTGGGTCGATGGTTCAACCAGTTGCCTTCCCGGCGTCCCAGCACAGAGCAGAACAAGGACACGGCAGGGGTCTGACAGACCCAAGCAGTACCGGGCTAACCGGTAGAGATCCGCCCAACGGGCGCACAAAAGCAACTGGCCCGGGACTCCGCAATCCCGGGCCAGCCATGTCGAGGAGGTGAGCGCTACTCCACATCCCTAGCTGAATACCTATCGCGCGCGTCCGGCCTCCCTACCTCCCCAGGCGGTGCCGGTTGGCGATGTGAGTTTCCCTCGTACCTCCTCGACTGGAGCACATCATAGCTACCCGTCCGAGGGCTGGCGCAGTCGTGCCCGAAGCAGACCGAAATCGTGCGTCCGCCCGTTCACCGGTTCCTCCGTCCTCGTCTTCCCCGACCGCTCCGCCTGCTTCGGAAGGTACTGGGGGCGGCGGGGGGTCTGTTCTCGCTTCCAGCGAGCCCCTCGTCCTCATGCCGGGCTTGCGCAGCGCTCTGCTCTCGGCTGCGCGGACCGTCCTCGATGACCCGCGGCTGGATGGGGCGTGCGACTCGGTGCGTCTCACGTCTGTACTTCTCCTGGCGAAGGCGCCAGTCGCGTCCTCCCATGTGATCACGATGTCCCGGGATCTCGCTGGATGGCTCGGCTATGGGGTCTCTCATGTCGCTCATACGGTCGTTCCTCGCGTTCGGGCGAGTGGGATCGCGACGTGTGTCCCTGCGCGGGACGCTGCCGGCTGGACTCACGCCCTCGACTTCGAGCTGTTGCCGCTCAAGGAGGCGAGGGCTGGGCAGGGGTTCAACCCGTTGTCGTTGTTGAACAAGCGGGATCTGGCGACGTTCCTGCGTTTCTGCGAGGCAGTGTTGTGCCCGGGGTGGACGCCGCGGGACAAGCCCGCGACGCCGGCCGGGTTCTTTGCACGGCGGCGGGGGTGGGGGTCGGCCACTGACCGTTTGGCCATGCTGCTACTGGCGCTGAACGCGCGTCCGGATGGCCGGGTGCCGATGGCGCCTGGCCGTCTCCCGAAGGGCTTCAACCGGTCCGAGGTGACGGTTGCCCGCCTGCTGGGTTGTTCCGTCGAGGTTGGCAGTGCCGTGCTGAAGCGGTTGTTGGTGCTCGATGGTGTGGCGTGGGACCGTCCGGAGCGGTACGGGCAGGATCGTCTGCTGGTTCCCGCGATCCAGGCCGCGTATCGGCGTTCGCGGGCGGCGTCGACGGCCCCGGCGGAGCCGACCGTGGAGGGCGTGTCCGCTTCCGCCTCCGCGGAGGAGGCGGCCCCGGAGGCGTCGTGCGCGGGGTGCGCTGCACATGAGAAGCCCGACGACCTGCTGCTCGAAGGGGACGGGTGGGCTCAACTCTGCTTCGAGGACGTCCCCGTTGAGGCTGCCGGTAGTGCATGTGGGGATCAGAACACCGAATCTGAGGCATCGTCGCAGGTAGATCAGGGCTTTGACGGTACTTCAGGGGGAGCTGTTTGTGCAGACCCCCACGCTGCCCACCCACCGGTGGTTACTCTCTCTCCTTCTTCTGCGGGTGCTCTGGACTGCTTTTCCGGCTCCGCCGTCTTGGGTGAGGACCGGCTGCCGGAACGCGCGGGCGCGGACGAGGATCTCCAGGAGACGACGGGAATTCTTGCCGGTGCGGCGGGTGGGGCAAGCCCGCTTCGCGGGGAACAGCAAAGCGCGTCGACGGGATCGGGGTGGGGCTCGCCGGTGCGAACTGGCGATTTCGTCGGGGCGGTTGGGGTGCCAGAGGACCTGAAGGTGGCGCTGGCACCGGTGGCGTGGCTGTGGGCCGGGCTGGGACGGGCGTCGACTGGGGCGTGGCTGGCGAAAACGGTGCGTCGGGAGCTGGTGGGCCTGCGGAGATTCGTGGGTGACGGCGAGGGTGTGGCTGAGCGTCGGCTGGCCGAGCGGCTCAAGCGCCGCCTGGACCGGCAGAGGACTCCGGTGCAGGACCTGGCGGCCTGGCTGATCCGGCGAGGGCTGCCGCAGAACAACGGGTGCTGGTCGAACCTGTGTGACGACGGGATCCGCATCGACTCCGGTGGCACCTGCCCCAGCTGCGACTGTCTGATCGGGGATCGGCGTGGCCTGCGCCAGATCGTCGCAACCGAGGTCGCGGCCCAGCACCCGCACGCGACTGGGGGGGAGTGGCGCGGGGTCTACGAGGAGGCGCTGCGCGCGAGGTTCGACTACCAGAGTGCGATGGATGCGGTGCGCCGGGAACGGGCGGCCGAACGCCAAGTCGCCTTCTACGCAGCCGTCGAGGAGCAGAAGGCACAGCTGGCCGAGGACAAGGTGCGGCGGGCTGCGCGGCCGTGTGAGGACTGCGGTCGCGCCGAGGCCGCCGGGCTGTGCCCGGTGTGCTCGCTGCGCCGGTCCACGAAGGCCTTGGTCGACCAGGCGGTCGACATCGCCGTGGCACTACGGGCCGACGTGGACGATCCCCAGGCGGTCGCCGGGCTGACCGCACAGGTCGGCAAGGACACGTGGGCGTTCATCCGGGGTGCCGTGGCGTCGGACGGCACCGACGATCCGGTGTGCCGGGCGTTCGCCGAGAAGGACCTGGCCCAGAAGGTCCTCGAACAGCGCAGGCAGCGGGCGCTGGTTCGGCTGCGGGAGTCCGGGCCGGCCGAGATGGAGGCCGCTCATGTGCGGCGGATGACTCTGCACGGCATGTTCCCGACGGAGAAGAACCGCAAGCGGGCCGATAAGGCGGCCGCGACGGCGCGGGAGCGGGTCGCTCAGGACCTGTTGCGCGAGTTCCTCGGCGACCTGGCCCGGGCGCGAGCCGCGGCGGTGTCGCGCGAGAGGCCGCCGGCGTGGAGCGAGCGGTGCTCCGACCTGGCGGTCCGCCCGCTGGACGAGGACACGGTCGCGGTCGCGGTCGGCGCGGGCACGGGGTCGGTGTGATGCGGCCTGCACCGTACGGTGGCGAACTGCCGTGCCCGGCGCGGGTCGTGTCGGAGGTGTTGGGCGGGCGCTGTGCGGGCCTGGCCGTGCGCGTCACGCCGCTGCGGTTCGCGCGGCGTGGTGCTCGCCGGGGCCCGGTCCTCTTCTCAGCCGGTTGCCGCGGGCTCGGCCGGGGCCGGCTGGGTGGCGTGGATCAGCTTGGACCGTGCGTCGGCGCGTTCGGCGGCGGCGACCTCGCCCCAGAACTTGTGGGTGATCACGAACGCGCTCAGCTCCCGGGCGCGTTCCTGCAGAGCCGTGTAGGCCGCGGTGTCCTCGGCGCTCCAGCCCTCGGTCGCGGGGCGGACGGACGGATACCACTTGGCGGAGTCGTCCCAGCCGTCGTTCGGCTCGACCGACCAGGGCCGGTCCGCCTGCATCGTGCGGAGCTGGGCGTGGATCTCGTGCAGTTCCCGGCGGGCGTCGAAGAGGTCTTTGGGGAAATCGAAGTCGTTCTGGTCGGGCATGAGCGCATCGTAGGCGGCTGGTCTGACACCGCCCCTGCAGCGACGAGCCCACCGCCACAGGTGTGTGAGGCAGACCACATGCCGGTTTGAAGATTCTTTGTCGGACGGGCGTCCTGCCGGTGCCGAGGGGTGAACGCTCGTACCGATCAGCAAGGAGTACAACCCCGATGACCATCCACGACGGTGCTCCCTCGGAGCCGTCCGGCCCCAGCGGCCCTCAGCCGTCGGCCGACCTCGTCGCCGTCCCCCGCTTCCGGCTGGCGCAGCTGCCCCTGGACGTGCGGGGCGAGCTCGCCGAGGCTCGGCGTGCGCTGGCCGGCCGCAGGCCTGCCGCCAGCGACGTCGCGACATCGCTTTCGGAGAAGATCTGCTCGATCGCCTTCCTGGGCGGCGTCGCGAAGCCGGAACCGCGGGAGCGCGGAGCCGACTGGACCTGGGTGCAGCAGGTCGACGGGCAGCTGCGCACGCTGGTGGTCCAGGCGAAGTGGGCGCCCTACGGTGCCGAGGCTGCGCGGGCCCGGCTGGGCGTCTTCGCCGCCCTCAACGCCCGCCGGGCGATCCTCGAGACGCGGACCGTCGACGGGTGGAAGCCGGCGGTCGCCGAGTTCGCCGCCACGTGGCTCGGTATCCCGAACCCCGACACCGAGTGGCTGGAGGCGGTGTCGACGGCGCTGCTGGGCAGCTGGGTGGACCTGCTGGACGAGCCCCTCGTCGACGACGCCGGCGCCCTCGGCCTGAAGCAGCTGAAGCGGGAGTCGGCCGTGGTGCACCGCCAGTTGCAGCCGCTGTGGCGGCGCAAGACGGCCGGCGGGCGGCTCCTGTCGCTCGACCACCCCGTCCCCGGCGGCGGCACGCTCGTCGGCCTGCTCGCCGACCGGGCCGCCCCCACGGAGCCCTCGCTGCTGTGGGAGCCGGAGACGGAGAGCGCGGCGGCCGTGTTCGCCGGACTGTCGCCCGGCGAGCAGCAGGTGGCCCGCGTCTGGGCGCAGTCCGGGCGGACCTCGTGGGCCGAGGCCGCCGACCTGGCCGGGGTCAGTGCGGCCGAGGCCGACAGCGTCCGCCGCAAGCTCCGCCGTCTGGGGCGCCGGTACGAACAGCGGGCGGCGTCCGCCCGTGCCACGTCCGGGCGTCCGCTGCCCGGCGGCTGCGGGAGCTGGGCGTGAACCTCCTCGGCCAGGTCCTGGCCGAGTACCTCGCGGACATCGCCGCCGCGCTGACGGTCACGGCCGCGGCGTGGCTCGTCCGCAAGAGGCGCGGTCGGCAAACCGGCCTGGGCGAGGGGGATGCGACGTAGTCGCGCCGGTTCGCCGGACCCGTGCGCGTGCGGCATGGTGTCCGGCGGGCGCATCCCGTACGAAGGGGTGCGCGGCGAGCGTGCAGGAGGTGGTCAAGTGGAGCCCTTCGGCGTCGGCCAGACGGTGCAGCGGCGGGACGTCTTCCGTGGACGCGTGTGGAGCACCCAGGCGCTGCGCGTGATCGAGGACGCGCCCACGGCCCTGATCACCTGCGCCTGGCCGGGCACCCACGTGCGAGTGCCCGAGACCTACGCGCGGGTGCGCCGCGGCGACCCGTCCGCCTCGCGTGAGGAGGCGGTGCGGCAACTCGCCGCCGGCACCTGGACGCTGAGCGCGGGGGAGTGGCAGGAGACGGTGCTGCTGCTGTGGAAGGCGCCGGGGGCGTACTTCAGCGTCAACGCCTTCTACAGCGGCGACGCCGACCACCGCCTGCTCACCTGGTACGTCAACTTCGAACGCCCGAACGTCCGCCAGCCCGGCGGCTTCGACACCTTCGACCTGCTCGTCGACCTCCTCATCGACGCGGACCTGACCGGCTGGCGGTGGAAGGACGAGGACGAGTACGCCCACGGCCGCCGTCTGGGCATCATCGACGACGCCGAGCACGCGCACGTCGACGCCGCCCGCCAGCAGGTCCTCGCCCTCCTCGCCGACCGGGCAGGACCCTTCGCCGAGGCCGAACGGTGGTCCGCCTGGCGCCGTGACCCGGCCTGGCCGACCCCGTCCCTGCCGGCTCCGCAGCCCTGATCGGCCCCAGCCGACGGCACACGGGACGAGGACGCGACACAAGCGGTACCCGCCTTCTACCGTCCGCGCGATCAGGGGCCCGGCACGCCCATCTCCGCTCGGGAGATGACCGGGCTCCATGCGAAGGACGGACACCATGAAGACGATCGAAGACGGCCTCCAGGTGCACAACGGTCACGCCTGCGGGCCGCTGGCCGACGCCGCCGCCCGTCGAGCCGAGCGCACCGGCGCCCGCCTCGACGAGATAGGAGAGCGGGCCGGCACGCTCACCGACGCCGAGCTGTTCGCCGCGGTGGCCGACGCCCTGCGGCACTTCACCCAGCGCGCCCCGCGCGCCGGACAGGTCCAGGCCCTCGTCCGGCAGATCCGCCAGAGCGGTCCCGTCGCATGGGACTTCACGGGCCGCCTGCCCTGCGCGTGATTCGCCCGCCACGGCGGCCGCGGCAGGACCCGCGGTCGCCGTGGCGGCGGGAAATCTATCCACAGGTGATCCGGGTGACACTCACGGCACAAACGATGGAAGGAGTCGGTGTGCCCCCCAGCCGCGTCCAGCTCACGCGCACCCACCGCGTCCTGATCGCGGTCGTGGTCCTCGGCGCGGTCATCGTGGCCGCGATCGGTTTCGCCGGGTCCTACACAGCCGTCCGCGAGCTGGCCGCCAAGAAGGGCTTCCATAACTTCTCCTACTTCTTCCCGATCGGCATCGACGCCGGCATCTGCGTCCTGCTCGCCCTCGACCTGCTGCTGACCTGGATCCGCATCCCCTTCCCACTGCTGCGCCAGACGGCCTGGCTGCTGACCATCGCGACCATCGCGTTCAACGCCGCCGCGGCCTCCGACCCGCTGGGCATGGGGATGCACGCCGTCATCCCGGTCCTGTTCGTCGTCACCGTCGAGGCCGCCCGCCACACCGTCGGCCGGATCGCCGACCTCACCGCCGACAAGCACATGGAAGGCGTGCGCCTCACGCGCTGGCTGCTCTCCCCGCTGCCGACGTTCCTGCTGTGGCGGCGGATGAAGCTCTGGGAGCTGCGCTCGTACGACCAGGTGATCAAGCTGGAACAGGAACGCCTGGTCTACCAGGCACGCCTGCGGTCCCGGTTCGGTCGCAGCTGGCGCCGCAAGGCACCCGTGGAATCGCTGATGCCGCTGCGGCTCGCCCGGTACGGCGTCCCCCTGGCCCAGACCGCACCGGCCGGCCTTGCCGCTGCAGGCATCGACAACCACCTCCTGCCTGCTGCCGAGCGCACCGCGATCGACCCCGCCCCCGAGCCAGAGGCCATCGTCGGCTCCAGCACCCCGACCACAAGCCCGGCGGACGAAGAGGGCCCAGCTGCCGCGGAGACGGAAGGCGACACCACCCGTCCCGATCCGCACCCGCCCGAGGACGAGACGGTGTCACCCGACCCGGCGAGAGAGGATCCCGGCCCGACCGGCGCAGGTGAGGACCCCGCCCCGCAGGCCGGACAGCCAGATGCCGACGAAGGCGAGGACGACGAGCGGGAGCCCGATGCGGACAACGACCGCGACGACGAAGGTGACCAGGACCACGAGGGCGGCGGTGCCGACGGAAGCGGGGGAGAGGACGGCAACGATCAAGTCCGCCCCGACAGCATCGACCACACGAAGGTCATCGCGTCGATGAAGAACGCCGACGCAGTCCGATACGCCATCACCCAACTGGCGACCTACGACGCCCCGGCGCTCTCCCGGTGGTTGAAGGAGCACGGCAAGAACGTCAACGGCGGACAGATCTGGCGGATCGCCAACAGCGCTTCCAAGCGGGCCGCCACCGAGCCGGCCCAGAGCACGCAGGAGAAGGAGTCGGAGTCGGCTGCTGCGTAGGAAGCGCTCCGCTGCACAGATGCGCCCTGCCGACGGCAGTTCCGTTCGAATCGACTCCGCCGTCCGTCACGTCGGAACCGGCGCGGCCGGCCGGCCACATCATCCGGGCGGCGGCGGCCGCCCTCGTGCAGTGCAGCAGTAGTACGACCGTACGAAGCAGCAGGCCCGCGAGCAGGAGGAGTCTGCCGCTGCACGCCCTGCTCGGCGTGACGCCCTTACGGAGTGCTGCTCGACGTGCTGCTCCTGCACGCTGCTGCTCGTCCTGGTCCAGCGGTGCAGCAGCCGGCGCCGGGACTGCTACTGCACCAGGACGATGCAGTACGCGGTGAAGTGCAGTCCGGGAAACGGCAACCGGATCTCCAGCAGTCGCGTGCAGTCGCCGTGCACCAGCGCGCGCACGCCCGACCCCGGAGAAGGCCGGAGACGGAACTGCCGCCGACCGTAGGCCTCCTGCTCGTGCACTGCCCGGTGCAGCAGGACCACTGCTTCCGGCGTCGATCTGCTGCTCCCGGCCTGCTGCTGTGCTGCTGCTTGCAGTGCCGGTGCAGTCCTGCACGCGGTCGTGCAGTGCAGAAGCAGCTGCTGCTCGTGCAGCGGAGCAGCGCCCGAAGAGCAGCGAGCAGCCCGGTGCAGTGCGCGGCGTACTGCTCGGTGCAGCGGGCCAGCCGCCGATGTGCAGTACGTGCAGTACGGCGCGCACTGCGAGCAGCGAAATCTATCCACAGGCCAACGGGCTTAGCGTCCCTGGAGATCAACGTCCGCTTCCCGCGGGCGGCACCGCGCGCATGGGAGGCGAGGTAGGCGATGGGGCGCAGCGAGTTCGACCGGCAGCTCGAAGAAGGCGTCGAGGCCTTCCTCATGGGCGTCGGCCGGCTGTTGTCCGGGCGGGACATGGACGGGCAGCGCCGTACGGACGCGACGTTCTTCAAGGGCGGCCGGCGTGTCCTCGACGGTGTCGAGGGCCGGGTGGGTCCGTGGTCGTACCGGCCCGGCTGGCAGCGGGCGGCCGCCAGGCTGACCACGCTCGGCGGTCTGGGCGCGGGCGGGTGGCTCTACTGGACCGATCCCGAACAGACGCTCACGGCGCTGGAGTACGGCGGGGCCGGGGCCGGCGGACTGCTGGTGAGCGGCGCAGCGGTGCACGCCGTACGCAACCGCGGCCAGCGCGAGCTGATGCGGGAGTGGGTCGAGCCGCTGCACCAGGCCCTGGTGGGCCCGCTGGGCATTCCCGAGGCCACCCGGCCACGTTCTTACCTGCACGTTCCGCTGAACTTCTCCGACGACGACGCCGAGATCCGCATCGACCTGCCGGTCGCCTTGAAGTTCAAGGAGACCGAGGTCGCCGAGATGATCGTCAAGAAGCTCGCCTTGCAGGGGGTGTCCTTCAGCTGGAAGTACGACGGCCGCAACCCCTACGTGACGGTGAAGAAGGTCCACCGCCCGCCGTCGAAGGTCGTCTTCAGCGACCCCAAGGTCAAAGAGCTGGTGAAGAAGGTGCCGGAATCGGCGCCGTTGATCGGTCTGGAGCGCGGACAGAAGATCGTGTCCGTGGACCTGGACGCCGAGTCCCCGCACGTTCTGGTCTCCGCGGGCACCGGCGGCGGCAAGAGCGTCATCCTGCGCACCATCGCCTCCCAGCTCATTCACCACGGCGCACACGGATACATCCTCGACTTCAAACGCGTATCCCATATGTGGGCCCGCGGCGTGAAGAACGTCGAATACTGCCGTGATATCGCCGACATTCACGACGCCCTGGTCCGGCTCGGGGCCGAAGGACAGCGCCGTATTCACGTCGCGGAGAAGCTCGGCGACGACGCCGACCCGTCCGAGGTTGGGCCGCGCATTGTGATCCTGCTGGAGGAGATCAATGCGACGATGAAACAGCTGACTCGGTACTGGGAGAAGATCAAGGAGAAGGGCGATCCGAAGATATCTCCGGCGGTCGATGCGCTCGCCGAAATTCTCTTCATGGGTCGTGCAGTTCGCCTCCACGTGCTCCTGGTCGCCCAGTCGGCTACTGCCCGCGCTCTCGGCGGTCCGGAAATGCGCGAGAACTTCGCCACCCGCATTCTCGCCCGCTACACGCAAAACGCCTGGAAAATGCTCGTCCCCGAGGTCCAGCCCGCTCCCAAGAGCACCCGCCACATCGGCCGCGCCCAGGTCGTGCTCGGCGGCATGGCCCACGAGACCCAGGTCATGTTCATGAGCGACGCTGAGGCCCGCGCCTGGGCCATGGCCGGCTCAGGCCCCGCGCCCTCCGTCACCCTCACCAAGAGCGCCCCAGTCGCGGCGGATGACTCAGTGACACAGCTGAACAGTGACACAGACGAAAGTCTCCACCTGGGGAAACAGGGGGTTGATGACACAGATCAGACTGTTCACGGCCGAGCTGTTCAGGCCCTGGCGTCCGTCGCCGGGGACCGGTACGAGGAAGGTGACGCGGACGAGGACAGCGACGACGAAGCCGCTCAGCTGCCCGCTGGCGACGAGCAACCGGGAGCCGACGAGGACACCGACCCGCTCGTCGGGCTGCGCGAGGCCGAAGACCTCCTGTCCGACGTCGACCTGACCGCCCTGCGTAATGCCCGGGCCCGTGATCCGGAATTCCCGGCCCCCGCAGACAAACGAGGCCGAGAAAGCCTCTACCGGCTGAGTGACCTGCAACGCTGGGAACGCAATCGCCTCTCCTCTGAAAGCGATGAAGTCGACGAGGACGACGTCTCCGAACAGGAAGACGTCTCCGTCCTCTGACCTCTCCCTGTCCAACCCCAAAGGGCCCGCACTTCGTGCGGGCCTTTTTCGTTGTCGCCGCCGTGCCGACCGACAGTCGTGCGGCTGCGAAATCTATCCACAGGGCAGTCGACATAGCTTCTTGGGTGTGCGCTTCCCGTATCTCGCGCGGAAGCCGATCAGTCACTGCGCCTGCGCGCGCACAACGACCGGACGCGATACGGCCGAGGAGTTCCCATGAAGTTGCTGCGGAAGGTGTTCCGCCTTCCCCAAAAGGACAAGGCGGGGGGTGAAGAATTCGCCGACGCCCTCGCCAGCCGCACCCGACGGAAGGCCGGTGAACAGCCGGAAGCCGGCGCCCCCGAAGACGCCCCGGCCGTACGGACAGACGTGCCGGCGCGACGACCGGACACCTCGGCATGGACGGAGGAGGACGAAGGGTCGGGGAGCGTCGTCGCCCGCCGCACCGGACGGATCGCAGTGTGGGCCGTGATCGGCCTGTTCGCCTTCATCGGCGTGCGCAGCGTCATCGCCCCGCCGCAGCAGCCGACGACCGCGCCCAAGACCAACCCCCAGGCCGAGGCCGCCAAGGACGACGTGCCCGAGGCCGCCGCCCAGCAGGTAGCCGCCAGGTTCGCCCGCTCCTACCTGACATGGTCCAAGGACGACCCCGACTCCCGGGCGACGGAGCTCGCCCGGGACCTGCCCAAGGGCGCGGACACGAAGGCCGGCTGGGACGGCCAGGGCCTCCAACTCGTCGCGCAGACCATCCCTGGCGCAGTCACCCAGACCAGCGCGCACCAGGCCCGGGTCTCGGTCGACGTGCGGGTGTCCAACACCCAGGGCACCGGCTCCAAAGCCAAGACGGTCTCCTCGTGGGTCGGCCTGGAGGTTCCCGTCGCCGAGACGAGCGGACGCGTCATCGTCACAGGACAGCCCGCCCTGGTCGGCCTCGCACAACCGGTCACCTGGAAGGAACCGGGCGCACCCGACACCGACATCGAGCTGTCCGAGCGCACCCGCACGACCGTCGCGAACTTCTTCGAGGCCTGGGTCGACGGCACCGCCGACCAGTCGGCAGCCCCCGGAGCCAGGATCGCGCCGCTCGGCGGCGGCCTCACGTGGCACTCCCTGGACACCTGGGCTGTCGAGACCGGCTCCGGCTCACGGCGCACCGGACTTGCCACCGTCCGCTGGGAGCTGGCCGGCGCCGAACTGCAGCAGACCTACCGCGTGACCCTCACACAGGTCAGCGCCGACGGGGCGTCCCGCTGGCAGGTCTGGCAGGTGACGTCGCAGTGATCACGCCCTCACCTCCGGCCGCGCCGCGCCCCTACGAACCCCCACTCATACCCGCACGCCAAGGAGAGTCATGGGCACCAACCCGCTGACCTCGTACATCATCACCATCGTCTCGTCGCTGTTCGGCGCCGTACTTGTTGTGCAGGTCTTCCTGTATTTCACCAGGAGCCAGTGGGGCAAGTTCGGAACCTGCCTCGCCGGCGCCGCGGTCGCGGCGTTCTGCATCATCAAGACCGACCAGGCCATCGACATCCTCAGCGTGCTGGGGACGAAGATCGTCTCCATCTTCCCGGTGTGAGCGGCGGGATCGACGATGCGAGAATCCCGCACCTTCAGCCGCCACTGGGACCTGGAGACCCGGCAGCACGAACTGCTCGGCGTCGACCTCGGCGAGGGCATCCCCCGCACCACGCTGCGCTACGGGCTCGTGTGCTTCGGCACCTGGTGGACCCTCTGGCTCAGCCTGTTCGGCTTCCCTCCGCAGCCGGCCGTGCCGTTCTTCCTGCTGCCGCCGCTCGGCCTGACCTACGCCGGCGCCAAACGCTCCGTCGTCTACTGGCGGCGCACCAACCTCCTCGTGTGGAGCGTGCACCTTCAGTACCTGGTGCGCGGCGTCCATCCGGTCGTCGGCCGCGGCCGCATCCCCGTGCGTCGGCTCGGAATGCGGCTGCGGACGCGCCGGATCGGCGAGCGCCTGCCGCACCTGGTCCACATGCCCCTGTTCGGCGCGCTGTTCGCCGCCCGCGGCCCGGACCCGGCCCACACCGTCGGCAAGCCGGTGCTCATCCGGCCCCGGGTGCGGCTGTACGGACCGGACGCCGTGGCCCGCTCCCGCCGACGCCTGCGCCGCAAGCACCGCACGGCCGCCCCTCTGGAGAACTCACCATGACCGCCCAGACCCGCATGCCGATTGAGGCGATGCGCGACATGGTCCGCCTCACCGACCCGCACACCGTGCGCGCCCTGCGCAGCAGCGACCGCATCCTGCTCGGCCTGGCCGACGGCGACCGACCGGTCTACCTGCCCGACGCGCCGTCCAACGTGCTGGTCGCCACCGGCGGGGGAGGGGGCACGACCACCGTGCTCCGCTCCATCGCCGCGCAGGCTCTGCACCGCGGAGCGCACGTCGACATCGTCGACCTGGATGCCCGCCGCTCCTCCCACACCTGGGCGGCCTCGCTGGACAACACGGTCGTCTACAGCCGGATCGACGCCATCCACACCTTCCTCATCGAGATGCTCGACCGGCTGCGCCACGAGTACGCCGCCGACCCCGACGCCTGGCACCGGCGCCGCTTCATCGTCATCGAACACGCCGAGCGCCTCCTGGTTGGGCTACGCCAGCACTGGATGCTGACCCACCCCGACAGCCAGCTCGAAGAGGCACCCGGCGTCGAGGCGCTGGGAATGCTGCTGGCCGCCGGCCAGCACAACGGCATCCAGATCGCCGCCGGCAGCACCCGCGGCATCCCTCCCTACCTCGGCACCCAGGTCGGCGACGTGTTCGCCACCCGCGTCCTGGCCTACGGCGGACAGACCCTGTGGGCCCGGGTGGCCCCCGAGGTGTGGCCAGTACCCCCGTACTCCGTCATCCCCGGCCGGATGCACGCCGTCCAGGACGGCACCGCCACCCGCATGCAGGCCCTGCACCTTTCCGAGTCCGAGGCACGCGCCTGGGCGCGCGGCACCGTACCCAAGGAGTTCCGATGAGCAGCGCGACGAAGACGAAGACGGCGAAGAAGGGCGTCTCCCGCTTCGGCCGGCTCCTCGGACTCGGCGCCGAACGGTTCATGCCGGTGCCCCAACTGGTCGCCGTCGCCGACGGCCTGGTGGTGACCGCCACGGGCGCAGAGGCCTGGTTCGTCCTGTCCAGCGCCAACACTGACCTGATGCCCGAACCGGCGCAGGACGCCGAACAGGACGCGGCCGCGCTCGCCCTGGCCAAGGTGCTGCCCGGATACGACGCCCACCTGAAGGTCCTGTGGTCGCCATTGGACGGCGAGGTCTACCGGGCCGAAGCGCACGAGATGTTCACCGCCGGCGACGTGGAGGCCTTCGCCGACATGTGGGCACAGCGCCTGGACGGCCTGGACCTGCCACAGCGTCACCTCCTGCTCGGCATCAAGATCGCCGAGCGGGCCACCGCGACGAACGCGACCGTCAAGGACGCCACCTCCTCAGCGCTCGGCCTGCGCCACACCGGCCTGGCCGAAGGGGAACTCGCCCAGCTCGACGCCGCGGTGCGGCGACTGGAGCGCCGGCTGGAGGCCACGCCGTGGCGGGCGCGGATCGCGCCGGTCGAACTCCTGGCGTGGGCGATCTCCCGCGAGTCCTACCGTCCGCAGCCGGCCCCGCCCAAGCTCCCCGTCGTCACCGGCGCCTCCCTGGTCCGCCTGAGCCTGTCGAGGGCGATCCCCCACTCCGACCACCTCCAGCTCCTCGACGCCCGCGGCGAGACCGCGGCCTGGGTGGCGATGCTCGCCATGCCCGCCTTCCCGGAGGCGATTCACACCCCCGGCGAGCAGGAGTGGCTGCGCTGCCTGTCGGAGATCCGCTACACCCACGAATCCGGCGACGAGCTCCTGGTCTGCCCCGAGGCCAGCGTCCGGTTCACCGTCTGGCGCAAGGGCGCAGCGATCAAGGCCGTCGACAAGGTGCGGCAGTCGGCGAAAGAGCAGCGCCGCTCCGCCGCGGAGAACTCGGCCGGCGAAACCCTGGCCGAGACCGAGGAGACCGAGCTCGTCATGGAGGCCCTGCGCCAGCGGATGTCCCGCGACAGCATGACCCTCCTCGAGGACCACCCGCGGCTGCTGGTGGCCTCCGCCGAGTCGCTCGAGGACCTGCGCGCCCGGTGCGACGCGGTCATCTCGCACTATGCCGGCCTGTCGATCGACGTCATCGTCGCCGCCGACGAACAGCGCGAGATGTGGCTGGAGAGCCAGGTCGGCGACATGCTGCGGGTCGCCGACCTCGGGCACATCCGCGAGACCGACGCCCTCGCCGCGTCCATGTTCTGGGGCGGATCCGAAGCCGGTGACGACGAAGGCCCCATCGCCGGACTGCTCACCGGCACCACCCCGGGCGTGGTCCGCTTCGACATCACCGCCGGCAGTGCCCGCGGTGACGCCACGACCACCGCCTACCTGGGCCGCTCCGGGCGCGGCAAGACGACGGCGATGATGCTGGCCACCCTCACCGCCGCGATGCGCGGCGCCTACGCCCTGATGCTCGGCTTCAAGGGCGACGAGATCGGCCTCATCCGCGCCGGCGAATACCTCGGCCTGCCCTCCCACCACGTCACCTGCGGCATCGACACCCCGGGCGTCGCCGACCTGTTCCGCATGCTCCAGCGCGGCGAAGCGGCCCTGCAAGTCGTCTCCCAGATGCTGATCATGCTGCCCGAACGGATGCGCAACCAGGGCGTCGAGACGCATCTGCTGCGCGCGGTCAACGAGATCGCCGAGCACCACGACCCGGCCTCGTGGCGCGTGGTCGACCTGCTCAAGGACAGCGACAACGAGCTGGCCCGCGACGCCGGGCAGGCCCTCGCCGAGGTTGCCCGCACCCAGCTCGGAGCGCCGGTGCTCGGCAGGCCCCGCGACGGCGCCAGCCCGCTGCGGCCCGAGGCGGGCCTGTGGCTCGTCCAGGTCCCCGGCCTGACGATGCCGCAGGCCGGCACACGGCCGGCGGACATGACGATGAACGAGCGCGTCAGCCTGGCCCTGATGCGCGGGCTGATCGCCTACGCCCTCAACACCGCCTCCCGCGCCGACCTGCGCAACCTGCCCAAGGTGATCAGCGTGCCGGAGGTCCACGTCCTCACCGGCACCGACGACGGCAAACGCTTCCTCGACCTCGTCGCCCGCATGGGCCGCGCGCTGGACACCAGCCTGGCCATCGACAGCCAGGACCCCAACTCCTTGCTCGGCCTGGACGGCGTCCTGGAGGCCATCACCACGGTCTTCGGCTTCGAGCAGAGCACGCGGGTGCAGCAGGACGCGCTCGCCGAACTGCTGCGCCTGCCCGTCGGGGAGGCGAGCCGGGCGCTGATCCACGGCGTCGGCAAGACGGCCCACGGCGTCATCCGCCACGGCCACTGCATCGTGCGGGACCGCTTCGACCGGGTCGCCACCATGCAGTGGGACTCGCCCAGTTACGAACTCCTGCGGGCCCTGTCCACCAACCCCAAACACCAGGCAGAAGACGCCGAACGCGATCAAAGCGGACGCGAGGAAGGGGAGTTGGAGCCCGAGGACGAGGGGGCGGATCACCGCGCCGACTTCGTCAAGGCAGGATCGGAGGGTTGAGTGATCACCCCTATCCGATCGAGGAGAGCTCATGAACCCGCGTATCCGCCGCGCGTCCGCCGCCGCACTTGCTGCAGCCGTCCTGACCGCCCTGGCCGCCTGCTCCAACTCCGACTCCGACTCCGGCTCCGACAAGCCGCAGAAGAAGGGACCGAGCACCGAGCAACTGGTGTCGAAGGCCGCGCAGGACTACATGCACGCGTGGATGGCGGTCAAACCCGCCGACGCCAAGACGATGTGCGAGCTGTCGACGAAGGCCTCTCGCCCGAACTTCGACGAGGACGGCGGCACCCTCGCCGGCTGCGTCAAGGAGCGCAAGACCATCGGCGCCGAGGACACCGACACCACCCGCGCCCCGCTCGACATCAAGATCAGCAACGTGCAGGACGTCCCGGCGTCCGACACCCACCCGGCCGGCAAGGGTGCGCTGGCCACCATGCACCGGTCCGGCGAGGACCAATTCCGATACGCCGTACGCCTTGTGAAGGAGGGTGACAAGTGGCTCATCGAGCAGACGAGCGACGTTGGCGACCGCTTCGCGCACACCGCCGACCCCGTCGCACCGGTCCTGGCCGGGACGGACTGATACTCCGCGCGGCCCGCCGGATCCGCACGTACACATGGCGGCTGCCGCGGCTGCGCACCCTGCTCCTGTGGGGCGTCGGCCTGCTCACCACCTTCATGGTGACCGCGCCGGCCGCGGCCGCCGCCGACGGCAAGTACCACCCGGCCGGCATCGGCGATCTGATGCCGTCCCCACTCAAGCCGCCCGGAGGCCAGGGCACGCTCTTCGAGAGCTACCCGGCCAACACCTTCCAGCTGGACAAGCAGCTCAGCGACGACCTCACCGGCGGCGACCTGATCGACGGCAGCATGCACCAGATCGCCTCGCTCCTCATGGCGATCCTGACGATGATCGGCCGTGCCGCGATCACCATCATGCAGTGGACCTTCAAGGCGGTCTCCCTGCCCGAGATCGAGCCGGCCATCTCCCGCGCCATCGGCGCCGCCGCCCAGCCGATGGTCACGATGTTCCTGCCGGCCGCGCTCGCCGTGGGCATGTTCATCGCCTGGGCCCGGCGCTCCGACACCAGCATGCTCGGCCAACTCGTGTGGGTTGCCGCGTCCGCGGCCATCGCCACCACGCTGCTGACCTCGCCCCAGACCTGGGTCAAGGGTGTCGACGAGGCCCGGCAGGCCGGCTCGAACGTCGCCATGACCACCCTCTCCGGCGGCCTCGCCGGCGACACCTCCAACGCGCTGCCGTTCAAAACGCCCACCCCGACCTGGTCGGACAACGACCGCGACAACGCCGTCCGCAAGGCCTCCGACGCCGTGTGGCGCACCTACGTTGCCGTCCCGTGGTGCGTCGCGGATCTGGGATCCATCGAGGCCTGCAAGCGGTGGGGGCCCGACGTCGTCAAGCTCCGCGACGACATGGACAAGCGCGAGGACTACCTCGCGGAGAACATGAACAGCGACAACGCCGGGCACGAGGCCGTCCAATGGCGCCAGGGCCACACCCCCTCCGGCCGTCTCGGCGTGCTGCTCGCCGCCGTCATCACCGCCGTGATCTTCTGCGCACTGGTAATCATCCTCGCGGCGGCCACCCTCGCCAGCCTCCTCGGTGCGCTGATGCTCCTGGTGTGCGGCGTCGTATTCGCATGCCTGTGGTGCATCCCCGGCAAGCCGAGGCAGTGGGGCGTGGCCTGGGTCGAGGCGCTGGCCGGGACCGTGCTCACGTCGATGGTCGCGATGATGCTTCTCGGCAGCGTCATGATCCTCAACATGGCGATGATCAGCCTGCTGAACGTCTACGGCTGGCTCATCGTCTCCCTGCTCAACATCGCCACCGCCGGCACCGCCCTCAAGCTCAAGAGCCAGCTCGACGGGATCGTCTCCGGAGGCGGCGCCCAGCTGGCCGGCCGCGGTGTGCTGAGCACCCTCGGCAGCCTCGCGACCGCCCGGCGCCTGCGCTCGCTGCGCCCGAACAGCTCCGGCGGCGGCAGCGGCGGCCTGATCGGGGCGATGCGCCGCGGCGGAGGACGTGCCGGCAGCATCCTCGGCGGCATCGGATCAATGGGCGGCATCATCCGCGACCGCTGGGGCCGCGGCGGAGGGGGAGGGGAGGGGGAGCAGCAGGCGGCGTCGGCAGCGACCCCGGCGAGAGCACCATCCGCGTCACCCGTGCCCGCACCTACCCCGAGCCGCCCAGCTTCCCCCGGCTGCCCGGAGGCTCCTACGGCGACCACGCCGCCACCCGGCCCGGCCTGCCCGGCGGGCCCGGAGGACCTCCCGGCCGAGGCCGCGGACCAGGACCTCGCCCGCTGCCCGGCGGTCCGGGGCAGCCCGCCGACGCAGCCGCCGCACGCGCAGCCCGGGCGGAAGCCGCCCGGCAACGGGGCTACGTTCCCGGCAGCGGCTACGCCGTCCGCCCCGGCCCGCCCGAGCGCACCGGCGTACCGCCGCACACACGGCAGAACAGCTCACAGCCCATCACCGGACAGATCGTCGACACGAACAACCCGGTCGGAGCCCGGTTCCGGGCCTACCCGCCCGCGCCCGCCCAGCGGTCCTCGAGCTCTCGGGCGCCCGCGCCTCCTGCCAGCCGCAGGCCGGCCATCCGCGGCGAGGTCGTGCGCCGGCCTCAACTGCCCCCGGGCCGCGGTAGTTCCTAGTCCGCCGTCCGGCTCCACCGGACCGTCCACCCCTTCTTCCCACGCGTGAGATCCCCGCGGTCCGGCCGCATTGCGGCCGGACCGCCCCGGGGCCATCTCGCCATGCCCGCGTGCCCGCACGCGGGCCGCCCACCCCGGAGTTCCCCATGTCCGACCGCGACCACGACGAGCTGCACAACCCGACACCGACCCCGAAGAAGAATGCCCCGCCCTCCCGCACCCCCGAAGGGTGGCGCGAGTTCCTGCGCGCCGACGAACTGCCCGACGAGATCGCCGATCTGCCCTTCCGTCAGCGGCGCCGCGTCCGCAGAGCCTGGCGATCGGCCCGCCGCGACGCCCGCGCCCGCTGGGTGAAGGCGGAACGCAGGAAGGTGCCCACGCCGCTGAGCGTGCCGATCATCCTGCTCGTCGTCGCGGGACTCGTCGCCGGCGCCTCCTGGCTGAACTCCCACGACGACCGCGACACCGTGCAGACCAAACCCCCGGCAACGTATTCGGCCACGCCAGCCCCGCAGGAGGACACCCCGTCCCCCGCTGCCTCGGCGAGCCGCACGGTCCGGCGCCCCGGCACCCCCGACGGCATCGCCAAGGCCTTCGTCCTCGCCTACACCACCCGGATGCCGCTGCAGGACGGCACCCACTCCGCGGCCGTCGAACGGGCAGCGCCGTACGCGTCCACCGCCCTGGCGGACAACCTCAACAAGCACGACGACATCGACTGGAACAAGCTCGTCGCCGCCCAGGCCACGTCCGCCACCCCCACCCAGGTGAGCATCAACCCGCCTGCTTCCAAGAAGGAGTTCGCCCCCGACACCCCCGTGCGGGTCTACCGGGATGCCACCGCACACATCGAAGTCAAGGGCACCGACAACTACACCTACACCCGCCACCTCACGCTCGAGGTCTCCCGCGCCGACGTCGGCCAGCCCTGGATGGTCACCCGCGTCGTCGGCCTGGAGGAGTAGCCGTGGACCAGGACGACCTCACCCAGATCGCGATGCGGGCGGCCGGCGTCGCGAAGAAGGGCCTGATGCTCAAGCTCGGCGCGGTCGCCGCCGTCCTCTTCTTCCTGGGCCTGCTCCTTCTGGGCGCCATGCCCATGGGCTCCAGCGCCGAGGCCTCCACCTGCGAGGACACAGGCCCGGGCACCGGCGCGGCCGCCCCCGACAGCAACAACAGCCCGCCCGCCCAGGGAAGCGTGCACAAGCAGCAGCTCACCAACGCGAAGGCCATCGCCAAGGCCTCCCAGAAACTTCCGGGCAGGGCGACGCTTATCGCCCTGATGACGGCCATGCAGGAGTCGTCGCTGATCAACCGGCCGGACGGTCACCTGGACTCGGTCGGTCTCTTCCAGCAGCGGCCCTCGATGGACTGGGGATCCAAGGCCCAGATCAGGGACCCCGCGTTCGCCACAGCGTCATTCCTGTACGGGCGCGGCACCAACAAGGGCCTCGTCGACGTCCCGAACTGGCAGACCAAGCCGCCCGGCGACGTCGCCCAGGCGGTCCAGGGCAGCGCCCACCCCGAGCTGTACGCCGGGCGTGAGTCCGAGGTCCGCGCGCTGGCCAAGGAGGCAGGCATCGACCTTTCCCGCGGCGGCACCGACTCCGGCTCGACCTCCGGTGGCACGGCGGACTCCGGCACCGCGTCCGGCGCCGAGCCCAGCCAGTGCGCAGACAGCGAGACGGGCACCTCCGGCAGCAGCGCGGGCGGCACCTTCACCGACGGCACGGCAACCTGGCAGCTGAGCAACCCCCGCTCCGTCAAGGACGCCATCGCTTGGGCCCGCCACCACTCCGGGCTCATGTCGACCAACGGCTGGTACCGCAGGTGCCTCGCCTTCGTGGCGAACGTCTACGGCTGGAATTTCAGCGGAGTCACCTACGCCATCGACCACTACAAGGTCGTGCCCGCCGACATGCGGCACGACGGCGACCGCACCCCGCCCCCGGGCGCCCTCATGTACTGGGACACCGGCCACCGGGCCGGCCACATCGCCGTCTACCTCGGCAACGGCGAGATCGTCAGCAACGACGTGAAACGCCCGGGCTACATCGACGTCGTCAAGGCCGACTTCATCGAAAAGAACTGGAAGGCCAAATACGTGGGTTGGACGCCGCCGTATTTCCCCAAGGCCGGGTGAAAGCGGACACGGAAGGTCCGGCGGCGAGGATTTCGCAAAATCTATCCACAGGGTATCCGTTCTACCTTTCCGGAGTCAGCGCATCGGAGCGCAGGCCGCGAAACAACGGTCGCGGCACCTGCCCAACGGCGCATTCCGCATGCGGATTTCATCGGGAGGACGACATGCAGACCACCAGCGACGGCATACCCGAAGCGGCGCAGGCCACCCCGCCCGCCTCCCGGCGGACCCGGTCCAACCTCATCGGGCGGGTGGCCGCCTCTACGGCCGTAGCCATCTTCGCGGCCGTCGGCACGACGATCGCGATCGCACCCACGGCTTCTGCCGTGGACTCGAAAGGATGCAATTCCGCCTGGTATTACTTCGACGGTCACATCAACACCAACGGCGTCAATCTGAGGAGCGGGCCGGGCACGTCGTACGCTTCCAAGGGCCTGCTGTCCAAGGGGACCCGCACCTACATGTACTGCTACCACAAGGCCTCAGGCGCCAAGATGTGGTCCTGGGAATACATCAAGGTCACCTCCGGCCCCAACAAGAACGTCAAGGGCTGGGTGCGGTCGAGCTACAACGACTGGTGGTAGACGCCAGCGCGACCTGCTGAGGGCAACGAGACCACAGACCCCTCTGCAGCCGCCAGCCCAGCGCCACGTCGGTGACGGCGCGGGCTCACCGGCTGCCCGGCACCGCCCGCCCCTCCCGCGGCGGCACCACCGATGACTCCCGGCCAGGCCCAACCCCCGAGCCTGGCCGGGGCCGGCCGAGCGCGCCGCCTGCATCCGGCGCCCGAGCCCCGGCCACCAGCGCGTGCGCTACGGGGCCCTCGGCCACGGGGGTGCCGCCGAGCCCCCGTCCTCGGCGGCACCCCGCCCCTCACTTCCGTACCGGCGTACGCCCGTCCGGCGCGCGCTGTCCCATCCACAGGAGTCCCTGTGACCACCACCGTGCCGGTCAGAGCACCGGACGTGCAGGCAGCGGGATACACGCGCTCATGGCCGGCGTCCATCTGGACCCTGCTGGTCGGCACGTTCACCGTGAGGGCCTTCGGCTTCACCTTCCCGTTCCTGCCCTATCACCTCACCAACCTCCACCTGGCCACGAGCTTGGTGGGCGTACTACTCGCGACGTTTGGGACCGGCTGGCTGGCAGGCTCGGTCCTGAGCGGCTGGCTCGCCGACCGCTGGGGCCGACGCGCCACCCTGGTCGCGACCATGCTGCTCGCCGCAGCCGTACTCCCGCCGCTCGCTCTCGCACACACCACACCGGCGCTCGTCACCACGTCCTTCCTGGCTGGCCTCGTGTACGACGCCCCACGGCCGGTCGTCACCGCGGCGATAGCCGACGCCTTCCCCGACGCCGCCGCGCGCGCCAAGGCCAACGGGTGGCGCAACTACGCGGTGAACGTCGGTGCTGCCTTCGCCGGCACCGTCGGCGGCCTGCTCGCGGCGCCCCTCGGGATCGGCGCGCTGATCTGCATCAATGCGGCCGTCTGCGGAGGGTTCGCACTGATCGCATGGCAACTGGTCGACTCCCGGAAGCCCGGACGCTCCTTTGCCTCACCGGGTGTGGCCGCCGCACTCAGCGACCCGCGCCTGTGGTGGCTGCTCGCCGCCAGCCTCGCCGCCCTCACCTGCACCGGCAGCCTGTTCTCCGCTCTGCCGCTGCTCATGGAAGGCGACGGCCTGTCGGCCGCGGACTACGGCTGGGCCCAGGCCGCGAACGCCGGCGTCGTCCTCGCGCTGTCGCCCGCGCTGAACGGCTGGCTAAGCCGCCGAGCCAGCCGTCCCCACGCGATGACCGGACTGTTCGCCCTCAGTTCCCTCGGCCTGGCCGTCACCGTAGGCTCCACCGGCTTCGTGTCCACCACCCTCGGCTACGCCACCGCGGCCGCCCTGGCCGTACCCGGCGAGATCGTGATCTTCGTGGCGGCTGCCGACATCCTCAACCGGATCGCGCCTCCCGCGGCCCAGGGAACCTACGCCGGCATCTGGGGAACCACCCTGGCCGGCGCCGTCATCGTCGCTCCAGCGCTCGCCACCTGGGCGCTCACTCACGGCGGCGACGCCCTGGTCGGCGCCTGCACCTTCAGCTCCGGGCTCCTCGGCGCCGCCCTGTGCTGGCCACTCGCCACCTCCGTACGACGTTCCCGCACCCCCAACGCGCCATGCCCTGCCGCGCCTTGGCGCACCCGCGGCCCTGCGCCCGCCACTTCCGTCACGCCCCGCACCCCGTGCTGATCTCCGAACCGAAGGACCCGGTCCCCCATGACCACCGGCACCACCACCGAACGCCCACCCGCCCTGAACGGCTACAGGCACCTGCTGACCGCGCCCCACATCCTGCGCCTGCTGACCGGAGCCGTCGTCGGACACCTCCCAGTCGCGATGGCACCGATCGCCTTGCTCCTGGTCGTGCGAGCCGACGGCGGAAGCGTCCGCCAGGCCGGTCTCCTTGCCGCCGCGTACGGCGTCAGCGCAGCCCTCGGACAGCCCTGGTGGGGCCGCATGCTGGACCGTCACGGCCCGATGCCGACTCTCCTCGGCACGGCCCTCGCCTCAACCGCCGCTTTCACCGTCCTTGCAGTCCTCGACACCGTCGACCATCCGTTGGCCGCCGCGCTGCTCGCCGTCACCGCGGGCGGGGCGACACCGCCGACCGAGGCAGCGCTCCGAGTCGTGTGGGGCGACGTGACCGCCTCCGATGCCCAACTCCGCGCCGCCCTCAGCCTCGACGCCTGCGCCCAGGAAGTCGTGTTCATCGTCGGTCCGCTCCTCGTCCTGGCCGTGGACGCCATTACGGAAGCGCAGGTGACCCTGGCCGCAGCTGCGGTCCTCGGCCTCGCCGGAACGGCCATTCTCGCCACCGCGGCACCCACCCGGCGCTGGCAGCCGGCCCCCGCGCGCCGCACTGACGTGCTCGGCCCCCTGCGAGCTCCGGGCACACGGACTCTGGCCATCGCGCTCCTCGGTGCCGGCGTCGCCCTGGGCGCGATCAACGTCGTGGCCCTGGCGCTCGCCGAGGAACACCGTGCGCCCGCCCTGTCCACCCTCATGCCCGCCGCCCTCGCGGTCGGCAGTCTCACCGGAGGCCTCGTCTACGGCAAACGCCGCTGGCCCGGCACGCCGTCCGCGCATCTGCGCGCAACCACCCTGGGACTTCTTGTCGGCCTCCTGCCGCTGCTGTTCCAGCCCTCGGCACCGGCAGCCGTAGTAGTGGCTGTCCTTCCCGGGTTGTTCCTCGCCCCGCTGCTGGTCAGCGTCTTCTCCAGCCTGGACGACCTGGCCCCGCACGGCACGCTCGGCGAGGCCTCGGCGTGGATGGTCGCGTGCCTGGGCCTTGGGCAGGCCGGTGGAACTGCGCTCGCAAGCTCGGCCGCCGGTCCGCTGCCGTCCATCTCCACCGCCCTGGCCGGTGCCGCCGCGGCCTGGGTCACCCTGGCCATGCGCCGGTCCTCCCTCACGCCCTTGACGCCGCACCCCTCACGCGTGATCCGCCGAGGGCCCCGCGAGACGGCGCCGCTGAGATAGGCGCATTCCGGACTCCCTGGCGCTTGCGGAAGCGCGAAATCTATCCACAGGCCAACCGGGTGATGATCGGGGCTCACCCGCTGACCGGTGACCAACTCCCCTTCGGCGCACGGCGGATGCCGACTCGCGAACGTGCCGCGCCGTCTCCCCTTTCTCCAACGTGTGAGGACGTCATGCACATCGCCCTGCCCCCACCGCTGCGTGGGACTGGCTGTTCTCGGGGTGCCGAGCCAGCTCACGCTCCTCGTCCCGCCCGAACGCTCACCCTGCGGGAGGCGAGATGACCGCCCTCGCCGCTGAGCGCTCCGCACCCCCGAGGACCGACCGTCGGCTGCTGACCGGAGCCTTCGCCGCCTTGGGCGTCGTGATGGCCGTGTGGGGCTCGAGGATGCCCGCGCTCCAGGCTGCCGCCCACCTGACGGCCGGCGAGCTCGCGGTCGTCCTGCTCGGTGCGGCGGTCGGCATGGTCGCCGGACTCCAGGTAGGCGGCCGGCTGGCCGATCGTCACGGTCCCTCACGACTGCTGGTCGGCCCCACGGTCATCTTCGGTGCCGTGCTCGTGGTACTCGGACAGTGCCGCACGCTGCCGTCGCTGGTTCTGGGAGCTGCGGTCTTCGGGCTCGCACACGGGCTTCTCGACGTCGGCGCCAACACCTGTGCGGTCCACGTCGAGCGGGCCTACCGCCGCAAGATCATGTCCTCGCTTCACTGCTCGTACTCGGTCGGGGCCCTCGGCGGAGCCGCGCTCGCGGCCACTACCACGTGGCTGCCGTACGACGTGCTGTTCACCACGGTCGGTGCCGTCACTGTCCTCGCCGCGCTCGCCACCGTGCCGGTCGTCCGCGCAGCACAGCATCTCGACGACACAACCGGGTCAGCTTGTACGGACGATGAGGCCGCACCGTCCTCGTCCCGCGCCACAGTTTGGCTGCTGGGCGCCCTCGCGGCCGGATGTCTCCTGGGCGAGGGTGCCGCAGTGGACTGGAGCGCGGTCCATCTGCACTCCCTGCACTCCGGCGAAGCCACCGCCGCGGCCGCGTACGCCCTCTACAGCGCGGCCATGGCCACGGGACGGCTCTTCGGCGACCGGCTGACCACCCGCTACGGCGCCACCACCGTGGTGCGAGGCGGAGCGGCCCTGGCTGCCGCCGGCCTCGGCGCCGGCCTGGCCATCGGCACCGTCCCGGCCGCCCTGCTCGGCTGGACAGCGCTCGGACTGGGCCTGTCCACCGCCGTCCCCTCCCTCATCTCCGCCGCCGGACGAGGAGGACCACGCGCCGTCGCCGCAGTAGCCGCGACCGGCTACCTCGGCCTGCTCACCGGCCCCGCCGCCATCGGGGCGCTCGCATCCCTGACCAGCGTGCCCGCCGCCCTGGCGCTGCCTGTCCTCCTGGCAGCAGCCGTCGCCCTCGCCGCCCACCGAGCCCTGGAGGCACGATGACCACCCACCCCGACACTGAGATTGACGCACTGATCCTCGACTACAACGGGGTCAAGGGCCTGCAGCCCACCGTCCCGATGTGGCACCAGCTCGCCGAGGTTGCCGACTGGCCCGACAGGGACATCCGCTCCTTTCAGGAAGCCTTCTGGGGCCCCCGGGACGCGTACGACGCCGGTCAGCTGAGCGACCTGGCCTACTGGGCGAAGGTCCTGGGCTACCACCCCGGCCCCCGGGCCCTGCGCTCCCTGCGCGCCGCCGACACCGAGATGTGGATCCGAACCGACGACCGCGTCCTGGACATCCTGTACCGCGCTCACCGGCCAGACCTGCCCATGGTCCTGTTGTCGAATGCTCCGCACTTTCTGAGCGACGCCCTCGACGCCACTGCCTGGCGCCGTGAGCTGATGACCGAGGCCCTGTACTCGGCCCGACTGGGCCTGTGCAAGCCCGACCCCGCCGCCTACCGCCACGCCCTGGCGGCCACTGGAGTCGCCGACCCTGGCCGCGTGCTGTTTGTCGACGATCGCGCAGACAACTGCGCGGCCGCCGTCCGATTGGGGCTGCGCACCCTCCACTACACCGGTGATCCGGACGACCTCGCCCGCCACCTCCCGTCGGGCTCGGCCGCGACCCTCGCACGCACCGTCGGCAGCACGTTGCTGGCCAGCTGACCCACAGCCTCCCGGCGCCGGCGACGAAATCTATCCACAGGCAATCCGGATGACGATTGATCACGGCACGCGGCACCGCCCCGCGAATAGGCCGAACCGACGCCTTCCCCTTTCTCCCTATCTATAGAGAGGCACCATCCTCATGCTCAGAACTCGATCGCGCCTCCTGCGCAGCGCTGCTGCGACTGCGGCGGTGGTGGCAGCGGCCGGCCTCTTCGCGGCTCCGGCCGCATCGGCTGCCGACGAGACCACGGCGAGCGCCTCGGACGCACCGCTGCTGGACATCTCCGCATCGGCCGAGGTCAGCGTCGGTGCAACGACCGATCCGACCACGGATCCGACCGACCCGGGCGACGGCACGGACCCGAGCACGGACCCGACGGACCCTGGCACGCCCACCGACCCTGGAACCGACCCGACCGACCCGGGTACCGACCCGTCGGACCCCGGTACGGACCCCACCGATCCCGGCACGCCGACGGATCCCGGGACCCCGACGGACCCGGGCACGCCCACCGATCCGGGGACGCCGACGGATCCCGGGACCCCGACGGACCCGGGCACGCCCACCGATCCCGGCACGCCGACGGACCCTGGTACGCCGACCGACCCTGGTACGCCGACGGACCCTGGTACCGACCCGTCGGACCCCGGTACGGACCCCACGACTCCAACGCCGACCCCGACGGACCCCAGCCAGGACGGTGGTGGATCCGGTGAGGGCTCGAACTCCGGCGGTGAAGGCAGCAGCAGCTCCGACAGCGGGTCCGCAAGCGGGGACGGAGAGGCGTCCCACAGTGACGACCGCACCTTGGCGAGCGAGCCCAACACCTACAAGCCCGCGGCCGACGCCTCGCTGGCGCACACCGGTGCCTCGGGCGACGGCACCTTGGCGCTGGCTGCCGGCGGACTGCTCGCGGTGGGCATTTCGGCCGTCGGAGCGGCCCGCTATACCCGCCGCAGCACCGGATCCGACGAGCAGCCCGATCCGCAGGGCTGACCCACAGACACGCCGGCGCACCACGTGTGCCGGTGGGGAGCCCGAGCAGCCGGCCCGGGCCACCCCGACCCCCGAACGAACACCTCACCCAGCGAAGGAACGTTCCTCATGCGACCTGCGCTCCGCAACGCCGTCATGACAACGACGGCCACCGCGGTCCTGCTCGGCGGCCTGGCCGCCGTTGCCACACCCGCATCCGCTGTCGGCTCGTCCGCCTGCACCCGCAACGACCGGAACCACTCCGTGTGGGGCCCCAACCTGGAGTGGCCGAACATCCGCACCGGCCCGGGCGTGGCCTACAAGTCCAAGGGCCACCTCGACTCGGCCGGCGAGTTCTGGGTCGAGTGCTCCGCCGTCAACAAGCACGGCAACCGCTGGTACTACGGCAAGTCCCTGTCCAGCGGCTCGTACGGCACGAAGGGCTGGGTCGCCGCCAGCTGGTTCTAGCACCACCGCGCGCCGCCATCGCGACGCGCCCCCAGACCGCTCCTCCGAGGAGCAATGCGGCCGAAGCACCGTGATCTGACCACGGCCAGCCCCATTCCGGGCCTCGGCGACGCCGGTGTCCCACACAGCGCCCAGCGCCTGCCCACTGACCTCTCGCTGAGGCACACCCGTACCCAACTGCACCCCATTTATGGAGGTTTGTGCATGTCTGCACGTCGTATAGCCGTGCTCGCGGCCACCGCGGCCGCCGTCGCCCTGCCGCTGCTGTCCGCCCCGGCGGCCACCGCGGCACCGACCACCGCCACCCCGGCGTCCACCTCGTGGTCCTGCCCCGACAAGCCGCCGCTGCCGTACAAGGTGCACGGGACCAACGCGGTGACCATCCGCTCGAAGGCCACCACCAACTCGACGGCCGTCGGGATCCTCTACAAGAGCCACAAGTTCACGGTGCACAAGACCACCCACCGCGCGAAGTGGCTCTACATCACCGACAAGAACACCGGCAAGAAGGGCTGGGTCTCCGGCAGGTACGTCTACCGCGACGTGCGCATGTGCCTGGACTGACGCGCCGCCTCTCCTCGATGCCCCGGGCCACCCGGCCCGGGGCACCCGGCCCGGCTTTCCCCCTCGCACCGCGCTTCCACTCCAGACCTCACGCCAGGTGATCTCTCATGCCGTTGTTCCCGCACCCCGGAGGCGTCCTGCGCCGTCCGACGCTCATGCGCGCGGCCGACGCACTGGCCACCGCCGTCACCACGTACGCCGTCCCGCTCCTGGTGCTGACGACCACCGGCTCCACCGCCCTAACGGGCGTCGCCTTCCTCCTGGAGTGGCTGCCCCGCCTCGCCGCGTTCACCATCGGCGGCCCTCTCGTCGACCGCTACCGCGCCGACACCGTCTTCCGCGCCGCCACCACCTGCCGAGGCCTGCTGCTTGCCGGCGCGGCCCTCACACTCCTGCTGCTCCCCGGCGGCAGCACCGCCGCCACGACCACGGTCATGGCCGTCGGCGCCCTGAGCGGCCTCCTCGCACAGGCCTCGTTCGTCGCCGTCGAGACCATCGGAGCCCAGGCCAGCCGGACCGCCGGTGCCCAGGCCCACCGCGTACAGTCCGTCCAGATCAGCATCGACCAAGGCGCCCTGCTCGTCGGCCCGTTGCTCGGCGGCCTGCTGCTCCTTGCCGGTCCCTCCACCCTCCTCGCCGCTGTTGCATTCCTCTCCATCAGCGCCGCGATCGTCACCGAACCCCTGCCGGGCCCCAACGTTCCCGTCAGCGGCCCGGAGGCACAGTCGGTCGTCGCCAGCCTGCGCACCGGCTGGCGGACCGTACGTACCATCCCCGCCCTCGGCTGGCTCGTCACCGGCCTGATCGCCAGCAATCTCGCCGTCGCCGTCGCCCAGGCCAGCGCGCCGATCACCGTGCTCCACACCTACGGCGCCTCCTCCCTCGCGGTAGGTGCCGTATGGAGCGCGGCCGGCGTCATCGCGCTGGGCGCCGTTGCGGCCAGCCGCCGCCTCATCGACCACCACGGCCTGTGGCCGGTCGGCGCCGCCGCGGCCGCCACCGCCTGCCTGGCCTGCTTCACCACCGCGCTCGCCCCCGGACTGAGCAGCTACGCCCTGACGATCGCCGTCCTGATGGCCGGTGAAGGCGCGCTCACCGTCGTCCTGCGCACCCTGCGCGCCCGGCTGATCCCGGCAGCCGTCTTCGGCGGCACCCTGAGCGTCACCATCGTCCTGATCGTCATCCCGATGCCCGTCGCCGGAGCCCTCGTCGCCGCACTGCCCGCCGACCGGCTCCCCGCCCTGCTGCTGGCCTGCTCCGCAGCCCAGGGACTCGCGATGGCGCTGGCCTTCCGCGGCCTGTGGCGCCACCGCGCCTCCTACACCGCGCCGCACACCCCTGCCGAACAGACGGCACCCACCAACCCCTCTCCCGCGGCCCTCGCGGCCAGCGACGCCGCCTGACCCAACACCGTGCCACCCCCAGGAGTTGCTCCATGTCCCAACCGATGCTGCTCGTCATCGGCTCCGCACCCGAGCTGATGCGCCGGTACATGCTGGAAGCCGCCGCCGCCGAGCATTCCGTACTCCTCATCGACGACCAGCCGCCCACCTGGCAACTGCCCTACGTCGTCGACTTCGAGACGACCGACCTCAACGACCCGGCACGCGTGATCGCGGCCGCCGAGTCCCTGGCCCGCCACTGGACCATCGCCGGCGTCCTGACCTTCAACGAGTACCTGCTCGTCACGACGGCGCGGGTCGCCGAACATCTCCAACTGCCCGGCAACACACCGACCGCCGTCGCCGCGGCCCGCGACAAGGCCACCAGCCGGCAGCTGTTCGCCGCCTCCGACGTCCCCTCGGCGGCCTCCACCTGGGTACACAGCTTCGACGCAGCCGCCTCCGCCGCCGAGCGCCTCGGCGGATACCCCGTCGTCCTCAAGCCCACCGCGCACGCCGGCAGCATCGGCGTCGTCCGCGTCGACAGCATCACCGACCTGCCCGCCCTCTGGAACATCGCCTCCGCCGGCGCCGCCCACCAGGGCCCCGAAGGCCAGGGCATCCTCCTGGAGGAGTTCCTCGACGGCCCGGAGGTATCCGTCGAAACCGTCACCGACAGCGGCGTCACCACCGCCGTCGCCGTCACCCGCAAGGCCGTCGGCTTCGAGCCGTTCTTCATGGAACAAGCCCACCTCGTCATCGCCGGTGACCCGCTACTCGACGACGTCGCTCCCGTCGCCGCAGCCGCCCTGCGGGCCGTGGGCATCACCCACGGCGTCTCCCACGTCGAGATGAAGCTCACGGCCTCCGGCCCCCGGCTCATCGAGGTCAACGCGCGCCTCGGCGGCGACCGCATCGGCCAACTCGTGCGCCACGCAACGGGCGTAGACCTCGCCGCAGCCGCCGCCGACCTCGCCATCGGCCGAACCCCGGACCTCACGCCCACCCACACCCGCAGCGCCGCGATCGGCATGATCTACCCGCCCGCCGACGGCACCGTGACCGGACTCGCCCTGCGCCCCCACCCGTTCGACGCCCATCACCTGCAAGAACTCCAGTGGCTGTGCGACGTGGGCGACCACGTCACCCTCAAGCCGTCGCCCAGCACGCCCAACAACATCCGAGCAGGCTTCGCCATCGTCGTCGGCGACACCCCCACCGACGTACGCCGCCACCTCAACAGCGTCCTGGACCGTGCCCAGGTCAAGGTCCGTCCCACGATGATCAGCGCCGCATGAGCCCCACCCCTGGCCGCCGCGCCGTGGCTGAGCGTCCGCCCGCCGAGCTCCAGGAGACCAAGGCCGTCGTCAGCGCCAGCCAGTGCGCGGCCGCCCTCCGGTACGCGAACCAGGCCCGAGGCCCCTGAACACGTCGAGGCGTCCGCCTCACGGCCCGGCACTCCGCCCGCCTCTGCATCTCGGAACTCCGGCTGTCACCGAAATCCGTCGAGCAAGCCGTCCCGAAAGGACACCGAACGCCATGACCGGCATACGCCGTCTCGCCACCGTCACCCTGTCCGCGTCCCTGCTCGCCGGGACCGCGGCTGCCCTCGCGCCGACCGCATCGGCCGCCACGTCGTCCACGTGCACCTACAACATCGCGGACCACAACGCCCAGGTCGACGGCGCCGGCGTCAACTACCGCACCGGCCCCTCCACCAGCTATCGCAGCAAGGGATTCCTGTACACCGGCGATGACCTGCGCGTCTACTGCGGCAAGGGCAACTGGTACTACACCAAGCTGACGCACCGCTCGAAGAGCGGCCTCGCCTCCGGCACCTACGGATGGATCCGCAGCGACATGCTGCTCTCTCTCGCCGGCTAACCGCGCCACCCCGTCTGTGGGATCCAGACCCCCTTGTCGGAATCCCCGCCGCGAAGCCGGCCGTGCCGAATACAGCAGCTGCTCTCGAATTCGCAGGCGAAGCACGCCTTGCCGAGCTCGCAGCAGTGCCGCGGACGAACTGGATGGCCCTACGCGGCACCCGCTCCCGCTCACCACCCATGTCAACGGCCCGGCCACACCACCTGCAGTCAGTAACCAAGCACCGAAAGGCCCACTATGCGCGCCCTCAAGCGCTCCACCTCTGCCGCCGTCGTCCTCACCGCGCTCGCCGGCACCGCCGCGCTGGCCACTGCCACCCCGGCCTCCGCAGCCAGCTACCAGTGCAGGACCAGCAGCCACACCGTCGATGACCCGACCTACAACGGGCCCGACTCCGACAACTGGGACCTGACCGTGACGCTCTGCGCCAAGAGGAGCGGCGGCTACATCTACACCACCGCCAAGGTCAACTGGGACGGCCCCTACACGGCAAAGAACCGCAGCACGCTCACCTTCAACAACGCCAAGTTCCAGCTCCAGACCAAGCACAGCGTCCGCGGCACGGACCCGGTCGTGAGGTCCGCCGCCTACACGGGCCTGGAGCACGCGCTCGAGCACAGCAGCGGGCACGGCAACGGCTCCTACGAAACAGGAACCACCGCGTACAAGGCCGGATCGGGCCGCTACCTCGCCGACGGCTACATCCAGCTGGACTGGAGCGGCGACGGCAAGGGCTACAGGTCACCGGTCCTGTTCACCGCATCCCCGACCGTGTAGGCGCCGACCCCGTCTCGCGCAACCACTCCTGACCCGCAACTCCTCTGATGGAAGGATCGTCATGCAAGCCCGCACCTCTGCGCGCCTGGCCGTCACGACCATGCTCGCCCTCTCGGTGGTCGCCGGCGTGACGGCAACCACCGCCTCGGCTGCTACTCCAGCAGTCGGCGCCAGTGCCTGCACCACGTCGGTGAAGCTCAACACCGACGTCAACACCACCGTCCGTTTCCGCACGGGGCCGGGGACCAAGTACCTCGCGACCGGGCAGCTCGCCAAGGGCACGAAGGTCTACTGGGCCTGCAACAAGGGATCCACCGGCAGCGCGAAGTCCTGGGGCCTCGTCAAGGTGAAGTCGGGCGCTCACAAGAACAAGATCGGCTGGGTGGCCAGGACGTACATCAACACGCCGATGCAGTTCTGACCCGGCAACCCCCGGCACCTGCTCTCGGAGCCGCGTCGGCTCCGACGCGGCTCCGAGAGCCCCGGTCTGCCTTTGCACAACCGGACGCGCGACTCAGCCGACTTCTGCAGCGCCTGTCCCGCAACCGCTGCAATCCCGGCCCCTCCTCGATACACACCCTCAGCACGCACCGGTCGCCCCGCATCTGAACGCAGGCGACCACCACCCAAGGGAGCACTCCATGTCCGTCCCCCGCCTCGTCACACGCACCCTGCCCGCCGTCCTCGGGGGCGCGCTCGCAGCTGCGGCGTTTGCCACCACACCTGCCTCCGCAAGCTCAGGCTGGTGGACGTCGCCGGGCGGGCGCGCCGAGGGCTACTACAACAGCTTCAACGGCCACGTCTATGCAAACGATCTCAAGCGGGACGGGTACAGCGCGATCACTCAGGTCCGCACCAACCGCAACGGCTACTTCGTCGCCGACGTCACGGACAAGTGGGCCAACGGCCGCGGAAGTTGGAAGACGCCGACCCTCTACTCGGGCGTGGTTTTCAAGATGCGGGTCTGCGTGGTCAAGAGCGGTCACAAGCCGACTAAGTGCTCAGCCTGGCACCAGTTTGAGAAGTGATTTCCTCCCGCCTCGGGGATGGCAGAAGCCGTCCCCGAGGCTGCCCCGGCCTCCACATGCGCGCCCGACCGTTGCTCCACCTCGTCTCGTGAAAGGTGCTTCCACCGTGAGCGCACTCACTCCTGCTGCGGCCTGGCTCACCCAGCGTCTTACCCAGCACGCCCCTCAACTGGGCGTTTTCCTCCCAGCGGGTTTCCCCTCCACGAGTGACGACAGCGCCGCACTACGCCTGTTCGCCGACCGCGGCGCCGGCGTTCTCGAGGTCGGCATCCCGTTCCACTTTTCCGAACGCCACGGTG
>NZ_AGBF01000055.1 GCF_000225525.1 Streptomyces zinciresistens K42 | reverse complement strand
GGGCGGGCACGACCTGCCAGCCGTTGACGATCCACACCAGCCGCCAGTACCGGTCCACCCGGGGGTCGTGCGCGGCGGCGAACTCCCGTGCCAGCCAGGCCCGGAACGCCGCGTCGGGGGTGCGGGACAGTCGCGCGGCGAAGCGGCGTACAAGGTCGTCCACGATCGGTGCGGCCCGGTCGCCGGCCGGGTCCATGTCCAGCTGCCGTGCCCGCGCGACCTCGCGGCGGGCGTGGTCCATCAGCTCCTCGCCCGCCTCGCGTTCGACGCCGGGTCCGGGCCCGGCCGCCTCGCGCAGGGCCGCTCGGCGCAAGCGGGCCCGGAAGTCCTCCTCGCCGACCAGCGCGGCGAGCTCCACCCAGGCGGCCACCTGCTCGTCGGTGGGATCGTCGGGGAGGTCCGGGGCGGCGGCCCGCGCCATCGCCGCGGCGGCGGTCCCGGCGGCGCCGGTGTCGGTGTCGGTGTCGGTGTCGGCGCCGAAGGCGCTGTCCAGGAAGCCGTCGACGAGCCGTCGGCGTTCCTCGCCGGACAGGCGGGTCAGGCGGTGCATGAGCAGGGTCTCCTCGGGGCTCGATCCGCGCCCGGCCACGGCGCGCAGCACGCTCCGGCGCAGTCGCAGCGCCCGGATCTGCACGTCGACCGCGTCGGCGTGCGCAGCGGCGACCCGCGCCAGCGACAGCTCGCGGTCCAGGACCCGGCGGATCGTGGGCAGGTCCAGGCCCCACTCGCGCAGGGTGCGTACCAGTTCCAGGCGCGGCAGTGCGCCGCGGTCGTAGCGCCGGTGGCCGGCGGGGCTCCGGGTGGCCGGCGTCACCACTCCCGAGTCGGAGTAGAACCGGATCGTCCGCACGGACAGTCCGGTCCGCCGGGACAGCTCCCCGATCGAGCAGAGGGTCGTGTCGTCCATGCGCCCACTGTGCCGCCTCCAGTGACTGGAGGTGCAAGGCCCTTGGCGCGCGGGGCGGCACGGCAGTCCGCAACCGGCCCCACACCAACCCGCCGCAGGGACCGACCGTCGGCAACGGCGCACGGGCGCGAGGGCCCCGCAGAACAACGGGCCGGCCATGCGGCCAGCCCCAGGCGGGCCGCCTGCACACCGCAGAAGGGCGCGGGCCGGACCCCGTCCCGGCCGGGTCGCGCGGGCCGGGTGCGCTCCCGGCCCGCGGGAGCGCACCCGGCGGCGGGTGCCCCGGCCGCCGCCTCACCGGGTGGCGGCGACCGCGCGTCCCCGGGGGCGGGGCACGGCCGCCGGCACCGTGCGTACCCTGACGGCATGCGCATGCGTCCCACGCTCCTCTGGAGCCCGGCCGAGGACTGGCCGCCGGGCACCACCGACCCGGAGCCGGTCGCCGAGGCGCTCGGCGGCGGCGGTGTCCTCGTGCTCAGCGGCGCGGGCCTGTCCACGGAATCGGGCATCCCCGACTACCGGGGCGAGGGCGGGAGTCTGAACCGGCACACGCCCATGACGTACCAGGAGTTCACGGCCAGCGCCCGCGCGCGGCGCCGGTACTGGGCGCGCAGCCAGCTCGGGCGGCGTACGTTCGGCCGGGCCCGCCCCAACGCCGGGCACCGGGCCGTGGCCGCGTTCGGACGCCGGGGACTGCTGACCGGGGTGATCACCCAGAACGTCGACGGACTGCACCGGGCCGCGGGCAGCGAGGGCGCCGTGGAACTCCACGGCAGCCTGGCGCGGGTCGTCTGTCTGGCCTGCGGCACCTTCAGCGCGCGTCGTGAGCTGGCCGAGCGCCTGGAGGAGGCCAATCCCGGGTTCGACCCGGTGGCCTCGGCCGTCAACCCGGACGGTGACGCCGATCTCAGCGACGCGCAGGTCGGGGACTTCCGCGTGGTGCCCTGCGCGCGCTGCGGGGGCGTCCTCAAACCCGACGTGGTGTTCTTCGGCGAGAACGTCCCCCCTGAGCGGGTGGCGCACTGCCGCGCGCTGGTCCGCGAGGCCGCCTCGCTGCTGGTCCTGGGCTCCTCGCTGACGGTGATGTCCGGCCTTCGGTTCGTCCGGCAGGCGGCGGAGGCGGGGAAGCCGGTGCTGATCATCAACCGGGACCCGACCCGCGGCGACCGCCACGCCGTCACCCGGGTCGCCCTTCCTCTGGGGGCGACCCTCACCGCCCTCGCGGAGCGCCTGGGCGTCCAGGTCGACTGACCCCCGCCCCTCACCTGACGAGACGTCAGATACCTTCTCCGCGCCCGCAGTTACCGCATCCCACCCCACCGGGATGCGAACTCCGCGCCGCGGCGACGACGTTCACCTGCGGCACGACCGGGGGGCGACCGCCGCGCACTCCAACCCCCCTCGCGAGCTGACAGCACGTCCGGCCCGCTCGACCCGGCCGCCGCTCGCGTGCCACTGTGCGGCGTTTCACATATCGCGATGAATATCCACGTTACCCAGGTCACTGCGCAAATGTCCTTTTGGGGTTCATTCTCGAAGCGGACGCAGAAATCCCGAAGTACAGCGCAGAGGCATCGACTTGGATGCGCCGTGCCGCAGTGGTCCAGGACACGGCGGTCGTGACGTCCGGCCTCGCTTCCCGCAGAAAGGTGCCCGACATGACCGCTTACCTGTGCCCGCCCGCCGTGATCCACGGCGAGCACGCCGTGAAGACCAGCGAGATCGTGGCGGAGGTGAGCGCACGCCACCCGCAGGCGGCGTGGGCGCCGCGGATCGGTTCCATCGCGGCCGGTACGGGCATCGAGAGCCGCGGCTGGATGCTGCCGCTGGAGAGCGCCGTCGCGCCCGGCCGGGGCGGCGCCCTGCGCGGCGCCGGCACCGGGCCGGCCCAACAGGCGCTCCTGCGCGAGGGGTTCAGCCAACAGGACGTGGACCGCGTGATCGCCTCCCTGGAGGCCCTGCCCACGGCGCAGACCGTCCAGGAGCGCACGGCACCGGCCTGGGAGGCCGTCCAGGCGTACGGGGAGCGGGCGGCGCGCGGGGCCCTGCAGGCCGCCGGGCTGGACGCCTCCGACGTCGACTGCCTGATCACCAGTCACTCCACCACGCCCGCGCTGCCCGGACTGGACGTGACGCTGGCCGACCGGCTGCCGCTGCGTGACGACGTGATGCTGCTGCCCGCCACGCAGTGGGCCTGCATCGCGGGCACCCGCTCCCTCGCGCTCGCGGCCGACCTCGTGGCCGCCGACCCCGACCGCGTGGTCCTGGTCGTCATATCGGAGGCGCTGAGCACGACCTACCAGAGCGCCGACGACACCCTGGAGTCCCTGATCGTCCGGCTGCTCTTCGCCGACACCGCGGTCGCCGCGGTGGTCACCGGCCGCCCGAGGCCCCAGGCGCTGCTGCGCCTGGACTCCGCCTGGCACCACACCCTGCCCGGCACCCGGGACCTGCACCGGCTGGAGACGCGGGCGGACGGCACCCACTTCGTGATGGACCGGCGCGGGCCGCGCGCGGTCCAGCAGACGGTGACGGCCATGTGGGACTGGCTGGCCGAGCGCTACCGGGAGGACCCGGGCTCCTGGCACCCCGACGTGCTCCTCGCCCACCCCGGCGGCACCCGGGTGCTGGAGTACATGGAGCAGACGATGCCCGACACCTGGCCGTCGGGGCTGCTGGACCACAGCCGCGCGAGCTACACCAGCGGCAACCGCGGGGGTGCCGCCGTCTTCGACATCCTGCGGCGGGCCCAAGACGCCGGGAGGCAGAAGCCGGGCGATCGCGCCGTCCTGTACGCGGCCGCCCCGGGCCTCACGGCCACCGCGCTCGAAGGCGAGTGGCTGTAGAACAGGCCGCGCCGTGCTCGCGGCGCGTCATTTCTCGACCTCCGCCCACACCACCTTGCCGGTGTCCGTCCAGCGCACCCCCCAGCGGGTGGTGAGCCGGTGCACGACGCTCATGCCGCGGCCGCCGTCGGCGAGGAGGTCGCCGCGCCGGAGCCGCGGCCTGCCGTTGCCGGTGTCGCCCACCTCGCACAGCAGGCCGTCGCCGGCCCTGATCAGCCGTACCGTGACGGGTCCCGCGGCGAACCGGACCGCGTTGGTGACCAGCTCGCTGACCAGCAGCAGCACGGTGTCGCGGGTGTCCTCCCGGATGCGCCACCGCCGCAGCAGGGCGTCCACCTGCCCCCGGGCGCGGGCGGGCGCGTCGTTGCGGGCGGGCAGCCGGAAGGTCGCCGTGTCCCCCTTGCGGTAGCCGATCATGCGCGCCAGCAGCAGGGTCACGTCGTCGCGCTGGCGCGCGGGGGCCAGCGCGGACACGACGTGCCGCGCGGCCCGCTGGAGGGCGTCCCAGGGATGCACACCGGCCACGGCCTGCGCCAGCCGCTCGATGCCCTCGTCGATGGGCAGCGCGGGGTCCTCCACCAGACCGTCGGTGTAGAGGGCGAGCAGGGAGCCCGGCGGCGCGAGGAAGGTGTGCACGTCGAACGGCTCCCGCAGCGCGAACTCGGCCCCCAGGCCGGGGTGGGGGCGCAGCGCCAGCAGGCTCGCCCGGCCGTCCGGGGTGACCAGGACCGGCGGGAGGTGCCCGGCGCTGGAGAGGGCGACCTGGTGGCTGACGGGGTCGTAGAGGGCGATGCAGCAGGTCGAGCCCAGGGCGCTGTACCCGGCCGCGAGACCGGACTCCGCATCGTCCAGCAGCGTCACCGTCTCGTCCAGGTGCTCCAGCACCTCGTCCGGCGCGAGGCCCGCGGAGAGCAGGGCGCGGGCCTCCATGCTCAGCTGGCCCATCGTGGCCGCGGCTCCCAGGCCGTGCCCGACGACGTCGCCGACCACCAGCGCGGTACGGCCGTCCGGCAGCGGGAAGCTGTTGACCCAGTCGCCGCCGACGCCCGCGCTGTCGGGGGTGGCCGGGTGGTAGACGCTGGCGATCTGGACGGTGTCGCCCCCGGTCCGCGGCAGGAGCCGCCGTTGCAGGGCCAGGACCTGGGTGTGCTCCCGCTGGTGCTGACGCGCCAGGTCGACGTGGTGGGCGGTCCTGGCCACCAGTTCCTGGAGGTCGAACAGCTCGCTGTCGCGGAACGGGCAGTCCGCGCGCCGCCAGACCTCCGCCACGCCGAGGACGACCGGCGGCGCGCCGTCCAGGACCAGGGGGATGCACGCCACGGCCGCCGACCGGTCGACGGGCACCAGGGCGCGCAGGGCGCGCGGGCTGTCGAGGACCCGCTCGATCGCGTCCCGGTCGGGCAGGACGACGGCCTGCGGGGCGTCGTCGCGCAGCACCACCTGCGCCAGCAGGCGGCTGGCGTCGGTGGGGAGGTCGTCGCCCGGGGTCGCGTAGCCCTCGGGCCAGGCCCGGTCCGGCACCAGGGCCGCCCGGCGCAGTCTGATCCGGCGTTTGGCCCGGCCGGTGACCCCCTCCCCCGTCCACACGGCGAAGTCGAGATCGACCGCCGCCACGTCTCCCCAGGCCAGCAGGGACTCCGCGAGCGACTGCGAGGTCTCGCCGACGTCCAGGGAGGTGCCGATGGCGGTCTCGGCGGCGTACAGGTGGAGCCGGGTGGCCATGGCGATCATGGAGACCGTCAGGCCCTCCTCGGGTGCCGCGGCGGGCAGGATGCTGAGCGAGACGACCAGCTCGGAGCCGTCGGCGCGGCGCAGCCGCTGGATCCGCGCGACGTGCGCCTCGCCGGTCTCCACCACCTGCCGCAGCCGCCGGGTGACCGTCGGTACGTCCCAGGGCGGCAGGAGTTCCACGAACGGCTTCCCGGGGTCGGCGCCCAGGCCGGCGAACACCTGGGCGTCGAGATTGCGCCGGGTGATCACCAGGTCGCGGCTGAGGTTCACGGCGCCGAGGATCTGCTCCTGGTGGCCGGAGCCGGGACTGTCGGGAACGGGGTGGGCCGTGCCGTGACCGCCCTGGGTGCCGGCGGGGCCGCCGGCCGCTTCATCGCTCGGGATGTAGCGGCCCAGGGCCCGGCTGACCAGGTCGAACGCCGAAGAGGACGAAGGGGACGGTGTGGAGCCCATGCGACTCCCTCAACAATCCGCGGCGCGGCACCGGGGCCGTACTCGGTCCGTGCGACAGGGCCCGAGTTCCCGCACCGCACACCTCATTGAATAACACCGTCGCCTTCTCCGCACACACCGGCGATACGCACCGGGGTGCGCGGGCCGGGGGCGCGGGCGCGTCACCGGCCGGCGGTGGGCCGTGCCGCGGCTCGGACCCCGGCGTCGCGGACCGGGCGGATCACCACCTCCTCCAGGTCGACGTCGCCGGGATGGCCCGCCGCGTACACGACGGCGTCCGCGAGGGCCGACGCGGGGAGCGCGAGCCTGTCGGCAGTCCCCCGGACCCACATCATGGTGCCGGGGCCGCCGCCCTGGATCAGTTCCGGCTCCGTGGAGGAGGGGCTGACCACGGCCGCCCGGACCTAGGCGTTCTCCTTGCGCACGCCCTTCGCGATCGCCCGCACCGCGTACTGGGCGGCGCCGCGGACGGCGGCTGTGGGCACCACCCCGTGGCCCAGGGTGGAGGCGACGGTGACGAGGTGACCGGCCCCGGGCCTTCGTCAGGGGCAGCGCCGCCGCGACGCCGTGCAGGGCGCCGCGCACCTTGACGTCGATCATCCGGTCCCGGTCCTCCGTACACTCCGTGACCAGCGGTGGCAGAGGCATGACACCGGTGTGGTGCACGAGGACGTCGCCCCGTGCTCGCGGGCGTCCGGCGGCCCCGGCCCTCGGACGGCCACGCCCCGGACGCTCCCGTGACCGGCCGGGCGGCCCCCGAACCGGAACGTTGAGGACCGTCCTTTGGTCCGGCAGCACGCGGTACGGCCCCGTCGCGCGCCGCGAGGGCGGGCGGCGGGGCCGCGGGCCGGCGGAAAGGGAACCACGCGGTATCAGGCGGAACCAGCCGGGGCCGGACGGGTCAGGAGGTCAGCCGGAAGGTCTGCGCCGCGGACCCGGAGCAGGTCTGCTGGGACAGCTTGGCGCCGTCGGCCGTGGAGGAACCGTCCACCGCCAGGCACTTGTTGCTGTGCCGCGCCACGAAGCGGTACTGCCCGGAGGCGACGGACTCGGCACGCCACTGCTGGTTGGTGCCGCCGACGTAGTCCCACAGATGCACCTTGGTGCCGTCCGCGGTCGCGCCCGAACCGCCGTCCACGTCCCAGGACTTGTTGTTGAACTGGTTGACGACCTGGTAGTAGCCGTCACCGGTGGAGCGGAACTGCCACTTCTCGTTGGCGCCGTCGCCGCACGTCCACTGCTGGAGCAGGGTGCCGTTGGCGGTGCCCCAGTCGGTGGCGTCGAGGCAGGCACCGCTGCTGGTGTTCGCCACCCGGTACCAGGCGCCGGTGTCGATCGGGCCGGCCGGCTCACCGCCGCCGGACGGGTTCCAGACGAAGGTGGCGACCGCGCCGGCGGGCAGGGTGTAGGCGAGGGAGCGGCCGTTGTCGGTGAGCGAGAACCGCTGGGTGCCGCCCGTGTTCACCACATAGGCGACGCGGGTGCCGTCGGGGTTCTGGAACGCCACGTTCTGGATGCCGCCGGCGCCCTGGCTGGTCGAGCCGATCCGGGTCGCGCCCACCTTGACGAACTTGCTGATGTGGCCGAGCGAGTAGTACTCGGCACCGCGGTTGACGTTGCCGCCCGCGATCTCCACGACGCCGTTGCAGCGGGTGCCGCACAGGCCCTGGTGCGGGCCGCCGTTCTGGTCGAGGGCCAGGTTCCAGGTCACCACGGTCTCGCCGCCGTTGCGCATGTTCTGCACGACGAGGTTCTCGGCCTGCCAACGCAGGCTGTCGCGGAAGGTGTTGGCGGTGTTGTCGCTGTCGGTGCCGGAGCACTCGGTGAAGAAGACCCGCTTGCCGGTGCTGTAGACCTGCTGCTGGGCTGAGGGGTTGCCGCCGTAGCAGTGGAAGGCGGCGCCGATGACCCGGTTGATGCCGCTGGTGCGGGAGAACACCTCCAGCGGGTAGCCGGGGTTGTTCCAGTTGTGGTCGAAGGCGAGGATGTTGGTCGGCAGCCCGGCGGCGGCGAGCCGCTGGTCGAGTATCCGGACGAAGTCGGCCTGCTGGGCCGGGGTCATCGCCATCGAGGGGTAACTGGTCGGGTTCTCGGGCTCGTTCTGCACCGTGAGGTCGGAGAGGTTGATCCCCTCCTGGCCGTACGCCTTGATCGCCTTGACCAGGTAGTCGGCGAAGTCCCCGTAGTTCTCGGTCCGCAGGCTCCCGCCGTTGAGCGAGTTGCCGGTCTTCATCCAGGCGGGCGGGGACCAGGGGGTGCCCATGAAGCGGATGGCCGGGTTGACGCCCAGGGCCTGCTTGACGACGGGGATGATCTCCCGCTTGTCACGCTCGATGGTGAACCGGCCGCGGGTGTCCTCGTAGGAGTACGGGTCGTTGGAGGCGTCGAAGTCGGTGCTGGCCAGCGGCTGGCGCAGATAGCTCAGGCCGATGCCGTCGCCCGCGGTGGAGAACAGCGAGCGCATCAGCTCGGCGCGCCGGTCCGCGGGCAGCTGCTGGATGAGACGCGCGGAGGCGCCGGTGACCGAGGCGCCGGCGCCGGTGTAGCGCTGGCCGCGCTGGTTGCCGTCGATCCGCAGGTCCACGCCCTGGGGTGTGCCGGCGAAGGCGAGGGTGCCGTCGGAGCTGAGCTTGCGGGCGCCGTCCCCCGTGGTCACCCAGACCTGGGCGACGGGGTCGGCCGCCCGCGCGGGGCCGCCGCTCAGGAAGCCGAGCCCCGTGGCGGCGAGGGCCAGGGCCAGGGCAGCGGCGGCCCCTGCCCGTGGCGAGCGGTTTCTCCAGAGAAGTGACACGGGTGCGGCTCTCCTTCGGTCGGTGGCGCGTGGGGGATGCACCGGCCCTCTCGCCGCGTGTCAGGGGAGGCGGGGAGGCGGCCGGGTTCGAAGGGGTGGTGCACTCATGCCGCCCGGCCGTCCGTGCGGCGGGGCGGTTGAACGGCGCCATGAAAGCACACCTACTAAACACTTAGTAAGTGGTTTGCATCACATCGAAGGAGAGAGCGACAAGATCATTCGTGTCCGCGGCGGGACGCGTAGGGTGGGCCGGGTGACTGACCAGTCGGTAGGCGGAACCGCACGGCGTGCCCGCGACAGGCCCCGCGTCCCGCGCAGCCCGCAGGCCCGGCGCAGACAGCAGGACATCCTGCACATCGCGATGGACACCTTCGCGGCACGCGGCTACAACAACGCCTCCCTGGCCGAGATCGCCGACCGCGCGGGGCTGACCCAGGCCGGCGTGCTGCACTACTTCCGCTCCAAGTCGCTCCTGCTGACCAGCGTGCTGGAACTGCGCGACGACACCGACATCGAACAGCTCGGCACCGAGCGACCGCGCGGACTGCGGTTCCTGCGCCACCTCGTGGACACCGCGGGCCGCAACGCCGAACGCGAGGGCATCGTCCGTCTGTACGCCGTGCTCTCCGCCGAGTCCGTCACCGACAACCACCCCGCGCAGGAGTACTTCCGCGACCGCTACGCCGGGCTGCGCGCCTTCGTCGCCGACGCGCTCACCGAGACCTGCGGGCTGGGCCCCGGGGAAGCGGAGTCGGCCCGCGCGCGGCACGCCGCCAACGCGGTCATCGCCGTCATGGACGGCCTCCAGGTGCAGTGGCTCCTCGACCCGGGCGCGGTCGACATGGCGGCCGCCACGGAACTGGTCATCGACTCGATCCTCGCGAGCCTGACGCCGCCGGGGTGAGGACGGAGCGCCGCCCGCCCGCGGGCCCGCCGCCCACCAGCCGAGTGCCGCGGTCCAGGGCGCGGGTGTCCGCCCGGTGAGCCGCCGGTCGGGTGGCACGCGTCCCCGCCGCGGCGTTGCTCGGTGCGGGGCCGCACCCGGCTCTGCATCGTCGGGCCGGACATCGCCCCGCGCGTGGCCGCGGCGGGCGACCGGCGACGCGTGACGGCTCCCGTCCGCGGAACCGGTTCGGAACAACCGTGCGCGCGCCGAGGTTGCAGCCGTGGTCACGAGCCTCGACCGGAAGGCCAGTCATGAAGATCGGCATCATCGGAGCCGGCAACATCGGCGGCAACCTCACCCGCCGCCTCACCGCGCTCGGCCACGACGTCTCCGTGGCCAACTCACGTGGCCCGCAGACCCTCACGGACCTGGCCGGGGAGACCGGCGCCACCCCGGTCCGCGCCGAGGACGCGGCGCGCGGCGCCGAGATCGTCGTCGTCACCGTCCCCCTGAAGGCCGTACCGGACCTGCCGTCCGGGCTGCTCGACGGCGCGGCCGAGGGCGTCGCGGTCATCGACACCGGCAACTACTATCCCCGCCGGGACGGGAGGATCGGCGCGATCGAGGACGAGGGCCTGACCGAGAGCCGCTGGACGGAGCGTCAGATCGGGCACGCCGTCATCAAGGCGTTCAACGGCACCTACGCGCTGGACATCCTGGACCGGGCCCGTCCGCAGGGCGCTTCCGACCGGATGGCGCTGCCCGTGGCGGGGGACGACGAGGCGGCGAAGCGCCGGGTGCGGGACCTGATCGAGGAGATCGGTTTCGACACCGTCGACGCGGGCGGAGTCGACGACTCCTGGCGCCAGCAGCCCGGCACCCCGGTGTACGGACTGCGCGCCGGCGCGGCCGGGGTGGCCGAGGCGCTCGCGGACGCGTCACCGCAAAGGGGGGCGGAGTTCCGCGCCTGAACCGGCCGCCGGCGGGCGAGCCGGAGACCGCGCTCCGTCACGTCCGGTCCGAGGGCGAGGGGTGACCGCCCTCTTCCGGGGCGGGCCGGCCCGCGCCCGACGGCGGGCGCGGGTGAACCCCCGGGCCCGGCCCCTGCCGCCCTCCCCGGTGCCGGAACCGTTTCGCCGAGTGCCGTGTCCTCGTACCCGGGAGGTGGTTCCACGGCGCGGAGCCACCGTCGAGGGGAGCCACGGGGCAGATGCGCGAGGGGGCGGGGTCCAGGAGCGTCGGGCACCCTTCCGCGACAGGGGCCTGCCGTACCGGCTGGACGCCGCGGCCGAGCGCACGACGTGCACCGGCTGATCCCCCGCGCAAGTCCCACGCACCCGGGAAGAGAGGGCGGCACAGCATGAAGAGGTCGGCACGCAGGACCCTGGCAGGCGTCGGCGCGCTCGTGGTGGGCCTCGCCCTCACCTCGTGCACCGACTCCAGCCAGGACAAGGAGAACAAGGCCAAGCAGGCGAACTACGACCGTCTGGTCGCCCGGCAGCCCGCGGGCCGCATGGCGTACTCGCCGACGCGGGAGGCGATCAACCAGTGGGTGCGGACGTGGGGGAAGCGCGGCAAGCTCTCGTACGTCTACATCCAGAACGCCAGGGGTGAGTACGGGTACTTCGTGATGAAGGGCCTGCCGGTGCCGCGCTGCAAGATGCTCACGCCCACGGAGAAGGTGGAATCCTCCGACAACGGGGTCGCCGTGCTCGCCCAGCCCGGCATGGACGGGACGTATTCGTCCGGTTCCACCTGCAACGCCTACTACGGTTTCGACGCGACGACGGGCGCGTACATGGAGTTCACGGTCGGCACGAACCAGTCGTTCTTCCTGTTCGACAAGCCGATGACGATGCCGGAGTACGCCGGCGCCAGGCAGTTGGGGCCGACGTCGGTGAAGGACGCCGGAAAGCGGCCGTAGGCACCGGGAGCGGGCGGCGCTCCGTCGTCACGGACCGGGCGCGGCGGGCGGCGCCGTGCCCGGCACGCCCGGCCCGGCGCCCGCCCGCCTTCCCGCCCGGCGGCTAGCCGCGCCTCCCCGACGACTCGCGCACGACGAGTTCCGTCGGCAGCATCAACTGCTGCCGCTGCCCGCCCGGTTCGGTCATGTTGGCGAGGATGCGGACCATCGCGCCGCCCAGTTCCTCCACCGGCTGGCGCACGGTGGTCAGGGGCGGGTTGGTCCAGCGGGCGTGCGGGGAGTCCTCGAAGCCGACGACCGCGACGTCGCCGGGCACCTCCCGGCCCCGGCGGCGCAGTTCCTCCAGCGCGCCGATCGCCATGAGGTCGGAGGCGGCGAACACCGCGTCCAGGTCCGGGACACGTTCAAGAAGCGAACGCATGGCGTCGCGGCCGCTCTCCCAGCTGAAGTCGCCCGCCTCCACCAGGGTTTCGCGTACGGGCACGCCCGCCTCCCGGTGGGCCGTCCGCCAGCCCTGGAGACGGCTGCGGCCGACGTCCATGTCCAGCGGTCCGGTGATGGTGGCCACCTTCGTGCGGCCGAGGCCCAGCAGATGGCGGACCGCGTCGGCGGCTCCCCCGGCGTTGTCGGCGTGCACGTAGCTCAGCGGCTCGTCCGCGTCGCGGCGGCCTGCCAGCACCGTGGGCAGCCCCATCTCCTCCAGCATCGCGGGCAGCGGGTCGTCACAGTGCACGGACACCAGCAGGACCCCGTCCACCCGGCGCTCCGCGACCGACTCGGTCAGCTGCTCGCGCTCGGCCTGGTCGCGGACGAGCATCAGCTGGAGCTGGGTGCGGCGGTCGGCGAGCGCCTGGCTGACGCCCCTGATCAGCGCGGCGAAGAAGGGCTCCGAGCCGAGCCGGCTCGCCGACTCCGGGATGACCAGGGCGACGGCGTCGGTGCGGCTGGTGACGAGGCCGCGGGCGACCGAGTTGGGGACGTAGTTGAGTTCCCTGATCGCGGCCAGGACCCGGGACCGGGCGTCGGCGCTGACCAGATGCGAGCCGTTCACGACCCGGGACACCGTCGTCCGGCCGACGCCGGCACGGGCGGCGACCGTCTTGATCGTCGGACGGCGGTTTCCAGCCATGCGCTCCCCTCCCTCAAGCCGCGGCAGCGTGCACCGCGTGGATGACCAGCGCCAATTCTGGCAGACACCGAGATCGGCCACGCGGCGCGTCCGCCACGAAGGACGCACACGCGGACCCGGCTCCCGGCGCGGATCGCGTTCAAGTCATTGACAGACGGGTCCGCTTGCGGTGAGTCTGCTCCCCATCGATGGGAACGTTCCCACCCTCAAGTGGGTACGTTCCCACCACTCACCGAAGCCGCTGCGGTCACCGCGTTCGTGTCCGCCCGACACGTCTGCGCCGGCCGTTGGGAGGAGATTCATGAGCAGTCTCGGAACGACGCTCGGGAAGAGGCCGGCGGCGGCAGCCGCGGCCGTGGCCGCGCTGGCGCTCGTCGCCGGTTGCGGCGGCGGTGGCGACTCGGTCACCGGCGGCAGCAAGAAGGACGGCGAGGTCGTCATCACCATGGGCATGTACGGGGTGATGGGCTACAAGGAGTCGGGCCTGCTGGAGCGGTACGAGAAGGAGAACCCCGGCGTCACGATCAAGGCCGAGATAGCCGGTGACGAGCAGACGTACTACACGGCGCTCCAGACCCGGCTGGCCGCGGGCAACGGCCTGAAGGACATCCAGGGCATCGAGATCGGCCGGGCCAAGGAGGTCACCGAGACCCAGGCCGCGAAGTTCGCGGACTTCTCGGGCGTGAAGGGCACCGACCACTTCCTGCCCTGGAAGCAGTCCCAGATCACCGCCGGGGACGGCAAGGTCCTCGGACTCGGCACCGACAGCGGCCCGATGGCCGTCTGCTACCGCAAGGACTACTTCCGGCAGGCGGGGCTGCCCACGGACCGGGAGGCGGTGGGCAGGCTCTGGGCGGGCGACTGGAAGAAGTACGTCGAGGTCGGGCGCACCTTCAAGAAGGACTTCAAGGGCGGCAAGGTCGCCTACATGGACTCCGCGAGCGGCCTGTTCAACGCCATGGTCTACGGCTACCCCCAGCAGTACTACGACGAGAACGGCGGCCTGATCTACGCGAAGAACCCGGTCGTGAAGGACGCGTGGAACCTCGCCGCCGACTCCGCCGACGGCGGGCTGAGCGCCAGGCTCCGCCAGTTCCAGCCGGGCTGGGACCCGGGCCTGGCCAACGGCACCTTCGCGACCGCGGTCTGCCCGGCGTGGATGCTGAGCCACATCAGCCAGAAGGCGGGCCCGAAGAACGCCGGGAAGTGGGACGTGGCCAGCGCCCCCAAGGGCGCCAACTGGGGCGGCTCCTTCCTCGGCGTGGTGGAGAAGAGCCCGGTCAAGGAGGAGGCGAAGAAGCTCGTGGCGTGGCTGACGGCGCCGGAGCAGCAGGCGTACATCTTCAAGAAGCTGGGCAACTTCCCCTCCTCGCGCGCCGCGTTGGGAACCGACGAGGTCAAGAACCTCACCTCCCGGTACTTCAGTGGCGCGCCGATCGGCCGGATCTTCGGCATGGCCGCGCAGGAGATCCCGGACAAGCAGGTCCTCGGCCGCAAGGACGGCACGATCAAGGACACCTTCTCCCAGGGCCTGACGCTGGTCGAGCAGGGCACCGCGCGGGACAAGGCGTGGCAGACCACCTCGAAGCGCATCGAGAAGGCGGTCGGCTGACCTGGTGCCGCGGCGGGCCACGTTCGCCCCGTCCCCCGACGGGCGAACCCCGCCCTCCGCGGCACTGGCCGGCCCCCGTCCCGGGCGCGTCCGCCGAGCGCGGGCGTGCCCGGGGCCCGGCTCACCATCCGCTGTCAGGAAGGAAATCCGGTGGTCACCTCCACCACGAACGCCTTGGCCGGCGAGGAGCGGGCGGGCCCGTCCCCCGCGACGGGCGGCGGCCCGGTGCGCCGGCGCGGTGCGCTGCTGCACCGGCTCGACCTCAAGGGCGCGCCGTACGCGTTCGTCGCGCCGTTCTTCGTCGTCTTCGCGGCGTTCAGCTTCTACCCCCTCGTCTACACGGCGTGGATCTCCCTGAACAGGGTGGAGCTCGCCACCCTCGACGTCATGGAGTGGGTCGCGTGGGACAACTACGTGGCCCTCGTGAACGACTCGCGGTTCTGGAACGCGCTGCAGAACACGTTCACCATCGGCGTCATCTCCACGGTGCCTCAACTGCTGATGGCGCTCGGACTGGCGCATCTGCTCAACTACCGGATGCGCGCCTCGCTGTTCTTCCGCGTGGCGTCCCTGGTCCCGTACGCCACCTCCGTGGGCGCGGCCGCCCTGGTCTTCACGATGCTCTACGAACGCGACTTCGGCATGATCAACTGGATGCTGGGCGCGGTCGGCGTCGGCCCGCTGGACTGGGAGGCGGGCAGGTGGAGCGCCCAGACGGCGATCTCGACCATCGTGATCTGGCGCTGGACCGGCTACAACGCGCTGCTGTACCTGGCCGCCATGCAGGCGATCCCGGCCGAGCGCTACGAGGCGGCCTCCCTGGACGGGGCCTCGCGCTGGAAGCAGTTCACCCAGGTCACCGTGCCCGGGATCCGCTCCACGATCGTGTTCACCATCGTGCTCTCCACGATCGGCGCGACCCAGCTGTTCGGCGAGCCGCTGATCTTCGGCCAGGGCCCCAACGGCGTCACCGGCGGCGCGGACAACCAGTACCAGACGCTCGGACTGCTGCTGTACGAGGAGGGCTGGAAGAACTACCAGATGGGCCGTGCGGCGACCGTCGCCTGGGCGATGTTCCTGCTGCTCGTCGTCGTCTTCGCGGCGCAGCGCCTGCTCCGCCGTCTGCGTCCCCGAACGTCCTGATCCGGAGCCCCCATGACCGTCAACAGTCTTCCGGTCCGCGCCGACCTCCCGGTCCGGGCGGACGCCGGGATCCCCCGACGACGCCGCGGCCGGCGGCTCCTGCGCCCGGGTGCGGGCCGCCAGCACCACGCGGGTCCGCTCGCCTACGTCCTGCTCGCCGTCATGGCGATCGTGTCCGTCTTCCCGCTCTACTGGACGATGGTGGCGGCGTCCACCGACAACACCCGGGTCAGCCAGACCCCGCCGCCGTTCCTGCCCGGCCCCAACCTGTTCCGCAACCTCGCCCGCGCGTGGGACGAGGCGGCCATGGGCAAGGCCATGCTCAACAGCCTGATCGTGGCGGGGGTGATCGCCCTGTCCACGGTGCTGTTCGCGACCCTCGCGGGCTTCGCGTTCGCCAAACTGCGGTTCCGGGGGCGCAACGCCCTGCTCATGCTGGTGATCGGCACCATGATGGTGCCGCCCCAACTCGGCGTCGTACCGCTGTTCATCATGATGTCCGACCTCGGGCTGACGCAGGAGCTGCCCGCCGTCATCTTCCCCACGCTGGTCAGCGCGGTCGGGGTGTTCTTCATGCGGCAGTACCTCTCGGAGGCGCTGCCGGACGAGCTCGTCGAGGCCGCGCGCGTGGACGGGGCGCACTCGCTGCGCATCTTCTGGAGCGTCGTCCTCCCCGTGGCGCGGCCCGCGATGGCGGTGCTGTTCATGATCACGTTCGTGCACGCGTGGAACGACTTCTTCTGGCCGTTCGTGGTCCTCGACATGACCAATCCGACCGTGCCCGTCGCCCTCACCCAGCTCAGTGCCGGGTACGTCCGCGACCAGTCGCTGATCATGGCGGGCGCGCTGCTCGGCACACTCCCCCTGCTGGCGATGTTCGTCGTCTTCGGACGGCAGATCGTCAGCGGCATCATGGCCGGCGCCGTCAAGGGCTGAGCCCGTACACCGGCCCGGCCGAGGACCGCCGGGCCCCGCACCATCCGTGTCAGCCCTTCGCGCGACCCGCGATCGGCTCGACTTCCGAAAGGACTCACGTGGTCATCGCTGCACAGCAGGGCGAGCCCGGCCAGGACGGCGCCCGCACCTTCCCCGAGGGCTTCCTCTGGGGTTCCGCGACCGCCTCGTACCAGATCGAGGGGGCGGCGGCCGAGGACGGCCGCACCCCGTCGATCTGGGACACCTACGCGAGGACGCCGGGGCGGGTCCGCAACGGCGACACCGGCGACGTCGCCACCGACCACTACCACCGCTGGCGCGAGGACGTCGCCCTGATGGCCGAACTCGGCCTGGGCGCGTACCGGTTCTCCCTCGCCTGGCCGCGCATCCAGCCCACCGGGCGCGGGCCCGCGGTGCAGAAGGGCCTCGACTTCTACCGGCGTCTGGTCGACGACCTCCTGGCGAAGGGCATCAGGCCGGTCGCCACGCTCTACCACTGGGACCTGCCGCAGGAGTCGGAGGACGCCGGGGGGTGGCCCGAGCGGGTCACGGCCGAGCGGTTCGCCGAGTACGCGGCCCTGGCGGCCGACGCGCTCGGCGACCGCGTGACGACCTGGACGACCCTCAACGAGCCCTGGTGCAGCGCTTTTCTGGGGTACGGCTCCGGGGTCCACGCCCCCGGCCGGACCGATCCGGTCGCGGCCCTGCGCGCCGCGCACCATCTCAACCTGGCGCACGGCATGGCCGTCGAGGCGCTGCGCGACCGGCTGCCCTCGGCAGGGCAGTGCTCGGTCACCCTCAACATCCACCAGGTGCGGGCCCTGACCGGCGCCCCGGGGGACGCCGACGCGGTCCGCCGGATCGACGCGCTGGCCAACCGGGTGTTCACCGGCCCGATGCTGCGGGGCGAGTACCCGGAGGACCTGCTGAAGGACACCGCCGGCCTGACCGACTGGGCGTTCGTGCGCGACGGCGATCTGCGGCGGATCCACCAGCCGCTGGACTTCCTCGGCGTCAACTACTACACGCCCACCCTCGTCTCCGAGGCGGGCGGCGCGGGCAGCCACACCTCCGACGGCCACGGCGACAGCGCGCACAGTCCGTGGCCCGCGGCGGAGAGGGTCGCCTTCCACCAGCCGCCGGGCGACACCACGGCGATGGGCTGGGCCGTCGATCCGACGGGCCTGTACGACCTGCTGCGCCGGCTCGCGGACGACTTCCCCCGCCTGCCGCTGGTCGTCACGGAGAACGGCGCGGCGTTCGACGACTACGCCGGTCCCGACGGCCGGGTGGAGGACCCGGGGCGCATCGCCTACCTGCGCGGCCACCTCGCCGCGGTCCACCGGGCGATCGCCGACGGCGCCGACGTGCGCGGCTACTTCCTGTGGTCGCTGCTCGACAACTTCGAGTGGGCGCACGGCTACAGCAAGCGCTTCGGAACGGTCTACGTCGACTACCCGACGGGCACCCGCACCCCGAAGGCGAGTGCCCGCTGGTACGCGGAGGTGGCCCGCAGCGGCGTCCTGCCCGCCTGACGGGGTCCGGGACGTCACCGGCACACGGGACCGCGGTTCAGGACGCGGTCCGCGCCACCCCCTCCGGCAGTCGGGGGCGTCCGGTGGAGTGCGCCGGGCGGGGCGGGGCGGGGGTGTGGATCGGGGTGCGGGTGCCGGTGAGGGGGCGGCCGGTGCCACCGCGGCGGGCCGCCACGATCTCCGCCGCGATCGACAGGGCGGTCTCCTCGGGCGTGCGGCCCCCGAGGTCGAGGCCGATGGGGGACCTCAGGCGGGCGAGTTCCTCCGTGTCCAGGCCCGCGTCGCGCAGCCGGCGCTCCCGGTCCGTGTGGGTGCGCCGCGAGCCCATCGCGCCCACGAAGGCGACCGGCAGCCGCAGGGCGACCTCCAGCAGCGGTACGTCGAACCTGGCGTCGTGGGTGAGGACGCACAGCACGGTCCGCGGGTCGGTGCGCGTGCCGCGCAGATAGCGGTGCGGCCAGTCCACGACGACCTCGTCGGCGTCGGGGAAGCGGGCGCGGGTGGTGAACACGGGGCGGGCGTCGCACACCGTGACGTGGTAGCCCAGGAACTTGCCCGCCCGCACGAGGGCCGCGGCGAAGTCGACCGCGCCGAACACGATCATCCGCGGCGGCGGGGCGCCGGCCTCCACGAGCAGGGTCAGCCCGCCGGGGCAGTGCGAGCCGTCCGGTGACAGCTCGACCGTGCCGGTGCGTCCCGCGTCCAGTGCCGCGCCGGCCCGCGCCGCGGCCGTGCGGTCGAGATCGTCGTGGACACCGAGACCGCCGGCCGTGGAGCCGTCGCCGTGGACCAGGAGGGTGGCGCCGAGCCGGCCGGGCGGCCCGTCGACGACCCGGGCGAGCGCCACCGGCTCCCCCCGGTCGACGGCGTCGAGGGCGGTCCGCATCAGCGCCCTGACGGGGCTGTCCGCGCGCACCGGGGTGACCAGCACGTCGAGGACTCCGCCGCAGGTCAGCCCGGTGGCGAAGGCGTCCTCGTCGCTGTGGCCGAAGCGCTCCAGGGCGCTGTCGCCGCTCTCCAGCGCCTGGGCGCACAGGTCGTAGACCGCGCCCTCGACGCAGCCGCCCGACACCGAGCCGACGACGGCGCCCGACCGGTCCACTGCGAGGGCCGCGCCGGGGCCCCTGGGCGCGCTGCCGCCGACGGACACGACGGTCGCGACGGCGAGGTCGCGGCCGTCGTCCAGCCAGTCCCTCAGCTCCGGGAGCAGGTCAAGCATCGCTGCCCGCCGTGAGCACGCGGTCGGGGCGGATGGGCAGGCTGCGGTGGCGTACGCCGGTGGCGTGCCAGACCGCGTTGGCGATCGCCGCGGCCGCGCCCACGATGCCCACCTCGCCGATGCCCTTGATGCCGACCGGGTCGTCGGGGTCGGTGTCGTCCACCCAGTCGGCCTCGACGCGCGGCACGTCGGCGTGCGTGGCCACGTGGTACCCGGCGAGGTCGGCGCCGACCGGGCCGCCGAACGCGGGGTCCCGTAGGGCCTCTTCGTGCAGGGCCATGGAGATGCCCCAGATCATGCCGCCGGTGAACTGGCCGCGGGCGGTCAGCGGGTTGACGATGCGGCCGGCCGCGAAGATGCCGAGCATGCGGCGCACGCGCACCTCACCGGTGGCCGGGTCCACGGCGACCTCGGCGAACTGGGCGCCGTAGGAGTGCCGTTCCACCGCGGTGAGGGCCGCGAGGCGGGCGGTGGTGTCCGAGCGGACGGTGATGCCCTCGGCGGGGATGTCCATGCCGGGGGCGAGCCGCTCGCGCAGTTCGCCCGCGGCGGCCATGACGGCCATCGACCACGAGCGGGTGCCCATGGAGCCGCCCGCGATCATCGCGAAGCCGAACGCGCTGTCCCCGATCCGTACGGTGACGCGCTCGGGTGCGACGCCGAGGGCGTCGGCGGCGACCAGGGTGAGCGCGGTCCGCGCGCCGGTGCCGATGTCGGCCGCCGCCGTCCGCACGGTGAAGCGGCCGTCGGCCTCGGCGGTGACGGCGGCCGTGGAGGGGGCGGCTCCCGCCGGGAAGGACGCGGCGGCGGTGCCGGTGCCCAGCAGCCAGCGGCCCTCGCGCCGCACCCCGGGCCGCGGGTCGCGCCGTGCCCAGCCGAAACGGCGGGCGCCCTCCTCGAAGCAGGCGCGCAGATTGCGGGGCGCGAAGGGCAGGCCGGAGACCGGGCCGGTGGCCGGTTCGTTGCGCAGCCGCAGGTCGATCGGGTCGATCCCGCACTTCTCGGCGAGTTCGTCGAGGGCGGACTCCAGGGCGAAGGCCCCCGGTGCCTCGCCCGGCGCGCGCATGAAGGTGGGGCTGGGCACGTCGAGCCGTACGACGCGGTTCTCCGTGTGGTGGGCGTCGGCGTCGTACATCACGCGCGCGACGCCGGCGCCCGGTTCGACGAACTCGTAGTGGGTGCCGGTGCGGCTCACCGAGCGGTGGTCCAGGGCGCGCAGCCGCCCGTCGGCGTCCGCGCCGAGCCGGACGCGCTGGACGGTCGGGCTGCGGTGGCCGGCGAGGGCGAACATCTGCGGCCGGGTCAGGGCCACGCGCACGGGCCGCCGCAGGACGGTCGCGGCCATCACGGCGGCGACCTGGTGGGCGCGTACGCCCTTGCTGCCGAAGCCGCCGCCGACGTGCTCCGAGCGGACCCGCACGGAGCCGGGGTCCAGCCGGAACAGGTTCGCCAGTTCACCGACCACCCAGGCGGCGCCCTGGTTGGAGTCGACGACCTCCAGGCGGCCGTCCTCCCAGCGGGCCGTCGCCGCGTGCGGCTCCATGGGGTGGTGGTGCTCCTCCGGAGTCGTGTACTCCTCGTCCACGACGTGGGCCGACGCGGCGAGTTCGGCCGCCAGGTCGCCCTTGTCGGTGACCGCGGGCATGATGCCGTCCGCCGGGCGGGCGTCGGGGCGGTCCCCGTCGAACGCGATGTCGTGCGGCAGCGTTTCGTACTCCACGGCCAGGGACTCGGCGGCCTCCCGGGCCTGTTCGGGCGTCTGCGCGACGACCAGGGCGACGGGCCAGCCGAGGTGGGGCACGGTGTCGTGCTGGAAGACGGCGCAGGTGGGGTCGGGCCTGATGCCCAACAGGCCGACGTAGTCGGTCTCCAGGCGGGGCGCGCTGCGGTGGTCGAGGACGGCGAGGACGCCGGGCATCTCCAGGACGGGGCCGCTCGCGATGTCGCGGATGCGGCCGCGCGCCACGGTGGACAGCACCAGCCAGCCGTAGCCGAGTTCGGCGAAGGGGACGTCGCCGGCGTAGCGGGCGGCACCGGTGACCTTGTCCCGGCCCTCGACCCGGACGTGGCCGGTGCCGACCGCGCGGACGGCGGTGCGCTGTGCGGTGGTCATCGCGCGGCCTCCCCGGTGAGTTCGCTCAGCACGGCCACGGTGAGGTTGTGCATGAGGGGCACCTTGTACCCGTTGTGCGGCAGCGGCCGGGCGGCGGCCAGTTCGGCCCCGGCGGCGTCCGCGTACGTCCGCGCCGTGGCGGGTGCCCCGATCAGGACCCGCTCGGCGGTACGGGCGCGCCAGGGCCGGGAGGCGACCGCGCCGAACGCGAGGCGTGCGTCGCGGACGACTCCGTCGCGGACGTCGAGCGCGGCGGCGACGGAGCCGATCGCGAAGGCGTAGGAGGCGCGTTCGCGCACCTTGCGGTAGCGGGAGCGGGCCGCGACGGGCGCGGGCGGCAGGGTGAGGCCGGTGATCAGGGCGCCCGCCGGGAGCGCCGTCTCGCGGTGCGGGGTGTCACCGGCCGGCAGGTAGAACCAGCCGAGCGGCAACTCGCCCGGCCCGTCGGCGGTTTCGTAGTGCACGACGGCGTCGAGGGCGGCGAGGGCGACGGCCATGTCCGAGGGGTGCACGGCGACGCAGCTGCGGGAGGCGCCGAGGACGGCGTGGTTGTGGTGCTCACCGGTGACGGCCGGGCAGCCGCTGCCGGGTGCGCGCTTGTTGCACGGCTTGGCGGTGTCGGTGAAGTAGGCGCACCGGGTGCGCTGGAGGAGGTTGCCGCCGACCGTGGCCATGTTGCGCAGCTGGCCGGAGGCACCGGCGAGCACCGCCTGGGCCAGCACCGGGTAGCGGCGGCGGACCTCGGGGTGGGCGGCGAGGTCGCTGTTGGTGACCGTGGCGCCGATCCGCAGCCCGCCGTCCGGGGTCGGCTCCACGCGGTCCAGGGGCAGTTCCCGTACGTCGACGAGGCGGGCCGGGCGTTCGACGCCGCTCTTCATCAGGTCGACCAGGTTGGTGCCGCCGGCGAGGTAGCGCGCGTCCGGGCGGTCGTCGAGCAGAGCGAGGGCGCCGGGGACGTCGGGGGCCCTGCGGTAGTCGAACTCCTTCACGCGACGGCCTCCCCGGACTGCGCGGGCACGACCGCGGCGGCCGTGGCGGCGTCTGCCCCGGCGGCCCGTGCGACGGCCTCGACGATGGACGTGTAGGCGCTGCAGCGGCACAGGTTGCCGCTCATGCGCTCCCTGATCTCCTCGGCGGTCAGGGGTGCGGCAGCGGCGGCGGGGCGTACGTCGCCGGATGCGGCGCTCGGCCATCCGGCGGCGTGCTCGGCGAGCATGCCGATGGCCGAGCAGATCTGTCCGGGCGTGCAGTAGCCGCACTGGTAGCCGTCGAGATCGAGGAACGCCTGCTGCACCGGGTGGAGTCGGCCGCCGTCCGCGACGCCCTCGATGGTGGTGATCTCGCGTCCTTCGGCCGCGACGGCGAGTTGCAGGCAGGCGACCGTCCTGCGGCCGTCGGCCAGCACGGTGCAGGCACCGCACTGCCCCTGGTCGCAGCCCTTCTTGGTGCCGGTCAGGTCGAGGCGCTCGCGCAGGGCGTCGAGCAGGGTGGTGCGGTGGTCGACGGGCAGCGTGTGCTTCTCGCCGTTGATGTGCAGGGTGATGACGCTGGACGTCGGTAAGGCCATGAGCAACTTCCTTCAGGCATGCGGTACATGGGGTGAGCCGGCCTCGGGCACGGGCCCGGCGGACTTCCCCCGGTCGCGTGGCGAGGGGGGGCGGGGTGCTGGTCGCGGGTGGGGGCTCCCGGACGCCCCGGGAGGGGCGGCGGGGCGGACGGGACAGCTCCGACAGCGACGCGGACCGCCGTACCGACCGCGGCCGGAGCCAGTGCCGCGGCAGGCGTCGTTCACCCCGCCGCGGCACTAGAGTGGAGCCCGACCGGACAACCGTCCGCTACCCGGAAAACGTAACGGACAGCTGTCCACTTAGCAAGGCGCGCTCCCGCCACGTGCCTCTAGGAGTGACGAGTGCAGCACAAGAAGGACACCCCTCTGCGCTCGGACGCGCAGCGCAACCGCGAACGCATCCTGTGCGTCGCCCTCAGTGAACTGACGCGGTGTCCGCAGGCCCCGCTCAGCGCCATCGCCAAGAAGGCGGGTGTCGGCCAGGGCACCTTCTACCGCAACTTCCCCAACCGCGAGACCCTGGTCCTGGAGATCTACCGCCACGAGATGGGGCAGGTCGCCGACCACGCCTCGCACCTGCTGCGGGAACTGCCGCCGCAGCAGGCCCTGCGCACCTGGATGGACCGGCTGGCCGAGTTCGCCATGACGAAGGCGGGCCTCGCCGACGCGATCCGGCTGGCCACCAGCACGCCCGGCGGACCGGCGAAGCCCTCCCCCACCCCCGTCGCAAAGGCGGCCGAACTGCTGCTGCGCGCGAACGAGGAGGCGGGCACGATCCGTCCCGGCGTCACCGCCGACGACTTCGTCCTCGCCATCGCCGGTCTGTGGCAGCTGACCCCGGACGAGGACTGGCGCCCGCGCGCGGCCCGGCTGCTCGACCTCGTCATGGACGGACTGCGGGCGGGCGCGCCCCGGCCCTGATCCGGGGGCGGGTGCGGGCGGCCCCGCGCGCGGGGCGCGAGATCGGCGGGCGGCCCCACCGTCGCCGCCCGTCGCGGGTCCGATCCGCCACAGGCACCACATGGGCGAGCCGGGGGGCGGCGGGAACACCGCCGACGGCGCGGTGCGGCCCCTGCCCGCGGCGGCCGCCGGCACGGTCACCCGCGGACCGTGGTCCTTCAGCGGCACGCGCTGGGCGCGCCCGGCACCGCCGTCGCCGGACAGGCCCGGCGCGAGCGGGCCGGCCGGACACCCCGTCGCGGGGGCGTCCGGCCGGCCCTCCCCGGATCAGGCGTACGGGATGGTGAGGACCGATCCCGTGCCGGCCTGGAGGGTGGAGGGGCCGTTGCCCAGGGCGCTCCACACCTCGACACGGACCGTGCCGCCCCGCAGGTCGCCCAGTGTGCCGGTGGCCGAGCGCAGTCCCTGCCGCGCGGCGGAGTACTCCTCCCAGCCGGGCACCGGGTCGGTGGCGAAGTAGCGGTAGGTCTCGACCCGGTCGAAGGACCCGTCACCGGTCAGGTCGTACGACACCCGGGCCTGCTGCGCGTACCCGACGGCCGCGCCCGCGTCCACCTTGAGGGTGAAGGCGGTGGCGGCGCCCGGTTTCAGGGTCCCCTTGACGTTCTTCACCTCGTAGACCAGCGGGTTCGCCGGTGTGCCGTCCTGGTTCACGCCCCCGGCCGAGGGGATGGTGTCGGAGGTGCCCGTGGCGGCGGCGTCCGTGGCGAGTCTCCCTCCGGTCCTCGGGTAGAAGGTGTCGCCGGTGACGTACGGCGGCGGGGTGACTCCGGTGGTCGTCACCCTGGCGGTGCCGCCGGCCGGGCCGACCTGGTCCGCCGTGTCACGGGCCCGGACGCTGTAGCCGTACGCGGTGCCGGGGGTCAGCCCGGTGTCGGTGTACGTCGTCCCGGTGACCGTGGCGACCTTCGCGCCGTCGCGCAGCACGTCGTAGTTCTTGACGCCCTTGTCGTCGGTGGCGGCGCTCCAGGTGAGCCTGACGGAGGTGTCGGTGACGCCGCCCGCGACGGGGGTGCCCGGGGCGGTGGGCCTCTCGTCGTCCGACGGCCCCCCGCCGCCCGCTCCGCAGAGCGTGCCGAGCCGGGTGTCGCCGCCCGTTCCGGACGCGGTGGACTTCGCGGGGACGTTCAGCACGGCTCCGTCGGAGAACAGCACCGAGCACGCCTGGGAACCGTAGTTGTGCGCGGCGTACGTGGTGGTGCCGTTCCCGGTGAAGGCGACGGCCGTCGGGGTGTTGGCCGTGACGCTCATGTCGGGTGCGCCGAGGGAGTTCAGCGTGGCGATCCAGTGGTAGGTGTGCGCCTTCGTCTCGCCCGCCTCGGGGGTGTACCCGCCGCTCCCCTGGTTCCACTGCTCCATCGCCTTGCCGGGGTCGTAGAGGGCCTGCACCTCCCAGAAGACGTCCCGCCACTCCACGGCGGGGCCGCCGTTCTCCCTCTCCATCTCGGCCACGCTGCGCCGGAGCATGTCCTTCTCCCGGGCCAGGGGCAGCGAACCACCCGTCACGGGAAGGAAGTTGATGCCGTGGATCTCCTCCGGGTTGGCGGTCCACCAGGTGGAGTGGGCGCCGCCGCTGCCCCAGACCATGCCCACGACGTCGTTGTTGAAGTTCTGCGGGTAGACCTGCTGGTCGGCGTCGAACCAGTACTGCGCGATCGCCTCCGACTCGGTCGTCAGCATGTAGACGCCCTGGTCGCGCAGCGCCTTGTCGCCCGTGGCCGACCCCCAGAGGATCAGTGCCGCGCTGAGGTTGACCGACTCCGACGACGACTCCTGGTTGTTGCCCGCGGCGAACGCGGAGTGCCCGGAGGCCCAACTGTGCCCGGCGTACACGTCGAAGCCCCTGAGGAAGGGATAGGCGGAATCGTTCCGGGAGGGGTTGGCGGCGTCCTTCACGAGTTGCTTCACCATGCCGCCCCACTGCGAGTCGGCGGCCCACGCGGGGTCGTACTGCGCGACGATCGCCGCCGCCATGACGTAGTAGGAGTAGTGGAAGTGATGGTCGTTCAGCTCTTGGTCGCTGCCGTAGGAGGCCGGGTAGCCGATGAGCGTGCGCCATTCCTTGTCGTAGGAGAACTCCGACGCCCCTCCGACGGTGAACCACTCCTCCAGGCGGCCCTTGATCAGGCCCAGCAGCCGGTCGCGGCTCGCGGTCTCCCCGATCTGGTCGGCGATGGGGACGAGTTGGGCGAGCTTGCCCAGCGCCTTGCCGGTCCAGTAGGTGTCGACGGCTCCGCTGAACGGATCGCCCTGCGTCAGCACCTCGTCGATGTACGTCTTCAGTCTGGACTTGTCGACACCCGGGGCGCTCGGCAGGCCCGGCAGCACGCCGTTGACCTTCTGGGTGGTGGTGAAGGAGGTGCCCTCGCGGACCTTCATCTCACCGCGCGGCGAGACGTAGCTGTATCCGGTGAGCGGGTCGGTGGTGTTCAGCCACTGGTGCCGGTACAGCGCCTGGAAGGTGCCCCGCTCGGTGCCCTCCTTGGCCTCGGTGGTCAGCGTGTACGTCGCCTTCACCTCACCGGCGCCCTCGGCGTACTGCCAGTCGACCTTCGAACCCGTCACGAAGCTGAAGGCGTACTTCTCGAAGGCGGCGAGGGCCTCCTTGTCGGGCAGGACGGCCAGGGAGAAGTAGTCCTTGCCGCCGAGGCCCGCCCGGATGTCGGTGCCGGAGACGGTCCAGTCGCTGCCCGTGGGGGCGAACAGGCCGTAGTTGCGGCCGGAGATGGTCACGCCGAGGACGTTGCCGCGGTCGGCGAAGACGGTGGGCGCGGAAGCGGTGCTGATCTGCGCGGCCCCGCCGGTCCCCTCGGCGTACACGTACGGCATGCCGTGGCCGATGGTCGTCCGCAGGGTCCGGGTCCCGTCGTTCCAGTACGGGGTGACGGTCCAGTCGCTCCAGCCGTCCGCCTTCGCGTCGGGCGAGTTGAGGCCCGCGAGCCCGAGCGTCAGGTCCGCCTTGTGCGGGTACTCGTACTGGCGCCCCTCACCGACGATCTGAGGTGTCGTCGGGTATCCGACCTCCAGGCCGCCGGCCACCGCCTTGTAGGTGAAAGGCTGTGCGTACATGTTCTCGGACCAGGGGTTGCCCGGGTACCGCTGGTAGGCGAGGGAGGACCACCAGTCGTTGGTGGGCACCGGCTTGTCCGCCATGGCGGGGGTGACCTTCGGCTTGACGGGCCGGCCGGTGCTGTCGGTCGGGCCCTGCTGTCCGGGCGGCCGGACGTCGCTGTAACTCCCCCTGCCCACATCGATGGTGGCGGCGGTGGCGACGTCCGCGCCGACGGTCGTCGTCAGACCACCGGCGGCCGACAGGACGGCCAGGACGGCCAGACACCTGCGGAATCTCATCGAGCCTCCTTTCTGAGAGCGCTCTCAAGGGTGCCGTCAACGTAGGGGCGCGAGGGTGAACGGTCAACGTGTTGCGCAGGATGGGCTTTTCGGCGGTGCAGAGCGCCTTGGGGGCGAACGGCGTTGCGGATGAGGGGTGTTGGGGGTTGTGGGGGGATTGGTTCGGCGGGGCCGGACGCGGATCGGGCGGGTGGGGCCGAGCGCGTGACCCGCACCTGCGCCCGCGGCGCCGCGGGCCCGCCGGACAAGGTTCCCCGAAAGGGCCGTTGGACACCAGGGCAGGGTGAAGCATGGTCGGTATGAACCGCTTCCTCGACAGGCTCGACCCCGACATGTGCGTCGTCACCGCCACGTCCGGCGGCGAGCGGGCAGGGTGTCTCGTCGGCTTCGCCTCGCAGTGCTCCATCCGGCCGACGCGGTTCGTGGTGTGGCTGTCGAAGGTGAACCGGACCCATGAGGTCGCCGCGGCCGCCGAATTCCTCGCCGTGCATCTGCTGACCCGGGACGAGCACCGTCTCGCGGCTCTGTTCGGCGGCGAAACCGGCCACCTGGCCGACAAGTTCGCGCGGGCGGCCTGGACCAGCGAGTACGGCGGCGCCACGGTCCTGCGCGACGCCTGCGCCTGGTTCGTGGGCAGGATCGAGCGGCGCGTCGACGGGGGCGACCACACGGGCCACGTCCTCGCCCCCGTGCAGAGCGGCGCACACGGCGCGACGCCCCACGGCACTCCCCTGCTGCGGATGGCGGACGCGCGGACCATCGATCCCGGCCACCCGGTCGACTGAGGAGCCGCGGGCGCGGCCGGTGCGGGGAAACACCGGCCGCGCCCGCGGCGTACGGGGGAAATCCTGGGGTCACACGGACCGGCCCGCGCGTCCCAGGCGCAGGGCGGAGACGAGGAAGAGGACACCGCCGAAGAAGGCGTAGCCGGCCAGGCCGCTCACGGCCGCGCCGCCCTTCCCGGCCTGGGCGACGAACGACGCCCCGGCCAGGGTGGAGATGCCGCCGCTGACGATCATCGGCCACTGGCCTCCCAGCCGGCGCCGGAGGGCCCCGACGATCAGCTGGACGGCACCTGCCGTGACGGCCCAGGCGCCCCAGACGCGCAGGACCGCCGGGACGCCCGACGTGGCGGCGACGGCGAGCCCGACGGCGGCGAGGGTGCTCAGCACGACGTTCAGGTACAGGCCGCGCACGGGACCGTCGTCCGCCCTGGCGGACCGGATGTCGACGACGGCCGCCGCGACGTCGAACAGGGGGTACACCACCAGGAGCGTCGCGCTCAGCGGGCTGAGCGTGCCGCCGACGGCGAACAGCAGGGCCGCCCACACGGCGGCGAACGCGAAACGCGTGAAGTACAGCTTCCGCAGGGCCGCGGGAACGCCGGCGGGAGCGGTGGCGACGAGGGTGTCCACAGTGATGCCTTTCGGTGACGGTGCGTGCGTCGATGCGGGACGCGTGGGGCATGAGGTGCGCCGGGTGGCGCTCCGGGCGCGGAGGGCCGACCTCGAACGGCGCGAGGAAAGTCGTGAGGGAGGCCGCGAGGCAGGTCGTGAGGGAGGTTGCGAGCGGGATCGCGGGGGAGAACGTTCGGTCTCTTGCCTGAATCTAAGGGGACCCGGCGGCCGACTGTCAAGACCGAACGTTCTCCCTCATGAATTTGGTAGCCTCTGCCCCATGAGTCGGGGCACACAGAGCGGCAGCACGTCCGAAGCGCGCGGAAGGCTCCTCCACGCGGCGACGAGGACCTTCTACGCCGAGGGCATCCACTCCGTCGGGGTCGACCGGATCATCGCCGAGGCGCAGGTCACGCGGGCGACGCTGTACCGCCACTTCGCGGGCAAGGACGACCTCGTCCTCGCCTATCTCGACCTGGCGGACCGGGGCATCCGCGACCAGGTAGCGGCCGCGCGGGCGAGCGCGGAGTCGGCGCCCGACAAGGTGCGCGCCGTCGCCCGGTCCCTCGTCGACGGCATCCGCTCCCCCGGGTTCCGCGGCTGCGCCTTCCTCAACGCGGCCGCCGAGTATCCCGACCCGGCCCACCCCATCCACCGGGCCGTACTGGCGCACCGGCAGTGGTTCCTCGACACGGTCACGGAACTCCTGGCCGAGTGCGGACACACCCCCGCCGACGCGGCCGGCCGCCACCTCGTCATGCTCCGGGACGGCGCGATGGCCTCCGGCTGCCTCTTTGACCCCGCACTGGTGGGCGACACCTTCCTGGCGGGCGTCGAGGGCATCCTCGGAGCACGGGCCGCCTGAGAGGCACCGCCCCGGCCGCCCCCGGGACGTCCGCCCCCACTGCGCGGGGAGGTGCCGCGACGGCCGGGACGAGTACCCGACTCGCCTCCCGCCGGACGCTCAGGCCGCCTCGGCGGGACCGGCAGGCCGCCTGCGGAAGGGCACGCAGGCGCCGGCGAGAGCGCCGAGGAGCAGGACGACAGGCGGCAACGCCGCCCAGGCGGGCGCCTGTCGGAGGAGAACGGCGGACAGCGCGGCACCCGCGGCGAGTCCCGCGAACCGCAGCGGCACCCAGAGGTCCGGGCGACGCCCGGCGACCCCTCTGACGAGGTACGTGGCCAGGGTGCCCGTCAGATAGGTGGTCGGCGCGGCGGCCCGCCCGGCGGCCACCATGGCGGCGGACTGCATGCCCATCGCGAACCCGGCGCCGGTCTGAAGGACGTCCCGGACCGGCCGGGCGGGCGCCCCCTCGGCCAGCGCCCAGGCCAGTGCGCCGACAGCCAGCAGTGCGGCCTCGACGCACAGGACGAGCAGGACGCGGCGGCTCCAGCGGGCCTCCGGTGAGGTGTGGCCGCGCAGGACCGGGGCGACGGCCAGCGCGCCCGCCGCGAAGCCCGCCAGCGCCAGCACCGCGGCGGTGACGTCGACTTCCTCGCCCTGCCCCGCGGCCATGCCGAGCAGGGCGAGATTGCTGGTCATGACTCCCGCGAACACGTGGTCGAGGCCGAGGAAGGAGACGGCCTCCAACGCTCCCGAGGCGGCCACGAGCAGGACGACGGCGAGGTGCAGGGCCTTGCCGTCCGGGCCGTCCGGGCCGTCCGGGCCGTCCGGGCCGTCCGGGCCGTCCGCCGGCTGCGGCGGTGGCGCTCCGGGGGCGGCCCCCTCGGCCGTGTCGTCACTCATGGCGACAGATCGTAACCTTCCGTGATCCCGGGCGGCGCACTCCCGCACGCGAGGGATCCCTTCCCGGAACTCCGGCGGAGCGTCCGGTCGTGCAGTGGACCCGCTCGGGCCGCAGACCGGAGATCCCGCACGGGCGGCGAGGCGGGGCGGGCGTTCCCCCTGCCGGCGCCGCGTGCACGCCGCCGCCTGCGCCTCGCGAGCGGGGCGGGGCGGGCGCATTCCCGGGTTCCCGGGTTCCCGGGTTCCCGGGTTCCCGGGTTCCCGGGTTCCCGGGTTCCCGGGTTCCCGGGTTCAGGCGGCGGGGTCCCCGCGCACGCGCAGGGTGGACGGTTCGCGGAAGACCGGCTGCACGGGGCGGTGGGACGGTCGGGGTGCGGGCGCGGCGCCAGCAGGCGTTCGAGCAGGCGGCCCGGGACGATCCATCCGGGTCTCCACGCGCGCGGGGCGGGCAGCGAGGCAGTGGTACGGGCCGTGGGCGAAGGCCGGCTGGAGGCGCGCGTCCTGGCGGCGGAAGGCGAGGAGGCGGACATCGGCGTCTTCTACCGGCAGGGCGCCCCGGTGTTCGCCCCCGCCACCGCCGCTCCGGCCGGCCCGCGCACCGCGGGAGTCCTCGACCCGCCGGCCTGACGAACCGTCAACCCGAGCCGCTCAAGGCCCGGTCGGGCGGCCTCCCGATGGCCTCGACCGCGCCCGCGGGTCGTCCCGGTGAGGCGGCCCGTCCCGGCCGTCGTACCCGGGACGGCATCGCTCCCGGCCCAGGGCCGCCGGCCGCCGCCCCGCGAACTCCGCAGCACGGCGGCGGTCCTTGCGGGACGCCCGAGGAATGGCCGCAGGAGGACCTGGTACCGCGGGGCGGCCTCCCGGGAGGCCGCCCCGCGGGTCGTCCCGCGCGGGCTGCCACCGTCCCCGCCCCGCACTTCCCGCGCCCCGCCGCGAACTCCCCCGGTACGCCGCCCCGTACTGCCCGCGTACTCCTCGCGCACTCCCCCTGGACAGGTCGGTGCGCGCGTGCTCTGATGCCAACGGCCGCAATTTCTAACGTTGTAGAGAATCGTGATCCCCGCCGGACCCCCTCCCCCCGGGGGGTCGCCGCAGGGCCGGCCGGCCCTGCGGCGACCGCTCTCCACGGCCCGGCGGGGGCGTCACGTCCCCTGCGACGGCAGCGGTGTCCCCCACCGGCTCCCCCTCCGGAAGGCAGGTCTTGCCCATGTCCCTCAGCAGACGGACGCTGCTCGGCGCCGGCTCCCTCACCCTCGGTGCCGCGGCACTCGGCGCACCGCTCGCCCCGGCCGCGGTCGCGGCGCCCTCCCGGGCAGCCGAGACGCGCGTGCCCGACAGGTTCCGGCGGCTGAAGCCGGGGAGCATCACCGCACGCGGATGGCTCGCCGGACAGCTGAAGCTCCAACTCGGCGGTCTGCACGGGCGGTTCGAGGCGGGCTCCCACTTCCTCGACTTCTCCGCGACCGGCTGGGTGCGTCCCGAGCGCAGCGCCTGGGAGGAGGTCCCCTACTGGCTGCGGGGCTACATCCCGCTTGCCGTCGCCACACGTGACGCCCGTGCCCTCGCCCGGTACCGCGAGTGGGTCGACGCCATCCTCGCCACGCAGCAGAGCGACGGGTTCTTCGGGCCGCGCGCCCTGCGCACCTCCCTGAACGGCGGCCCCGACTTCTGGCCGTTCCTGCCGCTGCTGCAGGCACTGCGCAGCCACGAGGAGTACTCCGGCGACCAGCGCGTCGTGCCGTTCCTCGTCCGGTTCCTGCGGTTCATGAACGCCCAGGGGCCGGGCGCGTTCAACTCCAGCTGGGTGTCGTACCGCTGGGGCGACGGACTCGACATCGCGGTGTGGCTGTACCGCCGTACCGGTGAGGCGTTCCTGCTCGACCTCGCGGCCAAGATGCACACGTACGGCGCCGACTGGACCGGTGCCGCGCCGAGCCGGCACAACGTCAACATCGCCCAGGGTTTCCGTGAACCGGCGCAGTACGCGCAGATCGCGGAGTCCGCCGACCTCACGCGCGCGACCTACCGGGCCTACGACGCCGTCATGGCCGAGTACGGCAGGTTCCCCGGCGGCGGGATCGCGGGCGACGAGAACTTCCGGCCGGGGTTCACCGATCCCCGTCAGGGCTTCGAGACCTGCGGCATCGTGGAGTTCATGGCCAGCCACGAGTTGCTGACGCGCATCACCGGTGACCCGGTGTGGGCGGACCGCTGCGAGGACCTGGCGTTCAACATGCTCCCCGCCGCCCTCGACCCGCAGGGCACGTCCGTCCACTACGTCACCAGCGCCAACAGCGTCGACCTCGACAACCGGCCCAAGACCCAGGGCCAGTTCCAGAACGGCTTCGCCATGCAGGCGTTCCAGGCCGGCGTCGACCAGTACCGCTGCTGCCCGCACAACTACGGTATGGGCTGGCCGTACTTCACCGAGGAACTCTGGCTCGCCACCCCCGACGGCGGTCTCGCCGCGGCGCTCTACGCGCCCAACTCGGTCCGCACCCAGGTCGCCGGCGGTACGACCGTGACCCTCACGGAGACCACCGACTACCCCTTCGGGGACACGGTCACCCTCACCCTGTCCGCACCCCGCCCCGTGCGCTTCCCCCTGCACCTGCGCGTCCCCGGCTGGTGCCGCGGACCCGAGGTCCGGGTGAACGGCACCGCGGTCACCGCCTCGGACGGCCCGTCCTGGGCCCGCGTGGAGCGCACCTGGCGCGACGGCGACACCGTCCGCGTCCGCTTCCCCCAGCAGGCCCGGCTGCGGACCTGGTCCCGTGCGACCGGTGCCGTCAGCGTCGAAAGGGGCCCGCTCACCTACTCGTTGGAGATCGGGGAGCGCTACGAACGCATCGGCGGCGACGCCGTGTTCCCCGCCTACGCGGTCCAGGCGACGACGCCGTGGAACTACGGCCTCGTCCCGGACACACCGCTCACCGTCACCCGCACCGGTACGGCCGTGCCGGACCAGCCCTTCACCCTCCAGGCGGCGCCGGTGCGGATCGCGGCGCGGGCCCGGCGGGTACCGGAGTGGATCGCGGACGACGAACGGGTCGTCGCACCGCTCCAGCAGAGCCCGGCCCGCAGTTCGGCGGCCGTGGAGACCGTCACCCTCGTCCCGGCGGGAGCGGCACGGCTGCGGATCACCTCGTTCCCGACGGCGGCCCCCGACGGCAGGCAGTGGACACCGGAGCCGCCCTTCCGGCGCCTGGCGAACAAGAACAGCGGCAAGGTCCTCGCCGTGGACGGGATGTCCACCGAGAACAGCGCGCGAGTCGTGCAGTTCGCCAACACCGGTACCGGCGACCACGCGTGGCAGCTCGTCGACAGGGGCGAGGGCTGGTGCCTGATCCGCAACGGGCACAGCGGCAAGGTCCTCGGCGTCGACCGCATGTCCATGGAGAACAGCGCGCTCGTCGTGCAGTTCGAGGACAACGGGACCGCCGATCACCTCTGGAAGCTGGTCGACAACGGCGACGGCTGGTACCGCGTCCTCAACAAGAACAGCGGCAAGGTGCTGGGCGTCGACGGCATGTCGACCGCCGACAGCGCGCAGGTGGTGCAGTTCGACGACAACGGCACGGCCGACCACCTGTGGCGCTTCCTGTGAGAAACGACGGCAGCTGACCCCTGGGGGTGGGACGCCACCCCCAGGGGGCGGCGGTCGTGAACCGCCTTCCCTCCGTGGCACGAAGGCGTGCCGCTCCGCACCCGCCCCGGGCCGCGGACCGGCGCCGGGCCCCGCAACACCCCTGCCACGGGGCCCGGTTCGGCCTCGACGGGCGGGGCTGTCAGTAGTACCCCTTGCTCCCGTCGAGGAGCCGTCGGTGTCGACAACTCCCCCGTCAGCGGCCTCTCTTCCGTCCGCAGCCCCGAGAGGCTGACCCGGGTTGAGGCCGGGACGCCCCTCGCCTCCCGTCGAGTCGGTCGCGCGCGACGGGTTCGCGGCGCCCCGCGCGGGGGCGGACGGGAAAAGCCTTTGACGCGCGGCTCGCCGGTCGCCGATGGTGTGCGGGTCGCCCCGGGGGCGGCGCCGCGCGCCCCCGTGCCCGGTGCCGGGGGCCCGCGTCGTCAGCGAGGGAGTCAGTGTGATCGTCGTGTCCGCCGCCTCGGGCGCCTTCGGGCGTCTCGTGCTGGAGCGTCTGTCGGCCCGGCCCGGAGGTGAGGAGATCGTCGCGGCGGTGCGCGACCCGGGCCGTCTCGGGGACCTGGCCGCAAGGGGGGTCCGGGTCCGCCGCGGCGACTACGACGATCCGGACACGCTGCGCACGGCCTTCGCCGGCGCCGACCGGCTGCTGCTGATCTCCTCGCCGGAACTCGACACGGCCCGCCGGATCGGCCAGCACCGGGCCGCGGTCGACGCGGCCCGTGCGGCGGGTGTCGGTGCCGTCGTCTACACCAGCTTCCTGGGCGCCGACACCGGGGCCGACGGGCTCACGGCCGCCCACCACGCCACCGAACTGGCCCTCGCCTCCAGCGGGCTGCCGCACACGCTGCTGCGCCACCCCTTCTACAGCGAGGCGTTCCTCGGTCCGGCCCTGCACGCCGCCGTCGCCGCAGGGGAGTTGGCCGACCCGACCGGCGGACGGGGCATCAACACCGCCTCCCGCGCCGACCTCGCGGAGGCAGCCGTACGAGTCCTGACGGACAATCAGCACATGGGCCGGGCGTACGACTTCACCGGCACCCGGTGGACCTACCCCGACCTCGCGCGGGCGCTCTCGCGCGCCTGCGGCACCCCCGTGGCGCTCCTGCCGCAGCAGGACGGTCCGGGCGGCGCGCTGGGCTGGCTGTACGGCCAGGTCCGGTCGGGCGCACTGGAGCGCCACACCGACGATCTCCGCGATGTCCTGGGCCGCCCGCCCACCTCGCTGGAGGCCGCCGTCAAGGCGGTTCTCGCCCCGGCCCCGGGCGCGGCCGGACCCGCCTGAGACCGGATCCGCCTGAGAACGGGCGCGGCCGGATCCCGGGCGCGGGCGGCAACGCCCCGCGTGGACCGTCAGCGGGGGACAACGCCGTTCCCGGCAGGCATGGTTCCTCAGTAGGGAAGCCCGTCGGTGACCGCCTGGAGTGCGGTGTGCAGACAGGCCGCGAGCGCGTCCGGGGATGCCTCGGCGCCTTCCGCGCACCGCGCCGCGAAGTCCTCCGCGGCGATGCGCAGTGCTCCGTTGACCATGTTCGCGTGGACCTTCACCCGGAGCCGGTCGGGCGGGAGACCGGCCCGGACGGCGATCAGTCCGGCGATGACCGGCAGCGCGTCGTCGTGGGCCTGCAACCAGACGGCGCGCAGGGCAGGTTCGTCGGCGGTCATGCGGATCAGATCCAGGACCGCCGGGTCGACGGCGGGCAGGGTGCCGCGCCGGCAGCGGTCCGTGAGGTGGTCGAGGAGCGTCGACTCCGCCGGCCAGTCACGGAGTTGTTCGGTCGCGGCGTCGAGTCCGGCCGTCAGCAGGGGCCGCACGCAGCTCTCCTTGGTGGGGAAGTGGCGCCACAGCGTGCGGGACGAGACGCCGACGGCTCGGGCGATCTGCTCGCCGGTGGTGCCGGTCACGCCCTGGGCGGAGAAGAGCCGTACGGCGGTACGCGCGATCTCCAGCCGGAGGGCCGCTCTGCGCCGCTCAGCCAGCGGCAGGGCCGGGGCGGGCTCGCTCCCGGCGGTCCGGATCCCGGTCGTCTCGCCCACTGCCGCCCCACGTCGCCGCGCCACTGATCACCGCAGCATAGTGGCGCACACACAAATGACACACGCAGACATCTTGTCACTGAGTGACACACAACCCTACTCTCCAGTATCCGACCCGCCGGTAACTCCGGTGCCGTGTGGGCCGGTTCCCCGTTCCGGGGTCGCGTGGTCAGCATGGCGGACGCAGGTCACAAGCCGCACCCGTCCGCCTCGGGGGCGCCCCTCCCCCGGCATGCGCCGTCGCGCGGCGGCACGTCCCGGAAGCGGCGGGCACCCGGCGCGATCCGTGTCCCGGTACCACCCCTCTCCTCTTTCCCTCCCGCCCCCTCCCTCCCCCACCTCGCGCGCGCCCTCCCCCGCCGGTGCGCCCGGCAGCGCGCGTACCCTCCGACGCAGCAAGGAGTGAGCCGCATGATCCCCACCGCAGACTCATGTGACGCCGTGCCCCCTGACGGGCCCGGCGACAGCCACGAGCGGGCCGGGCGGCTTCGCGCGCGCATCGCGCCGGGCGGCCGAACCGCCGCCTGCGCACTGGCCGTCGCCGCGTTCCTCGGAGCGCAGGCGCCACCCGCGAGCGCCGCCGGTGCGGCCCCGGAGCCGACCGTGTCGCGGGGTGTGCCGATTCCGCCGTTCTACCGGCCGCCCGCGACGCTCCCGACGGCCGACGGCGCCCTCGTGCGCACCGAACCCCTGCCCCTGGCCGTGAGCCTCACCGGGCTCGACGGCCGGCCGCTGCCCGGCACCGCGACCCGGCTGATGTACAAGTCCACCGGCGCCGACGACAGGCCCGTCGCGGTCACCGGCGCCTACATCGAGCCGTCCGCCGCCTGGCGGGGGAAGGGGCCGCGCCCGCTGGTGGCCCTGGCGCCGGGCACCATGGGGCAGGGCGACCAGTGCGCCGCCTCGCTCGGCCTGGAGAGGCCGATCGCCTTCAACGGCCGTACGGTGTCCGTGGGTTACGAGGACATCGCCGTCTACCGCCTGCTCGCCGAGGGGGTGGCGGTCGTCGTCACCGACTACGCCGGACTCGGCACGACCGACCGGGTGCACACGTACGTCAACCGGGTCGAGGGCGGACACGCGCTCCTCGACGCCGTCCGCGCCGCCCGCCGGCTGCCGGGGTCCTCCGTCACCCAGGACTCGCCCGTGGGCCTGTACGGCTACAGCCAGGGAGGCGGGGCCAGCGCCTCGGCCGCCGAACTCCAGCCCTCCTACGCCCCGGACGTCACCCTCGCGGGCACCTACTCCGGGGCTCCGCCCGCCGACCTCGCCGCCGTGGTCGAGGGCATCGACGGCAGCGCGCTCGCCGGAGCCCTGGGCTGGTCGGTCAACGGCTTCCTCCAGACCGATCCCGAACTGCGGGCCGTGGCCGACAGGACCCTCAACGCGGCGGGCCGCAAGGCCCTCGGCGACCTGTCGACCATGTGCGTGGGCGACGCCATCCTCGGCTACGGCTTCCGCAGAAGCACCTCCTGGACGGTCGGCGGCCGGTCCCTCACCGACGTCGTGCAGAGCGAGCCCCTGCTGCGCCGGACCCTGGACGCCCAGCGCATCGGGCGCCTGCGGCCCGCAGGACCCGTACGCGTGGTCACCGGCGTGCGCGACGACATCGTGCCGTACGCCCAGTCCCGCCGGCTCGCCGCCGACTGGTGCGCGAAGGGCGCCGACGTCACGTACAGGGCGCTTCGGCTGCCCGACCTCGGCGACGGGCTGCTGCTGAACCATCTGGCCCCGCTCCTGCTCGACCAGGGCGACGCCGTCTCCTGGCTGACCGACCGCCTCGCCGGCACCCCGGCCGTCTCCAACTGCCGTTCCCTGCCCGGTCAGCCCTGACCCCACCAGCGGCCGGGCCGCACCCTTCTCCCACGCCGCGTGCGGCTCGGCCCCTCTCCCGGACGCGGCCGCCCCCTACAACGGCCCGCCCCCATGGCCGTCGACTGCGCCTGGGGCGGCCGTCCGGCGTGCACGGCGCCCGCCTTCCCGCCGGGCCGGACGGGCCGGAGCACCGCCGGCGCCACCCCGCCCGGCCGGCGGGGCCGCCCGTTGCGCCGATCGGG
>NZ_AGBF01000056.1 GCF_000225525.1 Streptomyces zinciresistens K42 | reverse complement strand
CGCGGCGTGCGCCGACGGAAGTGGGGCGCGGCCGGCGCCGGGCACGCGCGCGGGTGGCCGTCGCGGGAGCCCTGCTGCTGTGTACCGCGACCGCCCTGCCGGGGCAGGCGGCGCTCGCGGCCGGGACGCCCGGCCCCTACGACTTCGCGCCGGACGCCCGGCCGGTGCGGGGCTCGGCCAGCGCGGCGGAGGCCGCTCCCCTCACGCCCGGAGCGTCGTACAGGAGCTCGCTGGAGCGCGACGGGCAGATCTACTTCAGCCTCGACCTCGACGCCACGTCGGACGTGTACGTCTCCGCCACCGTCGTTCCGCCCCCCGGCAGCGCCGTGGCCGCGAGCGACGGGGTCAAGGTGTCCGTCCAGGACGCGGAGGGCCGTTCCTGCTCCTTCGACACCACGACGTTCGGCGCCGTCCGCAGCGCGCGTCCGATCGCCGCGTGGGGGTCGCGGGAGATCTCCGCCAACCGGCCCCGCTGCAAGGAGGCCGGCACGTACCGCGTGCTCGTCCAGCGGCTCGGCACGGCGCTGTCCGCGTCGGACACCTGGGACCTGGAGCTCTTCGCCGCCTCGGAGCCCGCCCTGAGGCGCGGTGCGGCACCGACCGCGCCCGGCGGCTGGAACTCCGCGCCGGCGGCCCCGGTGACCGGCGAGGCCGTCCCGCGCGCGGGCGGCTCCGGGTTCACCTCGGCGGCGCCGGTCGCGGAGGGCGTGTGGAGCTCCGCGATCACGCCCGGCCGCACGCTGTTCTACAAGGTGCCGCTCGCCTGGGGGGAGCAGTTCTCCGCCACGGCCGAACTGGCCGGGTCCGAGAGCGGTGACGGCTATGTGGCGGGCGCGCTGAGTCTGGCGCTGTACAACCCCGCGCGCGGGTTCGTCGACGACGCGGGCGCGAACTACGACGGCGGGCAGCGGGCCGCCGTGCTCGACCCCGTGCCGCCGGTCGCCTACGGGAACCGGTACGCCGCACCCGACCGGATCAGCGCCGTGCGCTTCGCCGGGGACTACTACGTGGTGGTGCACCTGGCGGCCGGGGTGGCCGGGAAGTACGGCGAGGGCCCGTTCACACTGACCTTGCGCGTGCGCGTGGACGGCACCACGGCGGCGGGGCCCGGCTACGCGGGGGAGTTCGAGCCGCGCGGGGTCTTCGACGCCGGGAGCGGGGACGCCGGCGCCGGAGCGGGCGGCGCGCTCGCGGCGGACGGGGACCGGGGCGGAGGCGGGGACGGTGGCGACACCGCCCTGACCGTCCTCGCGGTGAGCGGCCTCGGGACGGGGACCGTGGTGCTGGGGGGACTCGGGGTGTGGTTCCTGGCCGCGCGGCGCGGGGCCGGGGCGCGGTAGGAGCGTTCCGGGGCGGTCAGGCTCCCGGGGGCTCAGAGGCGGGCCAGCGCCCAGAAGCCCACGGCGTAGCAGACCAGTGCCAGCAGCAGGAGCGGCACGGCGACCTTGGCGGGCGGACCCGGGCGGCGGGCGGCACGGTGACCACCGCGGCGGTGCGGCTGTCCGACCGGTGGCGCCGACGGCGGATCCTGCGGGTTCGGAGCGGTGTACGCGGCGGTGGCCGTGTCGACGGGCCGCAGCGGGAGCGGTGCGGGGGCCGGGCCGGGCGTGGGGGGCGGGGTCGGTGGTTCGGACGGGTGGCGCGGGGGCTGCGGGTGGGGGCGCGGCCGGGAGGGCGACAGGACGTGCGTGCCGTCGTAGGGGGTGGCGGGGAGCGCGTGCTGCCTCTGCCGCGCCTGGTCCGTGTGCGCGTACCCCGGTGCCGCGGGCGGCGACTGCGGCGGGGGCGGGGGCGGGGGCGCTTCGGACCGCGGAGAGGCGTCCGTGGGCTCCGGCGGGGGCAGGAGGAAGCTTCCGGTGTCCGACATGCTCGGCGGGGTGTCGTCGGCGCCCGGCCGGGAGGGTGTGGACGGCGCCCGAGCGGGCCGGGGCGGCGGCTGGGCCGGGAGCGCGCCCGAGGACGGGCCCACCCCCGCCACCCCCTCGCGGGGATCCCGTCCCGTGCCGGGTCCCCAGGGGCGTACGCCGGCGGACCCGGGACCCGGCCCCCAGGCGGGCGCGCCGGGCGACCCGGTGTCGGTGCCCGACGGCACCGGGCCGTTGCGGACCACCCCCACCGAGCCGCCTTCGAACGCGCCGGAGGCGCCGGTGCCGGAGATGACACCGGGCGCCTGCTTGAGGGGGCCGTCCGGTCCGAACCCGTCCGGGAGCGAGCCGAGTTGGTCGAAGATCTCGATCAGTTCGTCGTCGGGGCCGGGTTCCGGCAGCAGTTGCACCGCCGAGGCGAGGGCCTTGCGCGCGCCGGTGGCGGTGCGGAACCGCGCGTCGGGATTCGGCTCCAGCAGCGACGCCACGACCTGCCAGAGCGGCTCGGGGATGCCCTGGGGAGCGCCGGGCGTCCCGTGGGCGGCGAAGTACTGCACGAGCGCCTTGGCGTCCGGCTTGGCGCCTTCGAGGAGGTACAGGGCCACCAGGCCCGTGCCGAACAGGTCCGCGGGGAAGTCCGGCTCCGCGCCCAGGAGTTGCTCGGGCGCGAGATAGCCGGGCGTTCCGACGACGAGGTTGGTCTCGGTCAGGCGCGGTTCGCCGAGCCGCATCGCTATGCCGAAGTCGGACAGGCGCAGCCGGGGGCGGCCGGTGCCGGTGGCCTCCAGCAGCACGTTGGCGGGCTTGATGTCGCGGTGGACGACGTCCTCCGCGTGGACCGCGGCCAGCCCGGCGAGGAGCTGGTCGAGGAGGGTGCAGACGAACCGGGGCGGCAACGGGCCGTAGTCCCCGACGAGATGGACCAGCGAGCCGCCGCCCACCAGGTCCATGGTGAACAGGACCTTGTCGTCGTCGGCGGCCCAGCTGGCGGGCGCCAGCACATGGGGGTGGTCGATCCGCAGGGCCTGCTCGCGGACGAACCGCAGCAGCGAGTGCGCGTCGCTCTGCTGGAGCACCTTGGCCGCCACGTACCGGCGGCGGCGGTGGTCCCAGGCACGCCAGACCGCGCCGACGCCTCCGCGCCCGATCGGATCGGCCAGTTCGTACCGGCCTGCGAAGACCTCACCCATGGCCGTGCTTCGCTCCTCCCCCTGCGGTCATCCCCCTTGCTTCCCCCGCCCAGGGCGCTGCGACTCCCTTTCGCGGACCTGCCTTCGGACCGTTCCCCGATGAGAGGCACGTCCAGTGGAGCTCCCGTGCGCGGTGTTTCCCCGTCCGGCCCGGCCGACGAGCGCGTACGACCCCCTCGTACGCGCCCCTCGCGCCGCCCGCGGCCCGGTGGCCGAACCCCCTCCGGCGACCGGGCCTCCGGGTCAGTTCTGGTGGGACTGGTAGTGCGCGACCGCGTCCGAGGTGCGGCCCGCGCCGTACACCCGGAGGAACTCTGCCAGTTCCGGGTGGCTCGGGGCGAGGCTGTCGGCCGCCTCGATGATGTCCCCCGCGGCCGCCACCGAGCGCAGCAGCGACTGGATCTCGCGGACCACCCGCTTGACCGTGGGCGCCCCCGAACTGCTGGTCGTCTGCGTGGTGTTGCTGAGCACCGAGCCCCCTTGCGACTTCTTGATCTCCTCCATGCGCTCGGTGGCCTCGGCGGCGCTCACGCTGCCGTCGGCGACCTGTCCGGCCAGGTCCTGCAGCAGTTGCACCCGCTGGACCACGGCCGGATTGCCGATCTTCGCCCGCTGGCCGCTCATCAGCTGCGACAGCATCGGTGCGGACAGTCCCAGAACCCCCGCGAGACGAGCCTGGTTGAGACCAAGATCGTCGATGAGCTTACGGAAGAGCGTCCCCAGCGGCTCCCCGTACCAGTTCCGCTGCAGATCCCGCGCTCTTGCGGTGGCTTCCTGCTGTGCGGCGTCCATTGCGTCTCCCCATCGCTTCCCCAGAACCGTGGTTCGCTGTAGCGAACCACGCCGAGCATCTTACGGAGAGTGGTCGTTCCTAGGGACCCCCCATCTTTTTGCGAGATACGGGGGGCGACCCGGTACTCTGGTCAGCGGCGCCCGCCGGTACGTGGCCGTACCGGACGGACGTTTCCCTTCCGGGGCCTTAGCTCAGTTGGTAGAGCGCTGTCTTTGCATGGCAGATGTCAGGGGTTCGACTCCCCTAGGCTCCACACCTCGGACCGGTCAGACGCCTCAGTGGCTGCTGGCCGGTCTCTGCGTTCCCGGCTCCGGAGTGCGGACGCACCCCTGCGTGACGTGTGTCACGTGACGGAGGGGTACGCCGTTGCACATGTTTGCGCAAACGTGAGCAGTGGTCATCTCCGCCGGGCTCGCAGACGCGGGTGCGACGCCGTCCCGGCCGGTTCGCGCCGGCGGGCGACACCGGCGTGAGCTGGCGTGAAGCCGGTCGGGTAATCAGAGAAACGCGCTCCGTCAAGGGCGTACGGATGCGATCCGCGGCGGCCGTCCGTTGCAAACGTCATCGGGAGCGGTGCCGTGAACGAGGGGTGCGCCCGGGGCATGACGGATGTTCCACGTGAAACACCGCCGCGGGGCAGGAGAACTCAAGTCTCCTGCCCCGCGGCGGTGTTGACCGGACCGGACCGGCCGTCACCGGATCCGTGCCCTCATTCCCTCGGCGTCCTCGCGGCGGCGACGCCCTCGTGTCATCGGCCCTCGTCGTTGCGGGCCGCCTCCTCCTCGGCTTCCTTGGCCTCGACCTCCGGGTCGAGAACGGCCTGACCGGTGCCGTCGACCGACGTCAGCCGGCCCGACTCGGGGACCTCGGTCGCGGCGGGCGGCTCGACCAGCCAGTCCGGGTTGGCCTGCTTGTCCCACCACTTCCAGGCGGCGACGGCACCGCCCACCAGAAGCCCGATGATCGCCAGCTTCTTCGCGGCGCGCCCCGCCTTGGCGCGCCGCTGGTGCTTGCGGACCATCTTCTCGATGTCCTTGGCCGAGACCTGACCGCGCAGGGCCGCCAGTGCGGCGGCACCGCGCGCGGTGGCCTCGTCGCGGACGGGGCCGGCCGCGGCCACGGCCTGCTCGATCCTCGGGCGTGAGTAGTCGGCGGCCTGGCGGGCCGCCTTGCGGGTGCGGTCGGCCGCGTCGTGCGCGGCCTGGTCAACCTTCGGCGGTACATGCGTGCGGGCCTGCTCCAGACGCGGTGCCACATGTGCGCCGTACTGGGTTCGGGCCTGGGCGCGGGCCTGCTCGGTGGCCTGCGTCACCATCGGCGCGAGCCGTACGCGTGCCTCGTGCGCGTAGTGCGCGGCCCTGTCCTTGGCGGTGTCGGCGTAGGGCGCCACCACTTCCGCGGCGTGCAGCACGCTGTCCTTCGCCGAGCCGGTCGCGGCGCGCACGCTGTCGATGCGGGTCACGGGTTCCTCCTCCTCGGTGGCGTACGGTAATTCGACTTTCCACCCTTTTACGGATCATGCCTGTCAGAACACTGAGCGGCATGCAGGGGCTGGCATTTGGGTGCCGGAACTGCTTGATCGAGAGCAATAGCGGATCAATAGGGGCAACAGTCGCTTGTCGTCGACAATGCCACGGTTCGCCGCCGCGCGCGCCCGTCCCGGGAGTACTCGGCGCGTTTTCCGCGAGGGATCGCAGAGGTCGTCCCGCGGCGAACGGGAGCCGGGGCACGGGAGCCGCGGTCCGTGCGAGGATCGGGGCGTCACGGAAAGACAACGGAAGGCAGATCGTGGCCGAGCAGCTCTACGCCACCCTGAAGACCAACCACGGCGACATCGAGGTCCGGCTTCTCCCCCACCACGCGCCGATCACGGTCAGGAACTTCGTGGAACTCGCCCAGGGCGAGCGGGAGTGGACCAACCCCGTCACCGGCGAGAAGTCCACGGCCAGGCTCTACGACGGCACGGTCTTCCACCGGGTCATCAGCGGCTTCATGATCCAGGGCGGTGACCCGCTGGGCAACGGCACCGGCGGCCCCGGTTACCAGTTCGAGGACGAGTTCCACCCGGACCTCGCCTTCGACAGGCCGTACCTGCTGGCCATGGCCAACGCCGGGCCGGCCACGAACGGCTCGCAGTTCTTCATCACCGTCGCGCCGACGATGTGGCTGAACCGCAAGCACACCATCTTCGGCGAGGTCGTCGACGCGGCCGGCCAGAAGGTCGTCGACGCCATCGCGACCGCGCCGGCCAACCCGCGCACGGACCGGCCGCTCAACGACGTCGTCATCGAGTCCGTGACCGTGGAGAAGCGCGAGGGCTGAACCCGGCACCTCCCCGGGGGAACCAAACGCCCCGCTCGTCCGTAAGGATGGGCGGGGCGGTGCCCACGGGACGCGCATCGCCGCCGACGACGACCCAGGGGACCTCATGGAGCAGCAGGCCGGCAGCCCGCAGGACGCGCACACCCCGCTGGTCTGCTACCGCCACCCGGACCGTGAGACCGGTATCCGCTGCACCCGGTGCGAGCGGCCGATCTGCCCCGACTGCATGGTCAGCGCCTCGGTGGGCTTCCAGTGCCCGGAGTGCGTCCGCAGTGGTTCCGGCACCGGACACGCCCCTGACGCCTCCCGCCCCCGCACGATCGCCGGGGGGAGCATCGCCGCCGACCCCCGGCTGGTCACCAAGATCCTCGTCGCCGTCAATCTCGCGGTCTTCATCGCGGTGCAGAGCAGCCAGTCGCTGCGCAACGACCTGTATCTCATCGGGTCCTGGCCGCCCGCCCCCTTCCAGCCCACCCAGGGTGTGGCCGAGGGGGAGTGGTGGCGCCTGGTGACCTCGATGTTCACGCACGAGGCCGTCTGGCACTTCGCGTTCAACATGCTGAGCCTGTGGTGGCTCGGCGGCCCCCTGGAGGCGGCCCTCGGACGGGCCCGCTATCTGGCGCTCTACTTCTGCTCGGGCCTCGCCGGCAGCGCCTTCACCTATCTGCTGGCCGATCCGCACACCGCGTCACTCGGCGCCTCGGGCGCGATCTTCGGTCTGTTCGGCGCGACGGCCGTCCTGCTGCGCCGCCTCCAGTACGACATGCGGCCGATCATCGCCCTGCTGGTGATCAACCTGATCTTCACCTTCGCGCCGGGCTTCAACATCTCCTGGCAGGCGCACATCGGCGGTCTCGTCGCCGGCGTCATCATCGGCTACGCGATGGTGCACGCCCCGCGCGAGCGGCGGGCCCTCGTCCAGTACGGCACCTGCGCGCTGGTCCTGGCGGCGGTCGTCGTGATGACCGTCCTGAGGACGATGCAGCTCGCCTGAGCACGGGTTTCACGGGTGGGGACCCGCGTTGTCCACAGCGGGTGGCGGATCCTGTGCAGACTGTGCGGGAACACCTGTGCCCCCTGTCGCCGATCAGTGTTTTCGCAGGTCAGGCAGGGGGGAACAAGTTTTCGAAGGGGGTGGGCGAGTCGGTAGTTCCGTCATACCGGCGTCAACACCCGAGGGGTTATCCACAGATCGTCGTTCTTTTTCAACACTGTGGAAAACAGCTGTGGATAACTCAGCGGACAGCCATGGGCAGAGCTGGGTTCACCGAGTGGTGGCCGTCGCGTCGACCGCCACCACCAGGCTCGTGACGACCGCTACTTCCACTGCGTGGAGACGGCGAATCCGGCGGCGATGAAGCCGAAGCCCACCACGATGTTCCAGTTTCCGAGCGCGTCGATGGGCAGTGAACCGTCGGTCACATAAAAGACGACGATCCATGCCAGGCCGATGAGGAACATGGCCAGCATCACGGGCGCGACCCAGGCGCGGCTGTTCAGCTTGATGACGGTCGTCTGCTTGGACGACGGCGGCGTGTAGTCGGCCTTCTTGCGGATACGTGACTTCGGCACGAGGGTCTCTCCTGTCGATGCGCTGCGTGGCCGCGCAGGGAACTCGGTCGGGCTCGGGGCAGCGTACAAGGGGACTCTGAAAGGCTCCCCCGGGCGTCCGTTAGCGTAGTGCTTCCGCGGCGCCGAAGGAGATAAGGGTACGTTGAGCAATTCTGCCGACTCCCCCGGGACCGAATCCAGTCCTGGCCGCGCCCGGTTTCGTCCCGTGCGGATGCTCACGGCCGCCGTGTTCGCCCTGGCCGGTCTGATCTTCTTCACGAGTTTCGACACGGCCAAGGGCACCGACATCCGCACGGACGCCTCGCTGCTGAAACTGTCGGACCTCATCCAGGAGCGCAGCCACGGCAACGGCCGGCTCGATGACGCCAACGCCGCCCTGCGCGACGACGTGGAGGCGCTCGCCGAGCGCGACGACGGCAGCACCAGGGCCGAGGACGCCAGGCTGGCCGCGCTGGAGGGCGACGCCGGGACGCAGAAGGTGACCGGCGAGGCGATCACGGTCACCCTCAACGACGCCCCGCCCGACGCCACCGCCAAGCTGCCGGGCTACCCCGAGCCGCAGCCCGACTTCCTGGTCATCCACCAGCAGGACCTCCAGGCCGTGGTGAACTCGCTGTGGCAGAGCGGGGCCAAGGGCATCAAGATCATGGACCAGCGGCTGATCTCCACGAGCGCCGTGCGCTGCGTGGGCAACACCCTGATCCTCCAGGGCCGGGTCTACTCACCGCCGTACAAGATCACGGCGGTCGGGGACCCGGCGAAGATGCAGCAGGCGCTCGCCGACTCGGCCGCGCTCCAGAACTACATGGTCTACGTGAACGTCTACGGGCTCGGCTGGAAAGTCACCGAGGACGGGCCGGTGACTCTGCCCGGCTACTCGGGCACAGTGGATCTGCAGTACGCCAAGCCCGTGGAGTGAGCCCCCTCTGGAGCTGCCGGTGCGCCTCGTGGTCAGGACCGTCAGCGAACTGTGCATCACCGCCGGCACGGTGATCGTCCTCTTCGTCGTCTACGTGCTGTTCTGGACAGGTGTGCGGGCCGACACCGACATGGGCGACCAGATCGACCGGTTACAGGACCAGTGGGCCCAGGGAGCGCTGCGTCCCTCCCCCGCGGCCCCCGGTGACGCGCGGAATCCGGGCACGGCCACGAGTCCGCCCACGCCGGCGCCGTACGCCGCGGGTGAGCCGTTCGCCATCATGTACATCCCGCGCCTTGGTTTCACGTGGAACAAGCCGGTGCTCGAAGGGACCGACCTCGACACCCTCAAGAAGGGGCTCGGCCACTACGCGAACACCGCCCAGCTCGGCCAGAGGGGCAACTTCTCCGTCGCCGGGCACCGGCGCACCTACGGCGACCCGTTCAAGGACTTCCCCAGGCTGCGCCCCGGTGACGCGGTGGTCCTGACCGACGGCACGACCTGGTTCACGTACCGGATCGACAAAGGGCCCTACAAAACTGTGCCCACCGACGTTGAGGTGATCGACCCCGTGCCCCGTAAGTCGGGGTATACGCGTGCGGGCCGCTATCTGACGCTGACCACGTGCGAACCGGAATGGGGCCACAGTTACCGCTTGATCGTGTGGGCCCATCTGGACTCCACTCAGCCCGTGGAGGCCGGGAAACCGAAGGCGTTGCGCCGTTAGTCTGGTGGCTGTACGGCGAGACTCTGGTGCCGTGGTGCGACGGAAGGGACGGCATGTACGGCTGGATCTGGCGGCATCTGCCGGGTAATGCGTGGGTGAAGGCGTTCCTCTCGCTCGTGCTGGTCGTGGCCGTGGTCTACGTCCTGTTCACCTATGTCTTCCCGTGGGCCGAACCGCTGCTGCCCTTCAACAATGTGACGGTGGACAACCAGTGAGCGCGCGCATTCTCGTCGTGGACAACTACGACAGCTTCGTCTTCAACCTGGTCCAGTACCTCTACCAGCTGGGCGCCGAGTGCGAGGTCCTGCGCAACGACGAGGTCGCGACGGCACACGCCCAGGACGGCTTCGACGGCGTACTGCTGTCGCCGGGTCCGGGCACGCCCGAGCAGGCCGGGGTGTGCGTCGACATGGTGCGCCACTGCGCCGCGACCGGGGTGCCGGTCTTCGGCGTCTGCCTGGGCATGCAGTCCATGCAGGTGGCGTACGGCGGTGTGGTGGACCGGGCGCCGGAGCTGCTGCACGGCAAGACCTCCCCGGTGGAGCACGGGGGCGAGGGCGTCTTCGCCGGACTGCCCTCGCCGTTCACCGCGACCCGCTACCACTCGCTGGCGGCCGAGCCCGGGACGGTGCCGGCCGACCTCAGGGTCACCGCGCGCACCCACGACGGCATCATCATGGGCCTGCGCCACCGTGAACTGCCGGTCGAGGGCGTGCAGTTCCACCCCGAGTCGGTCCTGACCGAGCACGGGCACCGGATGCTGGCCAACTGGCTCGTGGAGTGCGGCGACGAGGGCGCGGTGGCGAGGTCGACGGGGCTCGCCCCGGTGGTGGGCAGGGCCACGGCGTGACCGCGCTGCGCCCCGAGCGCGAGTCCGGCTCCGGATACGGCGAGTCCCCTGCGGGCTCCCACGGAGAGACCGGCGACCAGAGCGCCCCGTACGGGTACGAGCCGTACGCGGGGAGCGCCGCGCTCGGGGACTGGTACGGCGACGGCCACACCCCCCACGGACAGGCCGCCCAGGCGCAGCCGGCCCAGCCCTACGGCGCCGACGGCTACGGCAGCGAGCGGTACGGCGCCGAGACCTACGGCGGCCAGGGGTACGGCGGCCCCCACGGGAGTCAGGGCCAGGGGAGTCGGGGCCAGGGCGGCCGGGCCCCCGGGGCGCCCGCCGAGCCCGTCCGGCGCCGCCGGGCACCCGCGCCCCGGGAGCCGTACACGGAGCGGTCCATGCAGCCGCCGGACGAGGAGACCGTGGCGCTGCGGATCGCCGGTCCGGGCGCCGCCGGCGGGCCTCTGGCGCCCTCTCCCGGTTCCGCCGCCTCTCCCGCCGCCGGAACCCCCACGGGCGGCCGTGCGGCCCGCAGGAAGGCCGCCAAGGGGCGGCGCGGGCGTCCGGGCGGCTCCCCCCGGGACGGCGCCGGGACGGACCCGGAGAGTTCGGGCGCCCCCCTCTCGCGGATGGAGGCCCGGCGGCAGGCCCGCGCGCGCAGGCCCGGCCCCGCCGTGCTCGCCAGCCGGGCGATCGGCGAGGTCTTCATCACCACCGGCGTGGTGATGCTGCTGTTCGTGAGCTACCAGCTGTGGTGGACGAACTTCGAGGCGGACGCGCAGGCCCAGCGGGCGGCCAGCAGCCTCCAGGACGAGTGGGCCGACGGCAAGCGCAACCCGGGCGTCTTCGAGGCCGGACAGGGCTTCGCGCTCCTGACCATCCCCAAGCTGGACGTCGTCGTGCCGATCGCCGAGGGCATCAGCAAGGAGAAGGTGCTCGACCGGGGCATGGTCGGGCACTACTCGGAGGGCAGGCTGAAGACGGCGATGCCGGACGCGAAGACGGGCAACTTCGCGGTGGCCGGGCACCGCAACACGCACGGCGAACCGTTCCGGTACATCAACCGGCTCACGCCCGGCGACGACATCGTCGTGGAGACGCAGGACACGTACTACGTGTACAAGATGGCGTCGATCCTGCCGGTGACGTCGCCGAGCAACGTGAGCGTGCTGGAGCCGATTCCGAAGGGGTCGGGTTTCACGAAAGCCGGCCGCTACATCACACTCACCACGTGCACACCGGAGTTCACCAGTAAGTACCGGTTGATCGTCTGGGGCAAGATGGTCGAGGAACGGCCGCGCAGCAAGGGCAAGCCGGATGCGCTCGTCAACTAAGGGCAGATGAACGTGGCAGCGACCACTGACGACACCGAGCACGCGGAGCGCGTCGGCGACTCCCCCTCCCCGGGCCGGCCGGCCCGGCGCGGTATGGGCCCGATAGCCACGGTGATCAGCGTCTTCGGTGAACTCCTCATCACCGCGGGCCTGGTGATGGGCCTGTTCGTCGTCTACTCCCTGTGGTGGACCAACGTCGTCGCCGACCGCGCGGCCGGCGAGCAGGCCGACAAGATCCGTGACATCTGGGCCCGGCAGGACGGCGGCTCGGGCCGCGGCGCGGCCTTCGACGCCAAGAACGGCATCGGCTTCCTCCACGTGCCCGCGATGAGCGGCAGCGAGATCCTCGTCGAGAAGGGCACGACGTCGAAGATCCTCAACGACGGCGTGGCCGGCTACTACACCGATCCCGTCAAGGCGACGCTGCCGACCTCGGGCCGGAAGGGCAACTTCTCCCTCGCCGCCCACCGGGACGGCCACGGCGCGAAGTTCCACAACATCCACAAGCTCGCCAAGGGCGACCCGATCGTCTTCGAGACGAAGGACAAGTGGTTCGTCTACAAGGTCTACGCCATCCTTCCCGAGACCTCGAAGTACAACGTCCAGGTCCTCGCCGACATCCCCAAGGAGTCGGGCAGGACCAAGGCCGGCAACTACATCACGCTGACGACCTGCACGCCGATCTACACGAGCCGCTACCGGTACGTGGTGTGGGGCGAGCTGGAGCGGGTGCAGAAGGTCGACGAGAACCGTACGCCGCCCGAGGAACTGCGCTGAGCGGTCCGCCCGGCGGCCGGTGAGCCCGCAGACCGGTGAGCGCACGGCACGAGTGAGCCCCGGTGCCCTGAATCATCAAGGGCACCGGGGCTCACTCGTGTCCGCGCCGGGGGTCCGGCGGTAGGTCAGTGCTCCGTACGGGTGGATGTCCCGGTCAGGCCGCCGAAGAAGCCGCCGCCGTTGTTCCCTCCGTTGTTGCCGCCGTTGTTCCCGCCGAAGCCGACGGTCGTCAGCTTGATCTGGGTGCCCCCGGGGTTGTCGACCTGCTGGCCGGCTCCCGGGTCCTGCTTGGTCACCAGCGCGTTGTCACCCTGGTCGCTGCCGTTCTCGAACTGGATGTTCGTGAAGCCGCCGCCCTGGAGGATCTGCTTGGCCTGGCCGACCGTCTGGCCGACGACGTTGGGCACCTGCGTCTTCTGCTGGGCCTGCTTGCCGACCTGGATGGTCACCGTGGAGTTCCTGTCGGCCTCGCTGCCGGCCTCCGGCGAGGTCGAGATGACCTTGCCGACCTGGTTCGGGTCCTGGGTCTCGACCTCGGTGCAGGTACCGGTCAGGTTGTTGGCCTGCATCTGCGCCTTCGCCTCGTCGCAGGTGCGGCCGGCCACGTCCGGAACGGTGGACTTGGCCTCCTCCTTGGCGACGGTCAGCGTGATCGTGGAGCCCTTCTCCTGCTCGGTCGAGCCCTCGGGGTCCTGGCTGATGACGACGCCCGGGGTCCGGTCGGACTCCTTGGTCTTCTGCTCGACCACGAAGCCCTTGCGCTCCAGCTCGTCCTTCGCCTTGTTGAACTTCAGGCCCGTCACATCGGGCACGGAGACCTTCGGCGCACCCGTCGAGACCACGACGTCGATCGTGGAACCCTTGTCGATCTTGGTCTTGGCCTCGGGGTTCTGGCTGCAGATCCGGTTCTTGGGCTGGTTGTCACATTCCTTCGTGGTGACCTGGCCCAGCTTGAGATCGACGTTGGCGAGCAGTTCCTTGGCGCTGTCCTGGGTCTCGCCGACGAGGCTCGGGGCGGCGACGGAGTTGTTGCTCGCCGATTCGCCGGCGAAGACCCACTTGCCGATGAGGATGGCGCCGACCAGGACCAGCACACCCGCGACGGCCAGCAGGATCGTCGAGGTGTTCGACTTCTTCTGGCGGCGCCGGTCGACCCGGTCGTCGTAGCCGTAGCCGCCGTCGTCCGGGTTCATGGGCGGCAGCATCGACGTGGCGCCCGCGTCCGTGGCGCGCAGGGCCGTCGTCGGCTGGTCGTCCGGATAGCCGCCGTAGCCCACCGAACCCATCGCGGCCGTGGCGGCGACGGGCTGGCCGTCGAGGCACGCCTCGATGTCGGCGCGCATCTCGTCGGCCGACTGGTAGCGGTAGTTCGGGTCCTTGGTGAGGGCCTTCAGCACGATCGCGTCCATCTCGGGCGTGATCTCGGGGTCGAAGACCGACGGGGACTGCGCCTCTTCCCGGACGTGCTGGTACGCGACCGCGACCGGGGAGTCGCCGATGAACGGCGGCCGCACCGTCAGCAGCTCGTACAGCAGGCAGCCGGTGGAGTACAGGTCCGACCGGGCGTCGACCTGCTCGCCCTTGGCCTGCTCCGGGGAGAGGTACTGGGCGGTGCCGATGACGGCCGCGGTCTGGGTCATCGTCATGCCGGAGTCGCCCATGGCGCGGGCGATGCCGAAGTCCATGACCTTGACCTGGCCGTTGCGCGTGAGCATGACGTTCGCCGGCTTGATGTCACGGTGGACGATGCCGCTGCGGTGGGCGTACTCCAGACCCTGGAGGATGCCGATGGTCATCTCCATCGCCCGCTCCGGCAGCAGCTTGCGGCCGCTGTGAAGAAGCTCACGGAGCGTGGAGCCGTCGACGTACTCCATGACGATGTACGGGATCGACACGTTGTCGATGTAGTCCTCGCCCGTGTCGTACACCGCCACGATCGCGGGATGGTTGAGCGAGGCGGCCGACTGGGCCTCCCGGCGGAACCGGGCCTGGAAGGACGGGTCGCGCGCCAGGTCCGCGCGCAGCGTCTTCACCGCCACGGTGCGGCCGAGCCGGGTGTCATGCGCGAGGTATACCTCCGCCATGCCACCACGACCGAGCACCTGGCCCAGTTCGTACCGGCCGCCTAGGCGACGCGGCTCTTCCATAGCTACCTACCAGCCCTCTCCGTCGGTCCCGGCCTCACCCTTGTGGGTGGGCCGGTGTGCCGTCCGGGCATACCGTACCCGGCTCATCTTGTGTGACCTGGCCAAGCCCGTAACCCGATACAGGACCGGTATCGCAACGTGCACCGATGTGAAGGGGACGTGAGCGGGGTCACTTCTTGGAGTTGATGACCGCCTCCATGACGCTCTTGGCGATCGGAGCGGCGAGACCGCCACCGGAGATGTCGCCGCGGACCGCCTTCTCGTCCTCGACGACGACCGCCACCGCGACCGGCGAGCTGTTGTCGACCTTGGCGTAGGAGATGAACCACGCGTACGGCCGGCCGCTGTTGTCGACACCGCGCTGGGCGGTACCGGTCTTGCCGCCCACGGTGACGCCCGGGATCTGGGCGCTCTTGCCGGTGCCGTCCTTGACGACGGTCTCCATCATCGACTGGAGGATCTGGGCGTTGCCGGCCTGGAGCGGCCGGCTCATCTCCTCGGGGTCGGTCTTCTCGATGGCGTCGAGGTTGCTGGTCTGGAGCTCGTCGACCATGTACGGCTTCATCAGCGTGCCGTTGTTGGCGACGGCGGAGGCCACCATGGCCATCTGGAGCGGGGTGGTGGCCGTGTTGAACTGGCCGATGGACGACAGCGCGGTCTGCGAGGCGTTCATGTCGTCCGAGAAGACCGACGCGCTGGTGCGGATCGGGACGAACTGCTCCTTGGTGAACCCGAACTTCTTCGCCGTCTCCAGCATCTTGGCGTTGCCCAGGTCGGCGCCGACCTTGCCGAAGACGGTGTTGCACGAGTACTGGAGGGCCACCCGCAGCGTGGCGTTCTTGCAGGGGATGTTGCCCTCGTTGGGCAGTTCCGTGTTGGTGCCCGTCATGACCCAGGGGTCCGGCGAGTCGGTCCTGCTGTCCGCGTCCTTGTACAGGCCCTGCTCCAGGGCCGCCGCCGCGGTGAGCACCTTGAAGGTCGAACCGGGCGGATAGACCTCGCGCAGCGCCCGGTTGAGCATCGGGTCGTTCGGGTTGTTCTTCTTCTGGAGCTTGGTCCACGCCTTGGAGTCGACCGACGTGGAGTTGCCGGCGAAGGAGCCCGGGTCGTACGACGGGAAGGAGGCCAGGGCCAGGATCTTGCCGGTGGAGGGCTCCAGCGCCACGACGGCACCCTTGCCGCGCGCCTTGAGGCCGTTGTACGCGGCCTTCTGGGCAGCGGCGTTCAGCGTGGTGACGACGTTGCCGCCCTGCTGCTCCTTGCCGGTGACCATGTCGAGGGTCTTGCGGAAGAACAGCCGGTCGTCGTTGCCGGTGAGGATGCCGTCCTCGATGGACTCCAGCTGGTTGGCGCCGAACGCCTGCGAGGCGTACCCGGTGACCGGTGCCCACATGGGGCCGTTCACATAGGTGCGCTTGTACTTGAAGTCGCTGCTGGAGCTCTCCTTCGAGCCCGTGATCGCCTTGCCGTCGACGATGATGTTGCCGCGCGGGCTGGCGTAGCGCTCGATGACCACCCGGCGGTTGTCCTTGTCGGTCCTGAGCTCGTCGGCCCGGACGTACTGGATCCAGTTGTCGCGGACGAGCAGCGCGAGGACGAGGAGTCCGCAGAAGATCGCGATCCGGCGTAGGGGCTTGTTCACGGACGGACCACCTGCGTCATCTCGGCGTCGGGGTTGGGCGCGGGGGCGGGGGCCGGACGGCGCGCGGTGTCGCTGATGCGCAGCAGGATGCCGATCAGGGCCCAGTTGGCGATGACGGAGGAACCGCCGTACGCCACGAACGGCAGCGTCATGCCGGTCAGCGGGATGAGGCCCATCACACCGCCGGCCACGACGAAGACCTGGAGGGCGAAGGACCCGGACAGGCCGATGGCCAGCAGCTTGCCGAACGGGTCGCGGGCCGCGAGGGCCGTGCGCACACCGCGTTCCACGATCAGGCCGTAGACCAGCAGGATCGCCATGACGCCGGCCAGCCCCAGCTCCTCGCCGAACGTGGCGAGGATGAAGTCGGAGTTGGCGGCGAAGCCGATGAGGTCGGAGTTGCCCTGGCCGAGGCCGGTGCCGAGGGTGCCGCCGGAGCCGAAGGCCCACAGGGCCTGCATGACCTGCTCGGTGTGGCCGAACACGCCCTGCCGGCTGAGCTGGTACTCGCGCATCGGGTCCAGCCACGCCTGCACACGCGTCTGGATGTGCGGCTGGAAGCTGGCCACGCCGACCGCGCCGGTCGCCGACATCAGCAGACCGAAGACGATCCAGCTGGTCCGCTCGGTGGCGACGTACAGCATGATGATGAACATCCCGAAGAACAGCAGGGACGTTCCGAGGTCGGTCTCGAAGATCAGGATGAGGATCGAGATGGCCCAGACGACGAGGATCGGCCCGAGGTCGCGGCCGCGCGGCAGGTACAGGCCCAGGAAGCGGCGGCTGGCGAGGGCCAGCGCGTCTCTCTTGACCATGAGATAGCCGGCGAAGAAGACCGCCAGGGCGATCTTGGCGAACTCACCGGGCTGGACCGTGCCGAGGCCGGGGATCTTGATCCAGATCTTGGCGCCGAAGACGTCGGCTCCGAGCCCGGGGACGAGCGGCAGCACGAGCAGGACCAGCGCCGCGGCCATGGAGATGTAGGTGTAGCGCTGCAGGACGCGGTGGTCCTTGAGGAATATCAGCACCGCCACCAGCAGGGCCACGCCCAGCGCGGAGTACAGCAGCTGACGCGGCGCCGCCTCGACGTACTGACTGCTCTGCTGGAGCCGCTTCGACTGGTCGAGCCGCCAGATGGCGACCAGACCGAGGCCGTTCAGCAGGGTGGCCAGCGGCAGCATCAGCGGGTCGGCGTACGGAGCGAACTTCCGTACGGCGAGATGGCCGATGCCGGCCAGCAGGCCGAGCCCGACGCCGTAGCCGAGCAGGCCGGCCGGTACTTCGCCGTTGATCGCCAACCCGACGTTGGCGTAGGCGAACACCGGGATGACGACCGCGAAGACCAGCAGCGCGAGTTCGGTGTTGCGGCGGCTCGGTGCGCCGATCGCACCGATGGTGGACGTGTGGTGCGTCGGCGAGTTCGTTGTACTGCTCATCGTGTGACGGGGCCTCTCACGGCTTGCCTACTGCGTACCGCAGTTCGAGACGACCTTCTGCTCTTCCTCCGAGAGCGTCGGGCCGGGGCTTGGCGTCGCAGTCGGGGTCGGGGAGGTGGACGGGGGAGGTGAGGCGGACTCGGTGGTCGACGGCGTCGACGTCGCCTTGGACGTGAGGGAGGTGAGGCTGGTTCCCTTGGTGCCTCCGGCCTGGCCCTCGCCCGTCTTCGAGTTCTTCTGGCTGCCGGCGGCCTGCCGCTCGGCCCGCTTCTTGCACGCGGAGGCCTGGAGCGCCAGTTCGTCGATCTTCGCCTGGGCGTCCTTCAGGCCGCCCTCGGCGATCGTCGCCTCGACCAGCTTCTGCTGATAGGGCGGCAGGTACTTGAGTTCGATGTCGGGGCGGTCCTTCTCGACCTTCGACAGCGAGACCCAGGCGAGATCCTGGCTGATCCCCCGGTACAGGGCGACGTTCTGCTTGTTGGTGCCGACGTAGTACTGCGTCTGCGTCCAGCGCCAGCCGCCGTACAGGCCACCGCCGACGACGGCGAGCGTGAGCACCGAGTAGAAGGATCTCTTCAGCCACCTGCGGCCCTTGCGGGGCTTGACGAAGTCGTCCTCGGTGTAGTCGCCGAAGCCGTCCGCGGGGGCGTAGCCGGCGGTGTCGCCGGAGCCGGGCGGGCCGAACTCGCCGCCGCCCTGTCCGGGCACCTGGCGGCCGAGCCCGGAGGCGCGGCCCGCGGGGGTCTGCATGATGCCGTTGTCGTGCAGGTGGTGCTGCTGGTTCTCGGCGACCGCGCCGACCACGACGGGGGTGTCCGACAGCTGTGCGGCCAGGGTGTCGCCGGTGTCCAGGTCGAGGACGTCCGCGATGATCACGGTGATGTTGTCCGGGCCGCCGCCGCGCAGTGCGAGCTGGATGAGCTCCTGGACCGTCTCCTGCGGGCCCTGGTAGCTGGCGAGGGTCTCCTCCAGGGTCTGGTGGGAGACGACGCCGGAGAGGCCGTCGGAGCAGATCAGATAGCGGTCGCCGGCGCGGACCTCCCGGATGGAGAGGTCGGGCTCGACGTGGTCGCCGCTGCCCAGCGCCCGCATCAGCAGCGAGCGCTGGGGGTGGGTGGTGGCTTCTTCCTCGGTGATGCGGCCCTCGTCGACCAGGCGCTGCACCCAGGTGTGGTCCTGGGTGATCTGGGTGAGGACGCCGTCGCGCAGCAGGTACGCGCGCGAGTCGCCGACATGGACGAGACCGAGGCGCTGGCCGGTCCACAGCAGGGCGGTGAGCGTGGTGCCCATGCCCTCCAGCTGCGGGTCCTCCTCGACCATCGAGCGCAGCTGGTCGTTGGCGCGCTGCACGGCCGTGCCGAGCGAGGTGAGGATGTCGGAGCCGGGGACGTCGTCGTCGAGGGCGACGATGGTGGAGATCGCCTCGGAGGAGGCGACCTCGCCGGCGGCGGCGCCGCCCATGCCGTCGGCGATGGCGAGTAGGCGGGGACCGGCGTATCCGGAGTCCTCGTTGCCCTCCCGGATCATGCCTTTGTGCGATCCGGCGGCGAAGCGCAGTGACAGACTCATGCGCACCTCGCCCGTCGGCTCCGGGTACATCCGCACGGTGCCCACCCTCCGGTCGGGAGCGCGCCGGGGCCCGGGGTGGGGGCCGCCGCTGCGGGCTCGCTCCGCTCGCGCTCATTCATGACGTGTACTACTTCCGCAGCTCGATGACGGTCTTGCCGATGCGGATCGGCGCGCCCAGCGGAACCGGTGTGGGGGTCGTCAGCCGCGATCGGTCGAGGTACGTGCCGTTGGTGGAGCCGAGGTCCTCGACGATCCACTGGCCGTCCCGGTCCGGGTAGATCCTGGCATGGCGGCTGGAGGCGTAGTCGTCGTCCAGCACGATCGTGCTGTCGTGCGCCCGGCCCAGCGTGATCGTCTGGCCCTGGAGCGCGACGGTGGTGCCGGTGAGGGTGCCCTCGGACACGACCAGCTTCGTGGGGGCGTTGCGGCGCTGGCGGCCGCCGCCCTGCTGGCCGCGCTGCTGCGGCGGTGCCGCCGCCTGCCGGGCGGCCGCCTGCTGCTGTCGTCCGGCTTCACGCCTGGACCCGCGCTGGGTGACGCGCGTACCGAACAGGTCGCTGCGGATGACCTGCACGGCCACGATCACGAACAGCCACAGTACGGCCAGGAAACCCAGCCGCATGACCGTGAGGGTCAGCTCTGACATTGCCCCCGCTTCACCCTTCGGCTTGCCGGTAAATGATGGTGCTGCTGCCCACGACGATCCGCGAGCCGTCGCGGAGCGTAGCGCGGGTGGTGTGCTGCCCGTCCACCACGATGCCGTTGGTGGACCCGAGATCCTGGATCGTCGAGGGCGTTCCGGTCCGGATCTCGCAGTGCCGGCGGGAGACGCCGGGGTCGTCGATCCGCACGTCGGCCTCGGTGCTGCGCCCCAGCACGAGCGTCGCGCGGGAGATCTGGTGGCGGTTGCCGTTGATCTCGATCCAGTAGCGGGTGCGGCCGCCCGCCGCGGGTGCGGCGGGGGGACGCTGGCCGCCCGCGGGCTGCGGGTAGCCGTAGCCGCCGGGACGTCCGCCGGGGGGCGGCGCGGCCGGTATGGGAGGGGCGCCGGAGGGCCCGCCCGCGGGCGGGTAGCCGTAGCCGCCCTGCGCGGCGCCGGGGCGTCCGGACGCCGGCGGGGCGGAGGGCTGCTGGCCCTGCTGGTCGGCGGAGCCGGCGAGCGTACGGCTGCGGACCCGGTACAGGCCCGTGTCCAGGTCGTCCGCCTTCTCCAGATTGACCTTGATCGGGCCCATGAAGGTGTAGCGCTGCTGCTTGGCGTAGTCGCGGACCATGCCGGCGAGCTCGTCGCCGAGCTGGCCCGAGTACGGGCTCAGCCGCTCGTGGTCCGGTGCGCTGAGCTCCACGATGAAGTCGTTGGGGACGACCGTGCGGTCGCGGTTCCAGATGGTGGCGTTGTTGTCGCACTCGCGCTGGAGCGCTCCGGCGATCTCCACGGGCTGGACCTCGGACTTGAAGACCTTGGCAAAGGTGCCGTTGACCAGACCTTCGAGACGCTGCTCGAACTTCTTCAGGACTCCCATGGGGCACCTCCTCCGTCGTTGCCTACGTCCTGTTTCCCGCCGTGCGGGCACTGCCTTACCTGGTACTGCTTACTGATCGTATCCACGCGCCGGTAAATCGGCTGGTTCCCCTCGTCGGCCCGGTCGACAGGTGTCGACGCCCTCGAAAGTTCCCGCGGGAGCTCACCTTCGAACTCCTCAGGGACACCGTCTTGCCATGGATCGTAGAGGTGGCCGCAGACCAGTGTCCCGCACCTGGCTGTGGACCCCGACCGGCTCCTGGGGAGATGCCCGGTACCGGTACGAGGTTGATACGTGAACAGGTTCACGCTGATACGGAACCGGGGGCACCGGATCCGGGGCGGTGCGGGTCCGCGTCCGCCGAGTGCGCTGGTGGGCGCCGGGAGGGCCGTCGTACGGCGGGCTGCCTGGGGATAAGTGAGGTGATCCCACCCTGGGGGGCGTGCTAATGTTCTGCATGTCGGAAGGCGCCGAACCGCACGGAAAGGCCCGGAAGACACACCCAATGCGCGGGTGGCGGAATAGGCAGACGCGCTGGATTCAGGTTCCAGTGCCCGCAAGGGCGTGGGGGTTCAACTCCCCCCTCGCGCACACTCGAAGAGGCGGCATCGTAGACACGATGCCGCCTCTTCTGCTGTGTCCGCGAGGTCGTCCGTCCCCTCGTGTGCTCCGTGCCGTGTGCCGTGTGCCGGCCGGCCGCGCCGCCCTTCACCGCCGTGGCCTGTGATGAAGCTCTCAGGCCACGGCGGTGCTCAGCCCGCCGCGAGGACCGTGGCGAGGGTCACCGCGGCGGGCAGGGCCTGGGCGAAGAGGATGCGGCGGTTGGCGGTGGCGGCGCCGTAGATCCCGGCGACGACGATGCAGGACAGGAAGAAGACCTGGGCCCGCTGGCCGGTCGGGTCGTCGGCGATCAGGCCCCAGACCAGGCCCGCGGCCAGAAAGCCGTTGTAGAGGCCCTGGTTGGCGGCCAGCGGCGCGGTGGCGCGGGCCAGTTCGGCGTCGAAGCCGTGGAAGCGGCGGCCCGGAGCGCGCTGCCACAGGAACATCTCCAGCACCAGGATGTAGACGTGCAGCAGCGCCATGAGGGCGACGAGGACGACTGAGATCGCATGCATGCGGTGATTGTGCCGGTGGGGGGCCGGGCTCCCGGCGGCGGACCGGGCTCCGCGGGGACGCATCGTGCTCCGCGGGGCCGCGGGACTGGTGGTGCGCGAGGTGTACGAGGGGCCGCCGCTGCGGGTGGTGTACCGCCTGACCGGCGCGGGGGCGGCGCTGGAGCCCGCGCTCGCCGCCCTGGGCGGCTGGGCCGGGAAGCATCGGCCCGAGGAGGAGCGGCCCGACGGCTGCTGAGGCGGGCGCCCGCCGGGCGCGGACGGGTTTTCCACAGGTGTGGAGGCCGCCGCGGCAACGGAGTTGTCCACAGGGTCTGACGCGTATCGGCCACCGGTTGTAACGTCGGCACGAGTTGATGTTCGTGCGGGAGCGGGGGAGGCGGTCGGTATGACCGAGGTCGGTGCGCGGAGTGCGGCGGAGGCGGCCGGGGCGGAGCCGGAGTCGGTGACGCGGCGGCTGCCCCGGGTGCGGGGTTTCGCCGAGCGGAGCTGTGGCGGCTCCCCGAAGAAGGAGGGCAAGGCGCTGCGCGAGCGGCTGCCGCGCGGCGAGCACTCCCTGCTGGAGCTGGTCGCGGACCGGCCCGACGCCGTGGCCGCCGTCGAGGAGTCCAACCGCGGCCGGCTCCCCGATCTGGCGCCGATCAGGGTGGGGCGCATGGCGGCGACGCCGTTCGCCTTCCTGCGCGGCTCGGCCGGGCTGATGGCCCACGACCTCGCCCGCACCCCGATCACCGGCATCCGCGCCCAGATCTGCGGGGACGCGCACGCGGGGAACTTCGGTCTGTACGGCGACGCGCGCGGCGGCCTGATCATCGATCTGAACGACTTCGACGAGACGCTGTACGGCCCCTGGGAGTGGGACCTCAAGCGGCTGGCCACCTCGCTGGTGCTCGCGGGCCGGGAGGCCGGGGCGGACGAGGACGTGTGCCGGGAGGCGGCGCACGACGCGGCGGGCGCCTACCGGCGGACCATGCGCCTGCTGGCCAAGCTCCCGGTGCTGGACGCGTGGAACGCGATCGCGGACGAGGAGCTCGTCTCCTACACCGACGCCCATGACCTGCTGGGCACGCTGGAGCGGGTCTCGGAGAAGGCGCGGGCCAACACCAGCGGACGCTTCGCGGCGAAGTCCACGGAAGCGACCGAGGACGGCGGGCGCCGGTTCGTCGACGCCCCGCCGGTGCTGCGCCGGGTGCCGGACGAGGAGGCGGCGGCCGTGGTGGAGGCGCTGGAGGGGTACGTCGCCTCGCTCTCCGAGGACCGGCACCCCCTGCTGGCCCGGCACGCCGTGCACGACGTGGCCTTCCGCGTGGTCGGCACGGGCAGCGTGGGCACCCGGTCCTACGTCGTGCTGCTGCTGGACCACCGCGGCGAGCCCCTGGTCCTCCAGGTGAAGGAGGCCCGCCCGTCGGCCCTCGTCCCGCACCTGGTGACGGCCGGTTTCGAGGTGCCCGGCGAGGAGCACGAGGGCCGCCGCGTGGTCCTCGGCCAGAAGCGCATGCAGGTGGTCAGCGACACGCTGCTGGGCTGGACGACGGTGGACGGCCGCCCGTTCCAGGTGCGGCAGTTCCGCAACCGCAAGGGCAGTGTCGACCCCGCCGCGCTGGCCGCCGACCAGCTCGACGACTACGCGCGGATGACCGGCGCCCTGCTGGCCCGCGCCCACTCGCACAGCGTCGACCCCCGTCTCCTCGCCGGCTACTGCGGCAAGAACGAGCAGTTGGACGAGGCGATCGCCACCTTCGCCCTCACCTACGCCGACCGCACCGAGGCGGACCACACCGACCTGGTGGCGGCGGTGCGCGCGGGACGGGTCGCCGCCGAGATGGGGGTGTGAGAAGCGGTTCCGGCCGGGGAGGGCCGGGGAGGCCGGCCCGTGGGGACGGCGCGGCGTGAAGCGGGCCCGTACGGCGCCGGGGCCGGGTCCGGCGGGGTGCGCGGAGGGCGTGGCGGCGGGCCGCGGGCGGTGGTGGCCCGCCCCCGGGGAGCCGTTGCCAGAAGCGTCGGTTCCGGTGTGGCCTACGCTGGGCGGGTGACTACGCCGGAAGCTGAGCAGTCCCAGGCCGAGACCGCCGGTGCGCCCGCGCCGGGCGGTGACCAGGCGCCCGTCGGCGCGGCCGAGCAGGGTGGTGGGGCACAGGCGCAGGCCGGGTCCGACCAGAGCGCGGCGCGGCCCGAGGAGCGGCTGGAGCGCGCCGTACGGGCCGCCGAGCAGGCGCTGATCGAGTACGAGATCGCGGTGGAGACCTTCCGCGTCGAGGTGGACAACTTCTCCCGGCTGCACCACCAGAAGCTCGGCCCGATGTACGCCCGACTCGACGAGCTGGACGCCCGGATCGCGGAGGCCGTCGCCGCTCGCTCCGGCGACCCCGAGGACATCCGCAAGGCCGAGGAGGCCCGCGCGCGGGTGCTGCCGATGCCCGGCGTCGAGGAGCTGTTCCACGGGTGGATGGACGACTCGGGGCTGTTCCCGGAGGCCGTCGCGATGCTCACGGATCAGCCGGTGCGGCCGCCGCAGCGGGTGCGTCCCAGCGACGAGGCCCGCAAGCTCTACCGCGAGCTGGCCCGCAAGGCCCACCCGGACCTCGCGCAGGAGGCGGACGAGCGCGCCCGGCGCGAGGAGTTCATCACCCGGGTCAACGCGGCCTACGCGCGCGGGGACGAGGCACTGCTGCGCGAGCTGGCCGAGGAGTGGGCCGTGGGGCCGGTGCCCGAGGAGCCCGGACCGACCCCCGCCGAGGATCTCTACGCCCGCCTGGAGTGGCTGGCCCAGCGCAAGGAGATGCTCGCCCTGGTCGCCAGGGAGCTGGAGGAGAGCGCGATCGGTGGGATGCTGCGCCTGGCCCCGGACGACCCGGACCGGCTCCTGGAGGAGATCGCTGAGCAGCTTCTGGCGCAGGTCGCGCGGCGCGAGGAGGAGCTGGCCGGACTGCTCGGCGCGGACGCGGGCGAAGAGGGCTGAGCGCGCCGGCCGGCAGCCGGGGTGCTCCCGGCGGGAGGATCACGGCCCCGCGGTCCGGTCGGGTAGCGTCGGGGCATGCATTTCGGATCTGGCGTACCCACGGTCGAGGTCGCGGACCTCAAGGACGACGACTTCCTGCTGGACGTCCGTGAGGACGACGAGTGGCAGGCGGGGCACGCCGAAGGGGCACTGCACATCCCCCTCAGCGAGTTCGCGGCCCGTTACGGCGAGTTCACCGAGGCCGCTCCGCAGGACGGCCGCGTGCATGTGATCTGCCGGTCCGGCGGACGTTCGGCGCAGGTCGCGATGTACCTCGTCCAGCAGGGTGTGGACGCCGTGAACGTCGACGGCGGCATGCAGGTCTGGGCGGCGGCGGCCCGCCCCGTGGTCGACGGTCGGGGACAGCCCGGCTTCGTCCTCTGACCCGCCCCGGCGCCGCGGGCCGGCGCGCGCGGGGGAGCCCCGGCTCCGCGAACCGACGTGGCGGGCACCGTGCCGGTCAGCTCAGCGGGTGCGCGGCCAGCAGATCCCCGAGGGCGTCCTCGTGCGCCGCCGCCGGGCCGAGCGCCAGCTCCAGGTGCTTGGCCCAGGCGTGGTACCGGTGCAGCGGGTACTCGACGTCGGCGCCGAAGCCGCCGTGCAGGTGCTGGGCCGTCTGCACGACCCGCCGTACCCCCTCCGAGGCCCAGATCTTCGCCACGGCCACGTCCCCGGCCGCGGGCAGCGCCCCCGCGGCCCCCGAGGCGATGCGCCACGCGGCCTGCCACAGCGTGGCCTCCATGGCGCGCAGGTCGATGTAGCGGTCGGCGGACTGCACGGCGACCGCCTGGAACGTGGCGATGGGATGCCCGAACTGCACCCGCCGGCCCGCGTAGGCGGAGGTCATCTCCAGCACCCGTTCCCCCAGGCCGAGGGCGAGCGCGCAGGTTCCCGTGGCCAGCAGCTCCCGCAGCCGCTCCCAGGCCCCCTCGGCCTCCAGGACGTCCTCCGGGACGAGCCGTGCCGCGTCGAGGCGCAGTTCCGCGAGCCGCTCACCGCTGGTGGAGAACTGCTCGGCCAGGGAGACGCCGGGCGCGGTGGGCGGGACCAGGGCGAGGACGGTCCGGTCGTCGGCGGTACGGGCCGGGACGACGACGAGATCGGCGTCGTAGGCCCAGGGCACCGCGGTCTGCGCGCCGTCCAGTACCCAGTTCCCGCCGTCCGGGCGGGCGGTGACCGCGAGCTCGGCCGGGTCGTGGCCGGTGCGGCCGTGGGCGGCGACCGTCAGCACGCTCTCGCCGCGCCCCGCGCGGGCGAGCAGGCCGGTGTGCTCGCCGGGGCCGCCGTACGCCTGGACGGCCGCCAGTGCCGCGCTGTGCTCCAGCAGCGGCACCCGGGCCAGGACCCGCGCCGACTCGCGCAGCACCAGGCAGAGGGCGATCGCGTCGAGGCCGGCCCCGCCGTGCTCCTCGGCGAGCAGCAGGCTCAGCAGGTCGGCGTCGGCGAGGCGGCCCCACAGGGGGCGGTCGAACCCGTCCGCGACGGCGCCGGGCGTGAGCGCGGGAGAGGGCACGGAGTCGGGCGCGACCCCGGCGAACACCCCGCGTGCCGCCTCGGCCGCCGCCCGCTGTTCCTCGGTGAAGGTGAAGTCCACGGTCCCTGCCCTTCCACACGTCCCCAAGCACGGCGATCTGACGGAGCGTCAAGATAGAACAGGTTCTAGGAGAAGGGAATGGCCCCGCCCGGACCCCCGTATGGTGTGGGCATCGGCGGTCCGCCGGGGCTGTGCCCGGCGGGTGGGCCTGAGTACCGTTCCCGTGCGAGCGCCCGGGAGGGCGGACCGGGACCGGGGAACGGGGCAGGATGGACGCGCACGACGCAGGCCCGGACGCGCGGCCGGGGCCCGGGGAGGGGCCGCCGCAGGCTCCGCCGGCCGTCGTGCCCCCCGCCGGACCGGCGCCCGAGGCGGAATCCCGTACGGAGGCGCAGGCTCCGTACGCCGTCGCGTCCCCGGAGGGACCGGAACCCCGTACGGGGGTGGCCGCGCTCTCGCTGAAGTACCAGATCGCCGCCGCCCTCGCGGTCGCGGTCGTGGCCGTCACCGTCTGCGTGCACATCGGCATGGTCTTCCTGCACGTCGCCCCGCCGAACACGATCACCAAGCAGAACGGCAAGGCGATCGACGACTGGATCTACCCGGAGTTCGAGCAGAACTGGAAGCTGTTCGCCCCGAACCCGCTCCAGCAGAACATCGCGGTGGAGGTGCGTGCCCAGGTCGCCACGGCGACCGGCGGCACGCGCACCACCCGCTGGTACGACCTGTCCGCCCAGGACGGCCGGGCCATCGACGGCAATCTGCTGCCGAGCCACACCCAGCAGAACGAACTGCGCCGGGCCTGGGACTTCTTCGTCGCCACGCACGACGCCCGCAACAAGCCCCTCGGCCTGCGCGGGGCGCTGTCGGAGTCGTATCTGCGCAACATCGTGCTGATGCGCCTCGACCGCGAGAACGCGGCCGGGGAGGGCGGTTCCCTCGAACGCGTCCAGGTCCGCTCGCGCACCACCAACGTGCCCCCGCCCCGGTGGAGCGACGAGAAGATCTCCGACAAGCCCACCTACCGGCTGCTGCCCTGGTGGTGGCTGCCGGAGGACCCGACCGAGGGAGCCGACCGGTGAACCGCTTCTCCCTGGCGATCTCCTCCGGGATCGCCAAAGTCACCGAGTCCGCCCTCGGGCCCTACCAGACGGCCGTGATCCGCATCGGCTTCGCGGCGACCTGGCTGCTGTTCCTGCTGCGGGAGTTCCCCAACCGCCGGGAGATGTACGGCCCCGACGGGCCGTGGACGTTCGACCTCGCCCAGCAGCTGATCGGCACGAACGGCGCGTTCACGGCCCTGATGTGGTCGAGCAGTTCGTTCTGGTTCGAGACCGTCTACGTCCTCGCCGTGCTGGCCTGCGTCCTGCTGCTGCTCGGCTGGCGCACCCGCACGATGTCGGTGCTGTTCATGATCGGGGTGCTGTCGCTGCAGAACCGCTCGGTCTTCATGGGCGACGGCGGTGACAACGTCCTGCACCTGATGAGCATCTACCTCGTGTTCACGCGCTGCGGCCTGGTCTGGTCGCTGGACGAGCGCCGCGCCCGGCGCGCCCGTGAGGCACGCGCGCGGGGGGAGCGGGTCGCGCCCGACCGGGCCGGGCCGGCGCTGTGGGCGGTGCTCGGGTTCGGGCTGGTCGCGGTGACCGCGGGAGGCCGGCTCGACGGCGACATCACCGTCCCGGCGATCCTGTGGGGCGTGTGGCTGTCCCTGGGCGTGTGGTGGACCGTGGGGCGGATCACGCGCGCGGTGCAGCCCCGGGTCCTGCTCGACGTCGTCGGCAACGTCGTGCACAACGGCGCGCTGCTGGTGATCATGGCCGAGGCGTGCATGATCTACGCGACCGCGGGCTGGTACAAGGTCCAGGGGTCGCGCTGGCAGGACGGCACGGCGGTCTACTACCCGCTGCAACTGGACTACTTCTCGCCCTGGCCGGCCCTCGCGGAGGCGCTGTCCTCCAGCGGCACCATGGTGATGCTCATCACCTACGGCACGGTCATCGTCCAGGTCGCCTTCCCGTTCACCCTGTTCAACCGGCGGGTCAAGAACGTCCTTCTCGCCGTGATGATGACCGAGCACGCCGTGATCGCCGTCGTCCTCGGACTGCCGTTCTTCTCGCTGGCGATGATCGCGACGGACGCCGTGTTCCTGCCGACGTCGTTCCTGCGGCGCCTCGGCGGGCTGGCCGCCCGCGCGCGGGACCGGCTGCCGCGGCCGGTGCGCGGCGGCGCGGACCGGGCCGGGCTCCCGGAGCCGCGCACCCCGGAGAACCCGGAGCCGACGCACGTAGGCTCGACGGCATGACCGTGACCTCCTGGCACCGGCTCGCCGGGACCTCCGTCCTGCTGGACGGCTTCCACGCCCTCAAGCACGCCGTGCGCTTCGGCGCCGAGGTGCCCGTGGCGGTGGCCGTGGACCGGCAGGCTGCGCTGGCCCTCGCCGACGAGCTGGCGCCGGACGTACGGGACGCGCTCGACGCGCTCCTGACCGAGGTCCCGGAGCCGGTGTACGCCTCCCTGGTGCCGCGTCCGCATCCCACGGCCGTGGCCGCGCTCGCGGTACGGCCGTCGCGCGCGGCCCGTCTCGAACAGCTGGCGCGCACCCCGCGCACCGCCCCCGTCGTGGTCCTCGACCAGCCGCGCAACCTCGGCAACGCGGGCGCGGTGATCCGGCTGGCCGCCGGGTTCGGCGCGACCGGTGTGGTCACCACCGGCACCCTCGACCCCTGGCACCCGACCGTCGTACGCGGCGGGGCGGGCCTGCACTTCGCGACCGCGGTGGAGCGGCTCGGCACGGACGGACTGCCGCCCGGCCCGCTGTTCGCGCTGGACCCGGAGGGCGACGACATCCGGGGCGTGCAGCTCCCGGACGACGCCCTCCTCGCCTTCGGGTCCGAGCGCAGCGGACTCTCGCCCGAACTGCGCTCCCGCGCCGACCACTTGCTGGCCCTGCCGATGCGCCCCCAGGTCTCCAGCTACAACCTGGCCACCAGCGTCGCCATGGCGCTGTACCACTGGAGTCTGGGCGGGGGCGCCGCCGGCCGGTAGGCCGGGTGGCGGCCGCTACGCCTCCCGGCGCACCTCGATGACCCGGAACCGGCCGGCCACGAACGCGCCGTCGCACAGGGCGGCGTTCGCCGCCGCGTTGCCGCCCGAGCCGTGGAAGTCGGAGAAGGCGGCCGTCTGGTTGACGTACACCCCGCCGGTGAGGTTGAGCGACAGCTGGGCCGCCTCCTCGAAGCAGACCTCCTGCACGGCCTGCTCGACCTCGTCGTCGGTGGTGTAGGCGCCGACCGTCATGGCGCCCTTCTCGCGCACGGTCCGGCGCAGCAGCTCCACCGCGTCCGCCGACGAGTCGACGGCGACGGCGAAGGAGACCGGGCCGAAGCACTCGCTCATGTAGGCGGCCTCGTCGTCCGGCTTGGCGCCGTCCAGCTTCACGACGACGGGCGTGCGGACCACCGCGTCCGGGAACTCCGGGTGGGTGATCTCCCGGGAGGCGAGGGCGACCTCACCGAGGCCGGCGGCGGCCTCCAGACGGGCCTTGACGTCGGGGTTGACGATCGCGCCCAGCAGCGCGTTGGCGCGGGCGTCGTCGCCGAGGAGGCCGTCGACCGCGCGGGAGAGGTCGGTGACGACCTCGTCGAAGGTCTTGGGGCCCTGGTCGGTGCGGATGCCGTCGCGGGGGACGAGCAGGTTCTGCGGGGTGGTGCACATCTGGCCGCTGTACAGCGACAGCGAGAAGGCCAGGTTCGCGAGCATGCCCTTGTAGTCGGCCGTGGAGTCGACCAGCACGGTGTTGACGCCGGCCTTCTCCGTGTAGACCTGCGCCTGGCGGGCGTGGGACTCCAGCCAGTCGCCGAACGCGGTCGAGCCCGTGTAGTCGATGATCCGGACCTCGGGGCGCAGGGCCAGGGTCTTGGCGATGCCCTCGCCGGGGCGCTCGGCGGCCAGCGCGACCAGGTTCGCGTCGAAGCCCGCCTCGGCCAGCACCTCGCGCGCGACCCGCACGGTGAGCGCGAGCGGCAGCACCGCGCGCGGGTGCGGCTTCACGAGGACCGGGTTGCCGGTGGCCAGGGAGGCGAACAGGCCCGGATAGCCGTTCCACGTGGGGAAGGTGTTGCAGCCGATGAGCAGGGCGATGCCGCGCGGGACCGGGGTGAACCGCTTGGTCAGCGCGAGCGGGTCGCGCTTGCCCTGCGGCTTGGTCCACTCCGCCGTGTCGGGCGTGCGGACCTGCTCGGCGTAGGCGTAGGCCACCGCCTCCATGCCGCGGTCCTGCGCGTGCGGGCCGCCCGCCTGGAAGGCCATCATGAACGCCTGGCCGGAGGTGTGCATGACCGCGTGCGCGAACTCGTGCGTCCGGTCGCTGATCCGCCGGAGGATCTCCAGGCAGACCACGGCGCGCAGCTCCGCGCCCGCGTCGCGCCACCGGCGCATCCCGGCGCGCATGGCGGGCAGCAGGACGTCGACGTCCGCGTGCGGGTACTCGACGCCCAGCTCGATGCCGTAGGGGGAGACCTCGCCGCCCACCCAGCCGTCGGTGCCGGGCTGGCCGAGGTCGAGGCGGTCGCCGAGGAGCGCGTCGAAGGCGGCCTTGCCCGCGGCCGCGTCCAGGCTGCCGCCCTCCCCGTACGCCTTGGGGTGCTCCGGGTGCGGTGACCAGTACGCGCGGGTGCGGATCGCTTCCAGCGCCTGGTCGAGGGTGGGCCGGTGCGTGGCGATCAGCTCGTGGGTGGTCAGTTCGGCGGTTGCCATGCGGGACCAACTCCTCGTTTCCTGAGCTCTCCGTCGAGCTCATGACCTGGGCAGAAACATGGGCGGGAACAGGCGGTCAGGGTTAGAGTAACCGAACGATCGGTCGGGACAAGGGGGACCGGCGCATCTGTGGAAAACCCCGTGCGGGAGGATCGCGCACATGACAGCACTCGACCTCAGCAGCCCCGTGGCCGTCGTCGGCACCGGCACGATGGGCCAGGGCATCGCCCAGGTCGCGCTGGTGGCGGGCCACCCGGTGCGGCTGTACGACGCCGTTCCCGGGCGGGCGCGGGAGGCGGCCGACGCGATCGGCGCCCGGCTCGACCGGCTCGTGGAGAAGGACCGGCTCACCGCCGCCGACCGCGACGCGGCACGGGCCCGGCTGCTGCCGGCCGACGCGATCGCCGAACTGGCGGACTGCTCCCTGGTCGTCGAGGCCGTCCTGGAGCGCCTCGACGTCAAGCAGGACCTCTTCCGTGAGCTGGAGGGCGTCGTCTCGGAGGACTGCCTGCTCGCGACGAACACCTCGTCGCTGTCCGTCACGGCCGTCGCCGGCGTCCTCGCGCAGCCGGGCCGCTTCGTCGGCCTGCACTTCTTCAACCCGGCACCGCTGCTGCCGCTGGTGGAGGTCGTCTCCGGGTTCGCCACCGACGTCACCTCGGCCACGCGCGCGTACGAGACGGCACGCGCCTGGGGCAAGACCCCGGTGGCCTGCGCCGACACCCCCGGCTTCATCGTCAACCGGATCGCCCGGCCCTTCTACGCCGAGGCGTTCGCGGTCCACGAGGCGCAGGGCGCCGACCCGGCCACCATCGACGCGGTGCTGCGCGAGTGCGGCGGCTTCCGGATGGGCGCCTTCGAACTCACCGACCTCATCGGGCAGGACGTCAACGAGTCGGTGACGCACTCGGTGTGGCGGTCCTTCTTCCACGACGTGCGCTTCACGCCCTCGCTCGCCCAGCGGCGCCTGGTCGAGTCGGGCCGGCTCGGCCGCAAGAGCGGCCACGGCTGGTACGACTACGCCGAGGACGCCGACCGGGACGGGCCGCACACCGCGGAACCGGCCGCGCCCCCGTCCCACGTCGTGGTCGAGGGCGACCTGGGCCCCGCCGCCGAACTGCTCCCGCTGATCCGCGAGGCGGGCATCGCGGTGCGCGAGGAGGAAGAGGACCACGGCACGCGCCTGGTGCTGCCGAGCGGCGGCCAGCTCGCCCTGGCCGACGGGCAGACGTCGGTGGAGTTCCGCGACGTCGTCTACTTCGACCTCGCCCTCGACTACCGCCGCGCCACCCGGATCGCGCTGTCCGCCTCGCAGGACACCGCGCCGCGGACCCTCCTGGAGGCCGTCGGGCTCTTCCAGGCGCTCGGCAAGGACGTCAGCGTCATCGGAGACGTGCCCGGCATGATCGTCGCCCGTACGGTCGCGCGGATCGTCGACCTCGCGCACGACGCCGTCGCCAAGGGCGTCGCCACCGAGGAGGACATCGACACCGCGATGCGGCTGGGTGTGAACTACCCCCTCGGCCCCTTCGAGTGGAGCCGCCGGCTCGGCCGGAACTGGGCGTACGCCCTCCTCGACGACCTGCACCTGCGGGACCCCTCGGGGCGCTACGCGCCGTCCCTGGCGCTGTACCGGCACGCGTACGCCTCCGACAAGCGGCGGGGCGGCACCTCATGACCCCGGGAGGGCAGCGGCGGATGACCATCGTCAAGCGCGACACGTACACCCCGGAGACGCTGCTCACGGTCGCCGTGCAGGTCTTCAACGAGCGCGGCTACGACGGCACGTCCATGGAGCACCTCTCCCGGGCGGCAGGCATCTCCAAGTCGTCGATCTACCACCACGTCACCGGCAAGGAGGAACTGCTGCGCCGGGCGGTCAGCCGGGCCCTGGACGGCCTCTTCGGCATCCTCGACGAGGAGCACGCGCGCGCGGGGCACGCCGCCGACCGGCTGGAGTACGTGGTGCGGCGCATGGTCGAGGTGCTCATAGCCGAACTGCCGTACGTGACGCTGCTGCTGCGGGTGCGCGGCAACACCGACACCGAGCGCTGGGCCCTGGAGCGCCGCCGCGACTTCGACCACCGGGTGGCCGCGCTGCTGAAGGCGGCGGCCGACGACGGCGAGGTGCGCGCCGACGTGGAGGTGCGGCTGGCGACCCGCCTCGTCTTCGGCATGGTCAACTCCATCGTGGAGTGGTACCGCCCGGACGGCCGCGGCATGGACGAGCGCGAGGTCGCCGAGACGGTGGCCCGGCTGGTCTTCGGCGGGCTGCGCAAGGCGGGCTGACCGGGGCCCGGGGCGGCGGGGTCCGCCCCGACCCGGTCCGCGGGTCAGCCCTGGGGCTCCAGGTCCTCCTCCTCGAAGACCAGCAGGGTGCGGGTGCTGAGGACCTCGGGGATCGCCTGGAGGCGGGTGAGGACCAGTTCGCGCAGTGACCTGTTGTCGGGTGTGTGCACCAGCAGCAGGACGTCGAAGTCGCCGCCCACCAGGGCGATGTGCGCGGCGCCGGGCAGCCGCCGCAACTCCTCGCGGACCGTGCGCCAGGAGTTCTGGACGATCTTCAGGGTGATGTACGCCGAGGTGCCCTGGCCCGCGCGCTCATGGTTGACGCGGGCACCGAAGCCCCGGATGACGCCGTCCTCGATGAGGCGGTTGATACGCGCGTAGGCGTTGGCGCGCGAGACGTGGACCCGCTCGGCGACCGACCGTATCGACGCGCGTCCGTCCGTCTGGAGCATCTGGAGGATGTCCTCGTCGACCGCGTCGAGCGGACGGGCGGGCGGTGGCGGGGGGCCGCCCTCCGCGCCGACGGCCATTTGTTCAGCGTCCATGTCCCCCCACCCTCCTCGCGTGGACGTCCTGCGTTCATTGGAGGCTGTGGAGAACCGTTTGTCCACAGCCTGGGGGCGCGTGTAGCCAAAATGTGCCGACGACCGAACAATCGGTAGGTGAGGCGCGTCACCGAAGCCGCGCCTCCCACAGCCACTCCCACGAGGAGGTGCCGTCATGACGGTCATGGAGCAGCGGGGCGCGTACCGGCCATCGCCGCCGCCCGCCTGGCAGCCCCGTACGGACCCCGCGCCGCTGCTGCCCGACGCCGAGCCCTACCGCGTCCTCGGCACCGAGGCGGCCGAGCAGGCCGACCCGGACCTGCTGCGCCGGCTGTACACCGGGCTGGTGCGCGGCCGCCGGTACAACGTCCAGGCGACCGCGCTCACCAAGCAGGGCCGCCTCGCCGTCTACCCGTCCAGCACCGGCCAGGAAGCCTGCGAGGTGGCCGCCGCGCTCGCCCTGGAGGAGCGCGACTGGCTCTTCCCCAGCTACCGCGACACCCTCGCCGTCGTCGCCCGCGGCGTGGACCCCGTCGCGGCCCTGACCCTGCTGCGCGGTGACTGGCACACCGGCTACGACCCCCGTGAGCACCGGGTGGCCCCGCTGTCCACGCCGCTCGCCACCCAGCTCCCGCACGCCGTCGGCCTCGCGCACGCCGCCCGCCTCAAGGGCGACGACGTGGTCGCCCTCGCCATGGTCGGCGACGGCGGCACCAGCGAGGGCGACTTCCACGAGGCGCTGAACTTCGCGGCCGTGTGGCAGGCACCGGTCGTCTTCCTCGTCCAGAACAACGGCTTCGCGATCTCCGTACCGCTCGCCAAGCAGACCGCGGCACCGACACTGGCCCACAAGGCCGTCGGCTACGGGATGCCCGGCCGGCTCGTCGACGGCAACGACGCGGCCGCCGTGCACGAGGTGCTGCGCGACGCCGTGCGGCGGGCCCGCGAGGGCGGCGGCCCCACCCTGGTGGAGGCGATCACCTACCGCGTGGACGCCCACACCAACGCCGACGACGCCACCCGCTACCGCGGCGACTCCGAGGTCGAGACCTGGCGCGAGCACGACCCGATCGCCCTCCTGGAGCGCGAGCTGACCGGGCGCGGACTGCTCGACGAGGCCGCCAGGGAGGCGGCCAGGGACGCCGCCGAGGCCATGGCGGCCGACCTGCGCGCGCGCATGAACGAGGACGCCCCGCTCGACCCGGCGGACCTGTTCGCCCACGTCTACGCCGAACCCACCCCGCAACTGCGCGCACAGCAGGCCCAGCTGCGGGCCGAGCTCGACGCCGATTCGGAGGGGTCGCACCGATGACGACCGTCGCCGTCAAGCCGGCCACCATGGCGCAGGCCCTCACGCGCGCGCTGCGCGACGCCATGGCCGCCGACCCGTCCGTGCACGTCATGGGCGAGGACGTCGGCACCCTCGGCGGTGTCTTCCGGGTCACCGACGGGCTCGCCGCGGAGTTCGGCGAGGACCGCTGCACCGACACCCCGCTCGCCGAGGCGGGCATCCTGGGCACCGCCGTCGGCATGGCCATGTACGGTCTGCGCCCGGTCGTGGAGATGCAGTTCGACGCGTTCGCCTACCCGGCGTTCGAGCAGCTCATCTCGCATGTCGCGCGCATGCGCAACCGCACCCGCGGCAGGATGCCGCTCCCGATCACCATCCGCGTGCCCTACGGCGGCGGCATCGGCGGGGTCGAGCACCACAGCGACTCCTCCGAGGCGTACTACATGGCGACCCCGGGGCTGCACGTGGTCACGCCCGCGACCGTCGCCGACGCCTACGGCCTGCTGCGCGCCTCCATCGCCTCCGACGACCCGGTCGTCTTCCTGGAGCCCAAGCGGCTGTACTGGTCGAAGGACTCCTGGAACCCGCAGGAGCCGCCGGACGTTGAACCGATCGGCCGCGCGGTGGTGCGGCGCTCCGGCCGGAGCGCCACGCTGATCACGTACGGACCGTCCGTGCCCGTCTGCCTCGAAGCCGCCGAGGCGGCGCGCGAGGAGGGCTGGGACCTGGAAGTCGTCGACCTGCGCTCGCTGGTGCCGTTCGACGACGAGACGGTCGCGGCCTCGGTGCGGCGGACCGGACGGGCGGTCGTCGTGCACGAGTCGGGCGGGTTCGGCGGCCCGGGAGGGGAGATCGCGGCCCGCGTCACGGAGCGCTGCTTCCACCACCTGGAGGCGCCGGTGCTGCGCGTGGCCGGCTTCGACATCCCCTACCCGCCGCCGATGCTGGAGCGGCACCACCTGCCCGGCGTGGACCGGATCCTGGACGCCGTGGGGCGTCTTCAGTGGGAGGCCGAGAGCTGATGCCACAGGTGCTGGAGTTCAAGCTCCCCGACCTCGGGGAGGGGCTCACCGAGGCGGAGATCGTGCGCTGGCTGGTCCAGGTCGGCGACGTCGTCGCGATCGACCAGCCCGTCGTGGAGGTCGAGACGGCCAAGGCGATGGTCGAGGTGCCCTGCCCCTACGGCGGTGTGGTCACCGCCCGCTTCGGCGAGGAGGGCACGGAACTGCCCGTCGGGGCCCCGCTGCTGACGGTGGCCGTGGGCGCCCCCGCGGACGGCCCCGCCCAGGCCGAGGGCTCGGGGAACGTGCTGGTGGGATACGGCACCTCCGAGGCACCGGCACGCCGTAGGCGG
>NZ_AGBF01000057.1 GCF_000225525.1 Streptomyces zinciresistens K42 | reverse complement strand
TCCCGCGCCGATCGGCCCGGCGGGACGGGAACGCCCGCCCCGCCCCGCCGTCGCGCCAGCGCGCTCAACCGGCGTACGGCGGCCCGCCGTACGCCGGGGGCCGCGGCCTGACCGTGGTGCTCCGCCGGGCCGCTAGTGTCCGCGGGCTCGGGTGCCTCGTCGTTCGTACGCGGGGCCATGCCCCCTCCTCGGTCCGTGTCTCTGTGGTGCTTGGGCGTGTTTCGAAAGTCCCGCCTGCCCGGAGACGCCTGGCAGGCATGCTCGCCGCGTTGTCGGGATCACCCCGATACATCCGGTATCGGGGCGACCCTCCGCCTTGCGATCGCACGCACCAGACGCCGCCCGCCCCGCCCTGCGGGCGGACGACGCTCCTTTCGAAACACGCCCTGGGACGGCGCGGCCCGCGCCGTGGGGGACGGACGCCGCGGGCCGGGCCGGTGGACCGGCCGGGCGGCGCCCCGGGGGCGGTCGGGGGCGGTCAGTACGCCCGGTCCCGCATCCGGCGCCACCACAGCAGGGCGCCGCCGACCAGCAGGATGCCGAGGGCGCCGGCGCCGGCCGATCCCGCGATCAGGGCCATGTTCCGCGTGCCGTCCGGGGCGCCGGCGGGCCGGAGCGCGTCACCGAGCTGGCTGCGGACGTCGGACGCGCCGTTCGTGCCCTTGGCGAGCGGGCCGCGCGAGCCCTCGGTGGGCAGGGCGACATAGGGGAAGGACTTCTCGAACTTCTTGTCGTTCTTGTCGACCGCGTCGCCCAAGTCGTTCTTGGAGCCCACCAGTTCCCCCTCGACGACCTGGAGCGAGGCGTCGATCACGTCGTCGGTGAGGCGGCGGCCGTTCGGGAAGCCGGCGTTGTCGCCGTCGAGCACCCCGAGCCGCTTCGGCTTCGCGGTCGGCTTGATCGACGTGTTCAGGCGCAGCATCTCCGACGGCCTGACGCGCGGCGGCTGGTTGAGGCCCTTCACGCCCTTGAGGAAGACGTCGACCAGGTCGTTGCGCGGCTCCGCGGGCGCCGGGATCTTGTAGATCCCCTCGATGAGCCTGGGCAGTTCGGGGTTGGTGACGTTCTTCAGGAACCGTGCGTCGTTCCAGGGCGCGGACGCGTTGAACCGGTCCTTGTCCTTCAGCGGGTTGACGACCTCGTTCACCAGCGGGTTGCCCAGGCGCGAGACCTGCTCGTAGGAGCCCCTGGCGTTCTGGCGCTGGGTCGTCGACCAGATGCCGACGACGGGCTGGTCCGCCGACTCGGCGATCATGGACGTCGGGACCTGCAGCGCGATGGAGTTCACGTTGTAGCCCTTGAGGGTGTCGTTGCCGACCTCGGAGAGGTTCCCGCCGTACAGCAGGTCGAAGACGCGCAGATCCAGGAAGAACGGGTCGTCGGCCTGACCGGCGAACGTCTTGGCGCCGCCGTACAGTTCGCGCACGGCCTGCTTGCGCAGCTTCGCGTAGTCGGGCATCGACGCCTTGCCGGCGTTCGACGGGGCGACCGGCACATCGTTGGCGATCTTCGTCTTCGAGACGAGCCTCTGGTTCCTCAGCTTGATCAGCTCGACGTCGTACGTCTGCGTGACGTTGAGATCCGGGTCGTCCAGACTCTCCACCGGGCCCGTGTGGGAGAGGAACGTCTTCTTGTTCCTGACGCGGGTGTCGAAGGTGAAGCGGTACAGCAGTTCGCCCTGCGCGTCACCGTTGTTGTCGATGTGGATGTCGTACTGGGCGTCCTCGGCGAACGTGAAGAAGTTGGGCCCGCCCGCGGGTTCCTCGAACGGAATCCAGTTCGCCACAATGGTCGTCGTGTCCGGCTTGTCCGGGCTGACGAACGCGTACACATCGGTGTTGTCGTACTGCGGCGTCCCCGAGATCAGCGGGGCCTCGCGGTGGCTGGAGGCGGCGGCCGCCCCCGGCTCCAGTGCGGTGACGCCGGCGGCTGCGAGCCCGCCCGCGGCCAGCGCGCCACATATGAGGGTCACGAGGCCCTTGCGCCCCGCACCGCTCCTGGAAGTAGGTGTCATGCCGTCCGTCCTCCGTGCCGACTTGCCTGACGCACCGGGATTCGGAGCGCGCACCGGGCCGGATTGGTCGGTCCCGGAAACAGATTTCACGGCCCGGGGACCCGCGTTTTCGCCCCGCTGATCCGTAACCCCTTCCGGAGGTGCGTGCGTTGCGAATACCTCGTGGGACAGGACGGCCGGGATGCGGTCTTGCGGGAGGGGGAGGCGAGTTGGAGGCGGACGAGCTGCTGGTGCTCGTGGCGGGCGGTGACCAGAAGGCGTTCGAGGAGCTGTACGGACTGGTCTCCGGACCGGTGTACGGGCTCGTGCGGCGGGTCGTGCGCGACCCCGCCCAGTCCGAGGAGGTGGCGCAGGAGGTGCTGCTCGAACTGTGGCGGTCCGCCGCGAAGTTCGACCCCCGGCGGGGCAGCGCCCTGTCGTGGGTGCTCACCGTCGCCCACCGGCGCGCCGTGGACCGGGTGCGCAGCGTCCGCGCGGCCGGCGAGCGGGAGCAGCGCGAGGCCCTGCGCGCCAGCCCGCCGGCCTTCGACCACGTCTCCGAGGAGGTCGAGGCCGGCCTCGAACGCGAGTGGGTGCGCCGCTGCCTGAAGCGCCTGACCGCCCTCCAGCGCCAGTCGGTCACCCTCGCCTACTACGACGGCTACACCTACCGCGAAGTGGCCGAGCGGCTCTCCCTGCCGCTGGGCACGGTCAAGACCCGGATGCGCGACGGACTCACCCAGCTGCGCAAGTGCCTGGGAGGAGTCGCGTGAGCTTCGCCGACCGCCTGCTGCGCCGCGAGGACCTGCACTCCCTCGCCGCCCCCTACGCCCTCGACGCGCTGGAGCCCGGCGAGCGGCTGCGCTTCGAGAAACACCTGCGGACCTGCGACGTCTGCCCGGCCGAGGTGCGCGCGCTCACCGAGGACGCCGTCCGGCTCGCCTGGTCGACGGCCGCCCCCGCACCGCCCGCGCTGCGCGACCGGGTCCTGGCCGCCGTCCGTACGACCGCCCAGGAGCCCGCCGGGCGGGAGCCCGCACGCGCGCGTGCCCCGCAACTGCCGCCACACGTCTGGGGGAACCAGCCGCCGCCGCGCAACCGTGCGCCCAGGGCGCGCCCCTTGTTCGTGCCGTTCGCCACGGCCACGGCCGCCGCGGCGCTCGTCGTCGCCTCCCTGTTCGCCGTCCAGGCCGGCCGGACCCAGCAGGAGCTGGACGCGCAGCGGGCCCGCGCGAGCGAGATCGCCGCCGTCCTCGCGGCCCCGGACGCCCGCGCGGCCGCCGGCCGGGACGCGGGGGGCCGGCGGATCGGAGTGGTGGCCTCCGCGACGGCGGGACGAGCGGTCGTCACCCTGAGCGGCTACGGCGGACTGCCGAACGGACGGGTGCATCAGCTCTGGGGCATGCGCCCCGGCGCGCAACCACGCTCCCTGGGCGTTTTCGAGGGCGGCACCCCCCTGGTCGCGACCGGCCTGGACAAGTCCGTGACGTCACTGGCCGTGACCGTCGAGCCCGACGGGGGCTCACCGCAGCCCACCAGCCAGCCGGTTGTCCAACTCGCCCTGAATTCGGTCGGATTCGGAGAGTAGTGGCGGAGGAGTCGTCAACACCCTTACGGGGAAGGTGAATCCTGTGACCTCGATACACGAGTGCCTCATCGGGACGATAGGGTTAACCTGCCCGGGGCCGGGTGGACTCGTACGGGTGGGGAGTGACATGGAACAGATAACAGTGCGCAACAGGGCCAGGGTCCCTGCGATCACCTGCGGGAGCGGTGCGAGCAGCTCGCGTCTCGACCGCCATCTCTCGGTGCTGGCGGGTCCCGCCGTGCCCCAGCGGGAGGCGGCCGAGGCGACGTCGCTGATGCTCGAACTGACGGCACGCGACAGGACGCACGAGCGCAGCGACCGCGGCGCGCGCGTCCGCCGGGTCTCGCTCTTCGCCCCGCTCCGCCGGCTCCGGCGTTCGCTCTTCGGCGGGCGCTGAGCCGTACCGGCGTTCCTCGCGCGACTCACGAGGCCCGCGCCCGGTGGCGGAATCCGTCCCGGCACCGCGCTGCCGCCGCCGTCATCCCCACGGCAAGCAGCGGTGCCCCGGAGCGCTACCCGAGCGCGGGCACGCCCCCCGGTCCACCCTCCCGTCTCGCTCACCGGCCCGCGTCCCCCGCGCAACGCCCCCGCCGCGCACGGACGCCGACGAGACGGCCCCATGAACCCCGGATCTCCCCACCCGGGGTGTCAGTCCCCGCCCCGCCGAAGTGCGGGCGGGGTGATCGCCCGCCCCGCGCCACTCGGCGCCCCCTGGCCGGGCAGGTCTGCCGCAGGCCCGCGGCGTCCGGTGCGGTGTCTCGCAAGGCGGAGCGTCACCCGCGTACCCGGACGTACTCGGTGAGGCGACAGCGCCGCCCGGGGCCCCTCCTGCCCGCAGAGCTCCGGGGACGTGCCGGGCGTCGCGAGCCGGTGAACCTTCCCGGTCGCAGCACTGGCGCCCCAGATCGGTTCAGATCAACGCGAACTGGCCCTCCGGCCCCTCCTCGTGGTGGTCCAGGACCGAGGCCGGGCGGCGTGTCGGCTCCGGGGGCGGCAGGACGCCCGCCCTGCGCAGGTCCGTCGCGGTGACGGCCGGCGCCGACTCCGCGTCCAGCGGCCGGAGTTCCGCCAGCAGGGCCAGGACCGCGATCAGTTCCAGGAGCTCCGACGTCCACGCCTGCGGCCAGGCCCGCGGGCGGATCGCGGCCAGGGTGCCGGGCTCGGGCTCCGTGACACGGGCGGTGAACCACTGCTCCAGGACCCTCACGCCCGCCACCTCGTACTCCCACACCTGCGGCGGGACCGGTGAGATGCGGCCCCCGTCCAGCAGCAGGGCCTCCCCGTCGCGGTCGTAGTCCAGCGTGAGCGGGCGGGCGGGGAGCGGCGCGCGGACGTACGGGCGGCGGCCGCCGGGCAGCTTCGGGCGGTCGCCGTCGCGGCGCATCAGCCACAGGGCGCGACGGCCCGACTCCACGCCGCGCGCCCAGAGTTCCGGGTCCGCGGTGAGCGGGACGGTGAGGTCGGGGCGTACCGCGGCGAGCGTCCAGGCCAGGAGGTCCAGCGGCTCGACCGGCCCGCCGAGCCGGTCCCGCAGGTGCTCCACGAGGCCGGGCGCCAGGTTGGGTTCCTCACCGCACGGGCGGCGGTACAGCGGGCGGACGCGGCCCGGCCGGACCAGCGGGAGCGCGGAGGTCGCCAGCAGGCCGGACTCCGGCGTCTCCAGCACGAAGACCTGCTGCTCGTCTGCGACCCGCCACAGCTCCGGGCGGGCCGCGTCGATCAGCCGGTGGTCGGGGATCAGCCACTGCTCGTCGAAGGGGGCGTGCAGGACGCGCACCGGCTCCGGGCAGGGACCCGAGGCGCGGACCAGCTTCTCCGTCCCGGCGCGACCGCCGGGCAGCCGCCCGACCGCGGAGTGCAGGGTGCGGGAGCGGGTCGGCTCCAGCAGGGCCTCCCGGTCAGGGCCCTCCGCCTTGACGAAAGCGTCCCAGCGGGCCTTCAGGGACGCCGCGTCGGGGCCCGCCGGCCACCCCCGGCCGAGCCTGGGCGGTGCGACGGACCACGGCATGAGGTCCGCCAGCGGCGGAGCGTCGTCGTGCGTCACGCTCGGCATCGTACGGGGTGCCCGCGCCGCGGGGGTCAGGTCGCCTCCAGGGTCACCGTGAAGGAGAAGCGGTCGCCCCGGTAGTGGATGACCGCCGCGTCCAGCACCCGCCCGGCCGCGTCGTACGTCACACCCGTGTAGTGCAGGATCGGGCTCAGCAGCGGGACCCGGAGCAGCCTCGCCGTCTCCGGGTCCGCGAGCCGGGCCTCCACGGTGTCCGTGATGCGGCTGATGTCCGCCCCGACGACGTCCCGCAGCACCTTGGTCATCGGCCAGCGCACGAGGTCGTCCAGGTCGATGCGGGCGGCGAGTTCGGGGCGGACGTAGTTGCGGGCGTGATTGGTCGGCTCGCCGCTCTTCTCGTCACTGCGCAGGCGGTGGTACACGGCCACCTCGTCGAGGTCCGGGAAGTGCTCGGCGACCTCGGCGGGCACCGGCCGTCTGCCGTGGTCCAGCAGTTCGGTCGCCATGCCGGACTGCTGGGCCACGATCGCGTCCACCGAGCCGAGCAGCCGCACGGGGGCGCCCCGGCGGGCGTCCGGCTCGATGAACGTGCCGCGCCTGCGACGGCGCGTGATCAGACCCTCGTCCTCCAGCTCCTTCAGCGCCTGCCGCATGGTCAGCACGCTCACGCCGTAGTGCTCCGCCAACTGCTCCTCGGTGGGCAGCCGCAGCGGGTCCTGCGGTCGGCGGCCCAGTATCGAGGCGCGCAGCGACTGCGAGACCTGGTACCAGAGCGGCAGCTTGCGGTTCAGGACGATGGAGTCCGGGGCGAAGGAGGTCACCGGCTATCCGTACCTTTCGCGGCGCGGTCAGTGCAATGGGCGGAAGTGGCGCTCCAGTCCCTGCCAGACGTCGTCGTAGCGCTGTTGCAGATGGCCGGCGCCCGCCGCCTGCGCGGTCAGCGTCACCGGCCAGCGGGTCTCGAACATGAACGCCAGGCCGTCGTCGACCTTCTGCGGCCTCAGCTCGGCCGCGCTCGCGCGGTCGAACGTCTCCCGGTCCGGGCCGTGCGCCGACATCATGTTGTGCAGCGAGCCGCCACCCGGCACGAACCCCTCGGCCTTGGCGTCGTAGGCGCCCTCGACCAGCCCCATGTACTCGCTCATCACGTTGCGGTGGAAGTACGGCGGCCGGAAGGTGTCCTCGCCGACCAGCCAGCGCGGGGCGAACACCACGAAGTCGACGCCGGCGAGGCCCGGGGTGTCCGACGGGGACGTCAGCACCGTGAAGATCGACGGGTCGGGATGGTCGTAGGAGATGGTGCCGAGCACATTGAACCGGCGCAGGTCGTAGAGGTAGGGCACATGGGTGCCGTGCCAGGCGACCACGTCGAGCGGGGAGTGCGCGTAGGTCGCCGTCCAGAGGTTGCCGCAGAACTTGTTGACCACCTCCACCGGCCCCTCCACGTCCTCGTACGCGGCGACCGGCGCCAGGAAGTCCCGTGCGTTGGCGAGTCCGTTGGCGCCGATCGGGCCCAGGTCGGGGAGGTGGAAGGGCGCCCCATAGTTCTCGCACACATAGCCCCGGGCCGAGTCCTCCAGCAGCTCCACACGGAAGCGCACCCCACGGGGGATCAGCGCCACATGTCCCGGCTCCACATGGAGGAGCCCGAACTCGGTGCGCAGCAGCAGCCCGCCGCGCTCGGGCACGATCAGCAGCTCGCCGTCGGCGTCGCTGAGGACGCGGTCCATCGAGGCGTTGGCGTGGTAGAGGTGCACGGCCATGCCGGTGCGCCGGGCGGCGTCGCCGTTGCCGCCGAGGGTCCACAGCCCGGCGAGGAAGTCGGTGCCGGGGGCGGGCTCGGGCAGCGGGTTCCAGCGCAGCCGGTTCGGGTCGGGCACCGACTCGGCGAAGGGGGCCGTACGGATCGCGCCGTTGTCCGCGCGGGTGAACGCCGGATGCGCGGCCGAGGGCCTGATGCGGTACAGCCAGGAGCGGCGGTTGTGCGCCCTGGGCTCGGTGAACGCCGAACCGCTCAACTGCTCCGCGTACAGGCCCAGCGGCGCGCGCTGGGGTGCGTTGCGGCCGTGCGGCAGGGCGCCCGGTACCGCCTCCGAGCTGTGTTCGTTGCCGAAGCCGGAGAGGTAGGTCAGCCCTTCCGCGGCCTTCCGCGCCTCCGCGAGACCGGACACGCCCGCGCGGGAGGTGGCCCCATCGCTCATGATCGCTCCTTGAGATCTGATTCCTATGCTTTACCGTAGGATTGCGATTTCCGTTGCGCAAGAGAGCGGCCGGACTCCTCACGGAGGACTACGCGAACCCGACTCAAGGGGGATCCGGGTGTCGGACCGCTGTTCTAGTCTCCGAACATGTCGTGGACACGGAACCTTCTGGGCGCGTCCGCGGTCTGCGTCCTGGTGCTGGCCGGATCCGTGGGCTGCGGCACCGACGACGCGCGCGGCCGGGCCGAGGAGGCGCCGGCCGCGCCGGCCGGCAAGGTCCTCGACGACACCGACGACCAGGGCAGGCGCTACCGCGAGGTGGCCGCGCGCGACGCGCCCGAGGTCGGCATCGAGGTCCAGCCGGACCCCCGTGGCGGCGGCGGCACCTGGGACGTACGCCTGACCGTGCGCCGCTTCCGGTTCTCGCCCGCGGACGCCGAGCCGCGCGCCGTCGCGGGACGGGGCACCGCCCGCCTCTTCGTGGACGGCCGCCCGGTCACCGAACTGCGCGCCCCCGCCTACCGCCTCCCGGCCTCCCTCGTCCCGCGCGGCACGCACCAGGTCACCGTCCGGCTCTACGCCGACGACGGCACCGTGTGGGCGGTGGACGCCGACCCCGTGCAGAGCACGGCCGACGTCACGGCGTCGCAGGCGGGCGAGGGCGCCCCGCCGCGGGGCTCCGGAGGCGCGTCCGGGACCTGCGCCCCGCCCGGGGGCCGCTGTGCGCCGGGGCGGGCCGGAGAGGCATCATGAGCGGCGTGCCCCATCCCGCATCGCTTCGCCGCGCCCCGGTCCAGCGGCGCAGCGCCGAACGGCTCACCAGGATCCTCGACGCCTGCGCCGCCCTGCTCGACGAGGTCGGCTACGACGACCTGAGCACCAGGGCCGTCGCCGAGCGCGCCGGTGTGCCCATCGGCTCGGTCTACCGCTTCTTCGGCAACAAGCGGCAGATGGCCGACGCCCTGGCCCAGCGCAACCTCGACCGGTACGCGACCCGGGTGACCGAGCGGCTGCCGCAGGCGGGCGACGGCGGCTGGCGCGCGGCGATGGACGCCGTGCTCGACGAGTACATCGCCATGAAGCGCACCGCGCCCGGCTTCTCGCTGGTCGACTTCGGCAACCAGATCCCCGTCGGCACCCGCGGCGGGCCCAACCACCGCGTCGCCGACCGCCTCACCGACCTGCTCTCCGGTTATCTCGGCCGCGAGCCCGACGAGGAGCTGCGCCGCGTCTTCCTCGTCGCCGTGGAGACCGCCGACACCCTCGTCCACCTCGCCTTCCGGATGGTCCCCGAGGGGGACGAGCGGATCATCGGGGAGGCGCGGGAGATGCTGCGGGCGTATCTGGCCCGGGTGCTGGACTGAGCCCCCGGGCGGCCGGCGCCGCCCGCGCGGTCCCGTCCCCCGCGGGGGCTCCCCACCATGCGTACCGGTCGGTATGCTCGGTGCCGTGAACCGCGCCACCGCGGCCGCCACCCCGGGAGGACCCGTGTCCCGCACCGCCCTGCGCATCTGCCCCCTGTGCGAAGCCACCTGCGGCCTCACCCTCACCATCGAGGGGACCGAGGTCACCGGAGCCCGGGGCGACCGGGACGACGTGTTCAGCAAGGGGTTCATCTGCCCGAAGGGCGCGTCCTTCGGGGCCGTCGACGGCGACCCCGACCGGCTGCGCGCCCCGCTCGTGCGCCGCGACGGCGAGCTGCGGGAGGCCACCTGGGAGGAGGCGTTCGACGCCGTCGCCGCCGGCATCCGGCCCGTCGTCGAGCGGTACGGACCGCACGCGGTCGGCGTCGTGCTCGGCAACCCCAACGTGCACACCGTGGCCGGCGCGCTGTATCCGCCGGTCCTGATCGCCGGCCTGCGCACCCGCAGCCTGTTCACCGCCTCCACGGTCGACCAGATGCCCAAGCACGTCTCCAGCGGACTGCTCTTCGGCGACGCCCACGCGATCCCCGTCCCCGACCTCGACCGCACCGACCACCTGCTGCTGATCGGCGCCAACCCCCTGGAGTCCAACGGGAGCCTGTGCACCGCGCCCGACTTCCCCGGCAGGCTGAAGGCGCTCAGGGCCCGCGGCGGCACCCTCACCGTCGTCGACCCCCGCCGCACCCGCACCGCCCGGCTCGCCGACCGGCACGTCGCGATCCGGCCGGGCGCCGACGCGCTGCTGCTGGCGGCGATGGCGTCCGTGCTCTTCGCGGAGGACCTGGTCGCCCTCGGTGAGCTCGCGCCGCACGTCCAGGGGGTCGCGGAACTCCGCGCGGAGATGGCCGACTTCACCCCCGAGGCCGTCGCCGGCGCCTGCGACGTGGACCCGGCCACGATCCGCGCCCTGGCCCGCGAACTGGCCGCCGCCCCCACCGCCGCCGTCTACGCGCGCATCGGCAGCTGCACCGTCGCCCACGGCACCCTCGCCAGCTGGCTCGTCGACGTCCTCAACGTCCTCACCGGCAACCTCGACCGCCCCGGCGGCGCCCTCTTCCCGCAGGCCGCCACCGACAGGACGCCCCGCCCCGCCGGCCCCGGCCGCGGCTTCGCCCTCGGGCGCTGGCACTCCCGGGTGAGCCGGCACCCCGAGGCCAAGGGCGAGCTGCCGCTGTCCGCGCTCGCCGAGGAGATCGACACCGCCACCGACACGGGCGAACCGATCCGCGCCCTCGTGGCCGTCGCCTCCAACCCGGTCCTGTCGGCCCCCGACGGCGACCGCCTCGACAAGGCCCTCGGCTCCCTGGACTTCATGGTCAGCGTCGATCCGTACCTCAACGAGACCTCCCGCCACGCCCATGTCGTGCTGCCGCCGCCCCCGCCGTCGCAGAGCCCGCACCACGACTTCGCGTTCAACGCCCTCGCCGTGCGCAACCAGGTCCGCTACACCCGCCCCCCGGTCCCGCTGGAGCCCGGCCGCATGGCCGAGACCGAGATCCTGGCGAGGCTGGTCCTGGCCGCGACCGGCATGCACGGCGCCGACCCCGCCGCCGTGGACGCGACGGTCCTCGACCAGACCCTCGGCAAGGCGGTGAAGGAGCCGCACTCCCCGGTGCACGGCCGCGACCCGAAGGACCTCGCCGCGCGCCTCACCGGAGTGAACGGCCCCGAGCGCCGCCTCGACATGATGCTGCGCCTCGGCCCCTACGGCGACGGCTTCGGCGTACGCCCCGACGGGCTGAGCCTCGACAGGCTGCTCGCCCGTCCGCACGGCATCGACCTCGGACCGCTGAAGCCCCGCCTGCCGCAGCCGCTGAAGACCGCCAGCGGCAAGGTGGAGCTGCTGCCCGGCCCCCTCGCCGGCGATCTGCCCCGGCTGCGCGCGGCACTGCGGGAGCGCCCCGCCGGGCTCGTCCTCGTCGGCCGCCGCCATCTGCGCTCCAACAACAGCTGGATGCACAACGTGCCCGCCCTGACCGGCGGTTCCAACCGCTGCACCCTGCAGATCCACCCCGAGGACGCCGCACGGCTCGGTGTACGGCACGGCGCGGCCGTCCGCCTCAAGGGCGCCGGGGGAGAGGTCAGCGCCCCCGCCGAGGTCACCGACGGCGTCCGCCCCGGGGTGGTGAGCCTGCCCCACGGCTGGGGCCACGACCGCCCCGGCACCCGCCTCGGCCACGCCGCCACCGACCCCGGCGTCAACGTCAACCAGCTCCTCGACGGCAGCCTGCTCGACCCGCTCTCGGGCAACGCGGTGCTCAACGGAGTGCCCGTCGAGGTCGTCCCGCTGGCGCCCCCGATCACGCCGCTGACCTGAGCAAAGCTCTGACCTGGAGTTTTGCGCTTATTGCTCTCATGTCAACGTCTTGTTAACTCCGCTCGGCGGGACCTAACGTCGTCGCACCCCCGGCCCTCGCGGGATGTTCAAGGGCGAACGTTAGGTATCCACTCATGCTGACCATCCTCGGCTTCGCCATGATCGCGACCTTCCTGGTCCTGATCATGATGAAGAAGATGTCGCCGATCGCGGCGCTCGTACTGATTCCGGCACTGTTCTGTGTGTTCGTCGGAAAGGGCGCAAAGCTCGGTGACTACGTCATCGAAGGCGTCACCAGTCTCGCGCCCACCGCGGCGATGCTCATGTTCGCGATCGTCTACTTCGGTGTGATGATCGACGTCGGCCTCTTCGACCCGATCGTTCGGGGCATCCTGAAGTTCTGCAAGGCCGACCCGATGCGCGTGGTCGTCGGCACGGCGATCCTCGCCGCGATCGTCTCGCTCGACGGCGACGGCTCGACGACCTTCATGATCACGGTCTCGGCGATGTACCCGCTCTACAAGCGCCTGAAGATGAGCCTCGTCGTGATGACGGGCGTCGCGGCGATGGCCAACGGCGTGATGAACACGCTGCCCTGGGGCGGCCCGACCGCCCGTGCCGCCACCGCGCTCAAGCTCGACGCCAGCGACATCTTCGTGCCGATGATCCCGGCCCTGGCCGTCGGTCTGCTGGCCGTGTTCGTCATGGCGTACTTCCTCGGCCTGCGCGAGCGCAAGCGCCTCGGCGTGCTCACCCTCGACCAGGCCCTGGTGGGCGAGAAGGCCGAGGAGAAGGAGACCGAGACGGTCCTCGTGGGCGCCGGCGGCTCCGGCGGCTCCGGTGCGGCCAAGACGGCCAGGACGGCCGGCTCCGGCTCCGGCACCGACGCCGAGCACGGCCCCGGGGGCGCGCACGGCGCCGAGGACGCCGAGGACGCCGAGGAGGAGGACGAGCGCTTCCGGGCCCTCGACCCGAACCGGGCCACCCTGCGCCCCAAGCTGTACTGGTTCAACGCGCTCACCACGGTCGCCCTGCTCACCGCCATGATCATGGAGTGGCTGCCGATCCCGGTGCTGTTCCTGCTCGGCGCCGCGCTCGTGCTCACCGTGAACTTCCCGCACATCCCGGACCAGAAGGCCCGCCTCGCCGCCCACGCCGACAACGTCCTGAACGTCTCCGGCATGGTCTTCGCCGCCGCCGTCTTCACCGGAGTGCTCCAGGGCACCGGCATGGTCGACAGCATGGCCAAGTGGATGGTCGACGTCATCCCGAGCGGCATGGGCCCGCACATGGCCCTGGTCACCGGACTGCTGAGCCTGCCGCTCACGTACTTCATGTCCAACGACGGCTTCTACTTCGGTGTCCTGCCCGTCCTCGCCGAGGCCGGCGCGGCGCACGGCGTCACCCCGCTGGAGATGGCCCGCGCCTCCCTCGTCGGCCAGCCGCTGCACATGTCGAGCCCGCTCGTCCCGGCCGTGTACGTGCTCGTGGGCATGGCGAAGGTCGAGTTCGGCGACCACACGAAGTTCGTCGTCAAGTGGGCCGCCCTGACCTGTCTCGTCATCCTCGCGGCGGGCATGCTGTTCGGCATCATCTGACCGCCCGGCGGCCGGGAACCCGGCACCCGGAACAAGGAGGAAACGTTCATGGCGCCCGGTGGGTACCGCGGCTGGCTGCTCCGCCTCGTCATCGCCTTCAGCTTCGCGCAGGCGGCGGTGTCGATGGCCCGGCCCGCGGTGTCCTACCGGGCGCTCGCGCTGGGCGCCGACGAGCGGGCGATCGGCGTCATCGCGGGTGTGTACGCCCTGCTCCCCCTGTTCGCCGCCGTCCCGCTGGGCCGCCGTACCGACCACGGGCGCTGTGCGCCGCTGCTGCCGGTCGGCGTCGTGCTGATCGCGGGCGGCTGCGCCCTGAGCGGCCTCGCGGGCACCCTGTGGGCGATGGCGGTCTGGAGCGGGGTGATGGGCCTCGGCCACCTCTGCTTCGTGATCGGCGCCCAGTCGCTGGTCGCCCGGCAGTCCGCCCCGCACGAACAGGACCGCAACTTCGGCCACTTCACCATCGGCGCCTCCCTCGGCCAGCTCATCGGCCCGGTCGCGGCGGGCGCGCTGATCGGCGGTCCGGACATGGCGCGCGCCAGCGCACTCGCCCTGCTCGTGGCGGGCGCGGGCTGCGCCGTCGCGCTCACCTCGCTGTGGCGCATAGAGCGCCCCGCGACGGCCGACTCCCGCGCGAAGTCGGCCGCGCGCGTCCCGGTCGGGAGCATCCTGCGCGCCCGCGGCGTTCCCGGGGGCATCTTCATCAGCCTCGCCGTGCTCTCGGCGACCGACGTCCTCACCGCCTACCTGCCGGTGGTCGGCGAGCAGCGGGGCATCGCGCCGTCCGTGATCGGCCTGCTGCTGAGCCTGCGCGCCGCGGCCACCATCGCCTGCCGCCTGGTCCTGACGCCCCTGCTGCGGCTGCTCGGCCGCACCCCGCTGCTCACCGTCACCTGCCTGCTGGCCGCCCTGCTGTGCGCGGGCATCGCGGTGCCGGTGCCGGTCTGGGCGCTCGCGGTGACACTCGGGGCGCTCGGCTTCTGCCTCGGCGTGGGCCAGCCGCTGTCGATGACGACGGTCGTCCAGGCCGCCCCCGAGGGCGCGCGCTCCACCGCCCTCGCCCTGCGGCTGACCGGCAACCGCCTCGGCCAGGTCGCCGCGCCCGCGTCCGCGGGCCTGGTCGCGGGCGTGGCGGGCGTCGCCGCGCCGTTCGTGATGCTGGGCGGCCTGCTGCTGCTCTCGGCGGGAACGGCGCTGCGCGCCCCCGCCAAGCCGGCCGGGCAGACCGGCGAGGCCCGTGAGCGACGCCGGTCCAGGACGATCTTGCGTCGAAAGAGTGGTATCTGATGGGCCGTAAGGCGCTGCTTGCACGACAGGAGGGGCGTATGTGAAAGAGAGTCAGACGAAGAGCGATTTGTACGAAAATCGTCTGACTCGGAGGACTCGTATGCCCACCACGCTTCCACGCCGCGCAGGAGTGCGCATCGCCGCCGTCACGGCGCTCACCGCCGCGCTCACGCCGCTCTCCGGGCTGCCGACGGCGGGCGCCGCGCCGATGGCGCCCGGGGACAACGGCACCCTCAAGGTCCACACGGCACCGTGGGACGGGGTCGCCCGCACGCCCTACGGTGACGCGATCGACGAGCCGAGGGTCTGCCGGTTCTACCTCGACGCGGCGAACTTCGAGACCGTCACGGCCGTCACCTGGAACATCGTGACCGAGCCCGCCATCCCGAGCGGGGCCACGCTCAACGGCACCCTCAACCTCCCGGCCGGGACGGGCGCCGGCCACACCGAGGACCTCACCCTGCCGGACGGGCGCTACCGGCTCACCTGGAACTTCACCGGAGCCACCGCCCCGAACCGGGAGAAGACCTTCACCGTCGACTGCCGCTCCTCGATGTCGACGCCGTCGCCCGCCCCGCAGGGCGGTCCGCCGGCCGGCGGCGGGGGCATCGCCCGCGGCGAGGCGTTCACCACGGTCGCCGGCGCGGCCGCCGTCGGTCTGACCGCGGTGGGCGGGGTGATGTGGTTCCGGCTCCGTCGCCGTTCGCACGGTGCGTAGACGACGCAGGCCCTGGTACCGGAGGCGCGCCTACCGCCTGGCGAGGACGGCGGTCCTCGCCGCCGTGCTGGTGGTGGGCGCCGACCGGCTGAGCCATCGTGAGGACCCCGGGCCCGGCGTCGCCGCGCCGGACCCCGGGGCCTCCGAGGCCCCCGGCGTCCGTGCCGCGGGCGCCGGTTCCGGCATGACCGACTCCCGCCCCGGCGCCCCGGGCCCCGCGGCCAGTCCCTCGGCCCGGCCCGGGGCGACACCCCCGGCCCCGCCGGCGGCCACCCCGGCACCGCCCTCCCGTACGCCGGTCCGCCCGTCGAAGGCCGCCGGGCGGCCCGCCGGACCCCGCCCCCTGGACCGTTCCCGGGCGACCCGCATCGTCATCCCCTACATCGGTGTGAACGCCGAACTCGTCGATCTGCGCCTCGACGGCGCGCGCCGGCTGCCCGCGCCCCCGGGGGACAAGCCCAAGCTGGCCGGCTGGTTCGCGGACGGGCCGTCCCCCGGTGAGCAGGGCACCGCCGTCACCGTGGGGCACCTCGACACCGCCACCGGCCCGGCCGTCTACCGGGGCCTCGGCGAACTGAAGCGCGGCCGCCGTGTCGAGGTCCGCCGCGCCGACGGCCGTACCGCCGTCTACACGGTCGACGCGGTCAAGACCTTCGAGAAGGACAAGTTCCCCAACCGGCTGGTGTACGGCACGCGCAACCGGCCGGAACTGCGGCTGATCACCTGCGGCGGCACCTACGACCGCAGGACCGGCTACTCCGGCAACGTCGTCGTCTTCGCCCACCTCACGGCGACCCGTGAGCCGCCCGCGCCCGGCACGCGCTGAATCCGGCCGTCCGCCCTCCCGCCCGGCCGGGCGGCACGATCCGGACACCGCCCGCCGGCCGGGCGGCACGACCTCCGGCCCCGCCCGCCGGCCGGGCGGCACGACCCCGGTCCCCCTCCTGTGCCGGGTGGCACCGCCTCCCCGCTTCTCACCCCTCGGACGGCGCCGTCCGATCCCGCCCGTTCCCTTCCCCCGGCCGCACACATTCCGTTAGCTTCCGTGACGCACACGCCCCGCACGACCCGCGCGGGGCGTCAGGGAGCAGAGCAGGCCCCCGGGGGCACCGTCATGACACGCGCCATCTCTCTTCAGGACGTCAGCAAGTCGTACACGCGCGGAGTGCGCGTCGTGGACCGGCTCTCGCTCGACATCGAACCGGGCGAGTTCCTCGTCCTCCTCGGGCCCTCCGGCTGCGGAAAGTCCACCGTGCTCCGGATGATCGCCGGCCTGGAGGAGATCGACGAGGGGCGACTGCTGCTCGACGGCGAGCCCGCCGGCCAACTGCTGCCCGCCGAGCGGCGCATGGCGATGGTCTTCCAGAACTTCGCCCTCTATCCGAGCATGACCGGCCGCGACAACATCGGCTTCCCGCTGCGCATCGAGTCGCCCGGCACCGACCCGGCGCCGCGGGTCGACGCCACCGCCCGGCTGCTGGGCATCGAGGACCTCCTGCACCGCTTCCCCGGCCAGCTCTCCGGCGGCGAGCGCCAGCGCGTCGCCATGGGCCGCGCCCTCGCCCGCCGCCCCTCCGCGTTCCTGATGGACGAGCCGCTGTCCAACCTCGACGCCAAGCTCCGCAACCATCTGCGCGCCGAGATCTCCGGACTCACCCGCGACCTGGGCGTCACCACCGTGTACGTCACCCATGACCAGGCCGAGGCGATGTCGCTCGGCGACCGGGTGGCCGTCCTGCGCGGCGGGGTCCTCCAGCAGGTCGGCGCCCCGCGCGCGGTGTACGCGCTGCCCCGCAACGTCTTCGTCGCCGCCTTCGTCGGCGTCCCGCGCATCAACCTCCTGCGCGGCCTCGTACGGGCGCCGCTCGACGGGGCGATGACCGTCAGCCTCGGCAAGCAGTACCTGCGGCTGCCCGAACCCCTGTCCCTCGACCACCAGTTGCTCCGCGTCCAGCAGGGGCGCGAGGTCATCGTGGGCCTGCGCTCGGAGGCCGTGCGGATCGCCGAGCGGAGCGAGGCCCGGCCCGGCGAGACGCACATCACCGGCCTGGTCGAGCACGTGGAGTTCCAGGGCCACGAGAGCCTCGTCCATTTCAACACCGGCTCGCGCCCGGCCGTCGTCCCCCGGTTGGAGGCGCCCCGGCCCGTGCCGCAGGCCCGGCGCCGCCGCCGTGAACCGGGCAGGGTGCTGGACCGGCTCCGCGGCCGGGCGGGTGCCCCGCGCACCGGGCCGGTGGCGACGCTGGACCCCCCGCGCGCCGACACGGCACCCCCCGAGGGCCGCCTCCCCGGCGACCTCATCGTGCGCACCGCGCCCGACCTGCGGCTGCGCAAGGGGATGCAGGTTCCGCTGCTCGTCGACCTCGCCCATCTCCTGGTGTTCGACCAGCACGGTGAGCGGATCTGCCCGGCCCCGGCGCGGCTGCCGGACCTGGACGAGTGAGGCGGCCGGCGCGGCGGACTCGGGCCGGGCCCGGCGGTCCGGCCGCCGGTTCCCGCCGTCATCAGGGCGGCCGGTGCCCGCGATCCCTGGCGCCGGAAAACTATCGCCGCTAGTTTATGAACCGGCACACCACAGCCGGAGCACCGCACCGGCTGACCGCACGGGCCCCGGCACACCGGCCCACCACAGCGGGACCCCGACGACGGCAGCCGGTCGACGAGCGGCCCGCCCGGGAGGAAGCGCGATGAAGGCACACGAGGGCATGTACATCGACGGCGCCTGGCGGCCCGCCGCGGGCGAGGACGTCATCGAGGTGGTGAACCCGGCCGACGAACAGGTCATCGGCCGGGTCCCGGCCGGTACCGCCGCCGACGTCGACTCCGCCGTGCGGGCCGCCCGCGCCGCCCTGCGGGCCTGGGCCGCGACCCCGCCCGCCGAGCGCGCCGCACGGCTCGGGGCGCTGCGCGACGCCCTCGACGCCCGCCGGGACGAGATCGCCGAGACGGTCACCGCGGAGCTCGGCGCCCCTCCGCAGCTCTCCCGGGCGGTGCACGCCGCCCTGCCGATCGCCGTCGCCGGCTCCTACGCCGAACTGGCGGCGGTGTACTCCTTCGAGGAGAAGGTCGGCAACTCGACCGTCCTGCTGGAGCCCGTCGGCGTCGTCGGCGCGATCACGCCCTGGAACTACCCCCTGCACCAGATCGTCGCCAAGGCCGCCCCGGCGCTCGCCGCGGGCTGCACGGTCGTGCTCAAACCGGCCGAGAACACCCCGCTGGTCGCCCGGCTCTTCGCCGAGGCCGTGCACGAGGCGGGCTTCCCCGCGGGGGTCTTCAACCTGGTCACCGGGTTCGGCCCGGTCGCCGGGCAGGCGCTCGCCGAGCACCCGGACGTCGATCTGGTCTCCTTCACCGGCTCCACGGCCGTCGGCCGGCGGATCGCCGCGGTGGCCGGCGCGGCCGTCAAGAAGGTCGCCCTGGAACTGGGCGGCAAGTCCGCCAACGTCGTCCTGCCGAGCGCCGACCTGGCCAGGGCCGTCAACGTCGGCGTCGCCAACGTGATGTCCAACTCCGGCCAGACGTGCAGCGCCTGGACCCGGATGCTGATCCACCGCGACCGCTACGACGAGGCCGTGGAACTGGCCAGGACCGCCGCCGCCAAGTACCGCGAGCGCATCGGCCCGGTGGTCAGCGCCGAGCAGCGGGCACGGGTGGTCGGCCACATCGAGAAGGGCGTGGCCGAGGGGGCGCGGCTGGTGGCCGGCGGCCCCGAAGCGCCGCGCGAGAAGGGCTGGTTCGTCAGCCCGACCGTCTTCGCCGACGTCACTCCCGCGATGACGATCGCGCAGGAGGAGATCTTCGGCCCGGTCCTGTCGATCCTGCGCTACGAGGACGAGGAGGACGCCCTGCGGATCGCCAACGGCACGGTCTACGGCCTCGCGGGCGCGGTCTGGGCGGGCGAGGAGGCCGAGGCGGTGGCCTTCGCCCGCCGGATGGACACCGGTCAGGTCGACATCAACGGCGGCCGCTTCAACCCCCTTGCCCCCTTCGGCGGTTACAAGCAGTCCGGCGTCGGCCGCGAGCTCGGTTCGCACGGCCTCGCCGAGTACCTCCAGACCAAGTCCCTCCAGTTCTGAGGAGTCCCACCGTGGTGCGCGCAGCCGTCCTTCCCGCCGTAGGCGCTCCCCTGGAGGTCGTCGGCATCGAACTCCCCGACCCCGGCCCCGGGCAGGTCCGCGTCCGGCTCGCCGCCGCCGGCGTCTGCCACTCCGACCTGTCCCTGTCCGACGGCACCCTGCGCGTGCCGGTCCCGGCCGTGCTCGGCCACGAGGGCGCGGGCACCGTCGTGGCGGTCGGCGAGGGCGTCGGCCATGTCGCGCCCGGCGCCGGTGTGGTCCTGAACTGGGCCCCGTCCTGCGGCCGTTGCCATGCCTGCTCGCTCGGCGAGGTCTGGCTGTGCGCCAACGCGCTCGACGGCGCCGCCGCCGTCCACGCCCGGACCGCGGACGGCACCGAACTGCACCCGGGGCTGAACGTGGCCGCGTTCGCCGAGGAGACCGTCGTCCCGGCCTCCTGCGTCCTGCCCGCCCCCGACGGCGTCCCGCTCGCCGACGCGGCCCTCCTCGGCTGCGCGGTCCTCACCGGCTACGGCGCCGTCCGTCACGCGGCCCGGGTGCGCGAGGGCGAGACGGTCGCCGTGTACGGCGCCGGGGGAGTGGGCCTCGCCGCGCTTCAGGCGGCCCGGATCGCGGGGGCCTCGAAGATCGTCGCCGTCGACGTCTCCCCGGCGAAGGAGGGGCTGGCCCGCGCGGCCGGGGCCACGGACTACGTCGTCGCCTCCGAGGACACCGCCCGCGAGATCCGCGCCCGCACCGGCGGGCAGGGCGTCGACGCCGCCGTCGAGTGCGTGGGCCGCGCCGCGACGATCCGCGCCGCCTGGGAGTCCACCCGCCGCGGCGGCCGTACGACGGTCGTCGGCATCGGCGGCAAGGACCAGCGGGTCACCTTCAACGCCCTGGAGATCTTCCACTGGGGGCGCACCCTGTCCGGCTGCGTCTACGGCAACAGCGATCCCGCGCGCGACCTGCCGGTGCTCGCCGCCCATGTCCGCGCGGGCCGCCTGGACCTGGGCGCGCTGGTGACGGAACGCATCGGCCTCGACGGCATCCCGGCGGCGTTCGCGAACATGCTGGCGGGCAGGGGCGGCCGGGCGCTGGTCGTCTTCTAGCCGGACCCGGCGGTCGGCCCGGCCGACCGCCGGGTCCGGACCGCACGGGCATCCCGGTGCAGCGCGCCGCCGCGGCCTCGATGCCGACCAGGTCGGACAGGGCGCGCTCGCCGTCGCGGGTGACCTTCACCGCGCGCTCGGAGCCGATCCGCACGCACCGTCCCGTCTCCAGCGCGGGCCGGCGCGGCGCCCGCCGCCCCGGCGAGAGGGCGCGGCCGCTCCGTCCGGTCGGGGCAGGCCGGCGCCGGCGGCGTCCCCGACCTCACGGGTCAGTACGGCCAGCCTCCCGGTCCGCCCGCCCGTACTGCGCGGCCAGCCCGTCCAGCAGGGCGGTCAGGCCCGTCTCGAAGGCCCGCTCGTCGATCTTCTCCTGCTGGTCGGCGAGGAGGTGGGCCTGCCCGAGGTGGGGGTAGTCGGCCGGGTCGTAGGCGCTCGCGTCGTCCACGAAGCCGCCGGCGAAGGAGCCGAGGGCGGAGCCCATGATGAAGTACCGCATCAGCGCGCCGATGGACGTGGCCTGCGCCGGGGGCCAGCCCGCCGCGACCATCGCGCCGTAGACGGCGTCGGCGAGCCGCAGCGCGGCCGGGCGGCGGCCGGGGCCGCGGGCCAGCACGGGGACGATGTTGGGGTGGTCGCGCAGGGCCTTGCGGTACGACAGCGCCCAGTCGTGCAGCGCGGTGCGCCAGTCCCGGACGTCGTCGAACATCGACAGGTCCACCTGGGCGCTCACCGAGTCGGCGACCGCCTCCAGGATCTCGTCCTTGGTGCGGAAGTGGTTGTAGAGGGAGGGGCCGCTCACGCCCAGCTCGGCGGCGAGCCGGCGGGTGGAGACGGCCGGCAGGCCCTCGGCGTCCACGAGTCCGCGAGCCGTCACGACGATGCGGTCGTAGCTGAGGAGGGGCTTGCGCGGTCGGGCCATGGCGCACATAGTAGGGCTGTCGCAGCTAAACTAGCACTGCTAATTTAAAAGGGGAGTGATACGCCATGAACCTGGAGCTCAGCGAGGAGCAGAGCGCGGTCCGCCGGCTCGCGCGGGACTTCGTGGACCGCGAGATCACTCCGCACGCCGTCGCCTGGGACCGTGCCGAGGAAGTGGACCGGGGGATCGTCGGGAAGCTCGGCGCGCTCGGCTTCCTCGGTCTCACGGTGGACGAGGAGTACGGCGGTTCCGGCGGCGACCATCTCGCGTACTGCCTGGTCACCGAGGAGCTGGGGCGGGGCGACTCCTCGGTGCGCGGCATCGTCTCCGTCTCCCTCGGCCTGGTCGCCAAGACCGTCGCCGCCTGGGGCGACGAGGAGCAGAAGCGGCGCTGGCTGCCGGGGCTCACCGCGGGCGGGCTGGTCGGCTGCTTCGGTCTCACCGAGCCCGGCACCGGCTCCGACGCGGGCAACCTCACCACCCGGGCCGTGCGCGACGGCGGCGACTACGTCATCAGCGGCACCAAGATGTTCATCACCAACGGCACCTGGGCCGACGTCGTGCTGCTCTTCGCCCGCTCCACCGACGCGCCGGGCCACAAGGGCGTCTCCGCCTTCCTCGTGCCCGCCGACGCCCCCGGCCTGGGCCGCCGTGCCGTCCACGGCAAGCTCGGCCTGCGCGGCCAGGCCACCGCCGAGCTGGTGCTCCAGGACGTGCGCGTGCCCGCCTCGGCCCTGCTGGGCGAGCCGGGCAAGGGCTTCTCGATCGCGATGTCGGCCCTGGCCAAGGGGCGGATGTCGGTCGCCGCGGGCTGTGTCGGCATCGCCCAGGCCGCGCTCGACGCCGCCGTGCGGTACGCGGGCGAGCGCGAGCAGTTCGGCCGGTCCATCGCCCATCACCAGCTGGTCCAGGAGCTGATCAGCGACATCGCCGTCGACGTGGACGCGGCCCGGCTGCTGACCTGGCGGGTGGCGGACCTGATCGACCGCGGCCTGCCCTTCGCCACCGAGTCCTCCAAGGCCAAGCTCTTCGCCTCCGAGGCCGCCGTGCGCGCCGCCAACAACGCCCTCCAGGTCTTCGGCGGCTACGGCTACATCGACGAGTACCCGGCGGGCAAACTGCTGCGCGACGCCCGGGTGATGACCCTCTACGAGGGCACCAGCCAGATCCAGAAACTCCTCATCGGGCGGGCGCTGACCGGGGTTTCGGCGTTCTGAGTACCGCCTGAGTACTTCGGCGGATGCGCCGCCGCCCGCGCCGGCCGAATGATGTCCCCATGAGTGACGCATCGGGCAAGCAGCAGAACACCGCCGCCTTCCACGGGCAGGCCGTCGCCTCCTTCGCGGTCGCCATGGTCGCGACCGGCGTGGGCATCTTCAAGCTGAACGCGGACGCCTGGGTGCGCGCGTTCCTCGCGATCGCCGTGCTGTACCTGGTCACCTCGGCGTTCACGCTCGCCAAGGTGATCCGGGACAAGCAGGACGCGGCCCGGCCCTCCTACCACCCCTAGGCCGTGGATCGAAAGTGGATCTCGGCCTGTGAATGATCGTCGTTCATGGGTCGGGGAGATCCCACGGACGAGCGGTGGACGGTGCTGGAGCCGTTGTCGCCGAAGGGTGCCAGGACGGGGCGGCCACCCGTCCGGCCTCGACGGCAGCTGATCGACGGCATACGGTTTCGTGTCCGGACCGGAGTTCCATGGCGGGACGTCCCCGTCGAATACGGACCGTGGAACCGGGTCTACGACCAACCGTCTCGAGAGGCATCGCGCCGTCGCCACGCGATACGACAAGCCAGCGGTCCGCTACGAGGCGACCGTCCTCATCGCTGCCATCAACGAGTGGCTGTGATCAACACCTCCACAGACGTCCTACGCGACCCTGACCACGTACTTGCCCTGGACGCCGCCCGCCTCCAGCGCCTGGTGTGCCGCTGCTGTCTCCTCCAGGGGGAAGACCGAGTCCACCGCAGGGCTCAGCTTGCCCTCGACCACATGGCGGGCGAGGTCGTCGAAGTCCGCCCGCGTGGGGTTGCCGCTGAAGAAGCGCACCCGGCCGTGTCCGTGGACCGTGCTGGCCGCGAGGTAGCCGAGCGACGCAGCGGGACGTTCCAGGTCGAAGGCGATGGTGACCATGCGCCCGCCGGGACTCAGTAGGCGCCGGAAGGCCCGCAGGTCGGTCCCCGCGGTGTCCACGACCACGTCGAAGCGGCCCAACTCCGCCGGCCGCACGGTCCGGTGGTCGACGGCATGGTGCGCGCCGCGTCCGCGGACGAAGTCGAGGTTGGCTGCGCGGGCCAGGGCCGTGACCTCTGCGCCGTACGCCCGTCCGAGCTGGACGGCGGCGTTGCCGACACCGCCCGCCGCGCCCCGGACGAGGAGTCGTTCGCCGGGGCGCAGCCCGGCTTTGTCCCGCAGCGCGGTGATGGCCGTGGTGGCCACCGGCAGTGCGGCGGCGTCCACCAGGTCAAGGCCGTCGGGGAGCCGGCCGACCCGCTCGGTGGGTACGGTCACGTACTCGGCGGCGCTGCCGAATCCGGAGGTGCGGCCCAAGACCCCCCATACGCGGTCGCCGGCCGCGAACCGTGTGACTCCGGCCCCCAGCGCGGCGACCTCGCCGGTGAAGTCCATGCCGACGCGCTTGGGGAATTTCCGGCCGCTCAGGAGGCGGAGGCGGCCGGCACGGGCTGCCAGTTCGCCGCCGTTGACGCTGAGCGCGTGCACCTTCACAAGGACCTCGCCGGGGGCCGGCTCGGGGCACGGCACGCGGCCCGTGTAGAGCACATCGGGGCCGCCGTAGCGGTCGTAGAGCACTGCCTTCATCATGCGGTGGTTCATCGTTCCGCCTTTGCCGCCGGGGCCGTACAGGGATCTGGCATCGACCGTAAGCTCATAAGTGGAAGCAATCGTCCACTTGGACCGGAAGCGAGAGACAGTGATGGCGGAATCCTCTCGGATCACAGCCCGGGACGGGGTGCGGGCGGACGCCCGGCGCAACCGGGAGCGGGTCCTCGTCGCCGCCCGTGCGGTCTTTGCGGAGCACGGGATCGACGCCCCGATGGCGACCGTGGCCCGACGGGCCGGGGTCGGCGTGGCGACGCTGTACCGGCACTTCCCGACCCGGGACGCCCTGGTGAGAGGCGCGTTCGCGCAGCAGATGGAGACCTGCGCGCGGGCGCTCACCGAGGCTCTGGCCGTCCCTGACCCGTGGCAGGGCTTCCAGCACCTGGTCGAGACGGTCTGCGCTCTGCAACGGGAGGAACGCGGGTTCCCGGCCGCGTTCGTCGCGGCCTTCCCGGAAAGCACCTCGGAACACGCGCAGTACCGGCAACGAGCCGAGCGGGACTTCACGACTCTGGTACGCAGGGCCCAGGCGTCGGGCGCGCTGCGGTCCGATTTTCACCCTTCCGACCTCGCAGTGGTCCTGTTGGCACACTGCGGTCTGGTGACCGCTCTACCGGATGACGGTGCAGCGTCCCGGCGCCTGGTGGCCTATCTGCTCCAGTCGTTCCGCGCCGACCCGGTCAACAAACCGCTGCCCCCGCCGACTGCGCTGACACTGCGCAGCTTCCCGATTGCAACTGACAGTCCCCAGGGGTAGCGGTCCCCCAGAGCCCGACATGAAAACGGTACCTGCCGCTGGGCACGTCCAGTCCGACAACTCCACTTTCGCAACAGGCCCTGGTGCTGTGGCCGGGAGGGTTCGCCGGAGGCTCCCGGCGTCCGGTGCGGTGCCCCGCGAGGCGGAGACTCGTCCGCGTACCGGATGTACCCGGGTGAGGCGACCACGCGGCGAGGTGCCGTGCCGGGCGTCGCGAGCCGGTGAACCCTCCCGGTCACCGCACTGGAGAGGCGCTGACCGGGCCCGCCGGCACGGGGAGCGCCGCCCCCTCCGGACGGTCCGCTCGCTAAGCGCCCGCTCACCCTGGGCGGTATGGTGGTCCCTCTGTCGGCGAGAGGGGCGAGTGAGCGATGAGTACGGCGCAGGACACGGCCGGCGGCGAGACGCCGGCGTGGGCCGAGGTCACGCCCGACGCGGCCCGGAGGCTGCTGATCGCCGCCGTCGAGGCGTTCGCCGAGCGCGGCTACCACGCCACCACCACCCGTGACATCGCGGGCCGCGCCGGCATGAGCCCGGCCGCGCTCTACATCCACTACAAGACCAAGGAAGAACTGCTCCACCGCATCAGCCGGATCGGCCACGCCAAGGCGCTCGACATCCTGCGCACGGCGGCCCGGCGCGAGGGCACCCCGGCCGAGCGGCTCGCCGACGCGGTCGGCTCCTTCGTCCGCTGGCACGCGGGCGGCCGGACCACCGCGCGCGTCGTGCAGTACGAACTCGACTCGCTCGGCCCCGACGCCCGCGCCGAGATCCTCGCGCTGCGCCGGCAGTGCGACGCCGAGGTGCGCGGGATCATCGAGGAGGGCGTGGCGGCCGGCGACTTCGACGTGCTCGACGTCAAGGGCACCACCCTCGCCGTGCTCTCCCTGTGCATCGACGTGGCCCGCTGGTTCAACGTCGACGGCCCCTGGACGCCGGACGAGGTCGGCGCGCTCTACGCCGACCTGGTGCTGCGGATGGTGGGGGCGGCGTAGCGGAGCGCGGGGAGTGCGGCGCCTTCCCCGGCTCGCCGGGCCGCGCACCCGTCCCGGCGAGCCGGACCCGGCCGGACTACAGGTAGTACCGGGAGACGGACTCGGCGACGCACACGGGCTTGTCGCCGCCCTCGCGCTCCACGGTGAAGGCGACGCTGACCTGGACACCGCCGCTCACGTCCTCGACACCGGTGACGGCGGCCGTCGCGCGCACACGGGAGCCGACGGGCACCGGGGCGGGGAAACGCACCTTGTTCGTCCCGTAGTTGACTCCCATCCGCACGCCCTCGACCTTGATGAGCTGGGGACCGAAGAGCGGCAGCAGCGACAGGGTGAGATAGCCGTGGGCGATCGTCGTGCCGAAGGGGCCGGCGGCGGCCTTCTCCGGGTCGACGTGGATCCACTGATGGTCGCCGGTGGCCTCCGCGAACAGGTCGATCCGCTTCTGGTCGACCTCCAGCCAGTCCGTGTACCCCAGTCGCTCGCCCACCGCCGCCCGCAGGTCGTCGGCGGACGTGAAGATCCTCGGCTCTGCCATGTCCCGGCCTCTCGCGTCGCGTCCCCCGGATCGGCCTCCGGAGTGCAAGTCCTAAGCGACTGCTTAGAATGCTAGCTCGGGAAGCCCCTGTCAACGGACGCCGCCCCCTGACGCGCTGGGTAGCTTTGCGGCGTGCCCCAGATCCCCGAGACCATCCACGAACTCACGGTCGGCCAGCTCGCCGCACGCAGCGGCGCCGCCGTCTCCGCCCTGCGCTTCTACGAGTCCACGGGGCTGATCAGCAGCCGCCGCACCACCGGCAACCAGCGCCGCTACGCCCGCGACACCCTGCGCCGCGTCGCCTTCGTACGGGCCGCCCAGCGCGTCGGCATCCCGCTGGCCACGATCCGCGACGCGCTCGCCGAACTCCCCGAGGAGCGCACCCCCACCCGCGAGGACTGGGCGCGGCTGTCCGCGGCGTGGCGCTCCGAACTCGACGAGCGCATCCAGCAGTTGAACCGGCTGCGCGACCATCTGACCGACTGCATCGGCTGCGGCTGCCTGTCCCTGGACTCCTGCGTCCTGTCCAACCCCGACGACGTCTTCGGCGAACGGCGCACGGGCTCCCGGCTGCTGGTGGAACGCGGAGGCCGGCGCCGGGGGAGCGGCACGGCAGGCGGTGACCGACGCTGACCGATCCTCGGCCCGCCCGGTGTGCCTCGCGGTGCGGGCCGGTCCGCCGGGCGCACGGGCCCGACCGGTGCCCGGTCCGGCGGACCGTGGCCCGCACGCCGGGCCCGGGGTTCCCCGCCGGTCCCCACGCCGCCCGACCGCCGGTCCCCACGCCGCCCGGATCTTGGCTGGATCATGGGGTGGGGGTTCCCGCCGTCCGGAGGGGGCGCGGCATCCCCTGCGCACCCCCGGCGTACGGGGCGGACATCAGTCGGACGGACAGCAGCCAGGAGTCAGGCGGACATGAGCAGCCGCCGTCCGCGCCGCGCGGCCGCCAGCGCCTCCGGTGTGAGGACCGGACGCGGCACCACGATCCCGCAGTCCGTGCAGACCGGGCCCGACGACGGCTCATGGGCCAGGTCGTACTTCCAGACGAGCGCCCGGCCGCCGCACACCGGGCACGCGCAGCCCGGGTCCCGCTCCAGCGCGGTGATCAGCCGCCGCAGCACGTCGGCCATCGGCCCGCGCGGGTGCACCTGGGGGTCGTCGCACCAGGCGACTCCGAACCCGCCCCAGGTCAGCCGGTGCCAGTCGTCCACACTGCCCGGCCTGCGCAGACCGTCGTGCTTCTCCTTCTTGCGCCGCTCGGCGAACCCGGCCTCGTAGGCCAGCCAGACCGAACGCGCCTCTTCCAGTTCCACCAGTGCGGCCACGAGCCGCGCCGGATCGGGGGACCGGTCCTCAGGACCGAATCCCGCCCGGGAGCACAAGTGGTCCCAGGTCGCCCTGTGCCCGTAGGGAGCGAACCGCTCAAGGCACTTCCGCAACGAGTAGCGCCTCAGCGCGAGATCGCACCTCGGATCGCGCACCTGTCTCGCCAGACTCCGGAAACCGGCCATCGCCCTGCACCTCCGTCACACCTGCACCTGTACTTCGGTCACTTCGGCGTCGCCGCGCCCTTCGCGCGGCATTGACGAATAGACGTATCGACAACCGATTCGGCTCCATTCGTTTTCCGATGACCCTCATGGCGGTCCCTGGCGCCTCCCCGACCTCACGCTCACGTGTGTGCGTCCTCCTTCACGGCGAGACCGCCGGTGGCGTCCCGGCGGCCTTGCGTCGGCCGGAGCGTCCGTGCCGCTGCGTGCCCCGCACGGCGCTCCCACCGGACTGAGAACTCCCGGCAGATCCCACGGGTTCCTGAAGACCGCGTCCGTATGCGTACTGATTGCCGGTCTTCTGTCGCCTTCTTTTCCGGCGGCCACCCGCGCCCGCCGCGGTGGCGCCGGTGTACCGGCCGCCCGAGGACCCGCTTTCCGCAGGCGGGCACGCCCACCGCCGCCGGGCCCGCGAGGCGCCCGCCGCGGTGCGGCACGGCCGTATCGTCCTGCCGCCGGGCGGGATTGGCCATACCCGGTGCTCGCGGCAGCCGGTTCGCTCAGGTGTACAGCAGGTACTTCTTTCGGGTCCGCCGGAACGCCGCGAGCTCCTGCCGCCAGCCCGCCACCACCTCGTCGGTGTCCGCGCCCGCGTCGATCATCGTGCGCACCCTGCCGGAGCCGGTGAGCTTGTCGATCCAGTCGTCCGCGCGCCAGGCGAAGCCGCTCCAGGTCCGCCTGGCGGTGACCAGCAGGCCGATCCCGGTGCGGACCGGGTCGAAGGCGGCGCGGTCGTGCACATGGATCTGCACCCCGCCGACCGTCCTGCCCTGGAACTTGGAGAAGGCGGGCGCGAAGTACGCCTCCCGGAAGCGCACCCCCGGCAGCCCGAGCGCGTTGGCCGCGGCCGCCCAGGCGCCGTCGACGCCCTCCGCGCCGAGCAGTTCGAACGGGCGCGTGGTGCCGCGTCCCTCCGAGAGGTTCGTGCCCTCGAACAGACAGGTGCCCGCGTACACGAGGGCGGTGTCCGGGGTGGGCATGTTCGGGCTCGGCGGCACCCAGGGCAGCCCCCAGGCGTCGTCGAACTCCGACCGCCGCCAGCCGCTCATCGTCACCGTCTCCAGCTCCACCGGCGCGCTCAGGAACTCCGCGTTGAACAGCAGCGCCAGCTCCGCGACCGTCATGCCGTGCGCCTGGGCGATCGGCTGCCGGCCGACGAAGGTCGCGAACTCCCGGTGCAGGACGGGCCCTCGGGCGGAGCGGCCGGTGACCGGGTTGGGCCGGTCCAGCACGACGAAGCGCTTCCCGGCGAGCCGGGCCGCCTCCATGCAGTCGTACAGCGTCCAGATGTAGGTGTAGAAGCGCGCGCCCACGTCCTGGATGTCGAAGACCACCGTGTCGACGCCGGACGCGGTGAAGACGTCGGCGAGGGCCTTGCCGCTCTTGAGGTAGGTGTCGTAGACCGGCAGGCCGGTGGCCGGGTCGTCGTAGCGGCCCTCGGAGCCGCCCGCCTGGGCGGTGCCGCGGAAGCCGTGCTCGGGGCCGAAGACCGCGGTCAGGTTCACCCGCTCGTCCGGGTGCATCACGTCCACGATGTGCCGCACGTCGCGGGTGACGCCCGTGGGGTTGGTGACGACGCCGGCCTTCCGGCCGTCGAGGACGGCGTAGCCGTCGGCCGCGAGCCGCTCGAAACCGGTGCGGAGCCGGGGGCGGGGTGTGGACGCCGCCGCCGCGGTGGGGAGGGATGCCGCCGCCGTTGTCGCTGCGAGGAGTGATCGTCTGGAGAGGCGCATGGGGGCACGGTAGGGCGCGCGCGGGCCGCGCGGAAGGCATCCGCCGCCCGTGGCCCGCCCCGCGCGGCGGGCCTTCGCGGCCACTCTTCCCCCGCACATACCGACCGGTTAGTCTGGCCGGCGCAGCAGAGTCGCAGCAGCGTCGCAGGCGAAGGAGACCGAGGGTGGAAGCCGTGCAGGGTGCCGCAGTGGTCGTGACCGGGGCGGGGGGCGGCATCGGCGCCGCGCTGGCCCGCCGCTTCGCCGCGCAAGGGGCCCGGGTCGTCGTCAACGACCTGGACGCGCGGAAGGCCGCCGCCGTCGCCGCCGAGATCGGAGCCGTCGCCGTCGCGGGGGACGCCTCCGCGGTCGTCGCCGAGGCCCGCGACGCGCTCGGCGGCACCGTCGACGTCTACTGCGCCAACGCCGGGGTCGGCTTCGCGGACGAGGAGGCCGGCGCGCCCCTCGACGAGCGGGCGTGGGCCGCCTCCTGGGACGTCAACGTCATGGCCCACGTCCGCGCCGCGCACGCGCTCCTGCCGGCCTGGCTGGAGCGCGGCAGCGGACGCTTCGTCTCCACGGTCTCCGCCGCCGGGCTGCTCACCATGATCGGCGCCGCCCCCTACGCCGTCACCAAGCACGGGGCGTACGCCTTCGCCGAGTACCTGTCCCTGACCTACCGCCACCGCGGGCTCAAGGTCCACGCCATCTGCCCGCAAGGGGTGCGCACCGACATGCTCGACGCCACCGGCAGCGCCGGCGACCTGGTGCTCAGGCCCACCGCGATCGCGCCCGAGGACGTGGCGGACGCCCTGTTCGAGGGCATGGAGGAGGACCGCTTCCTCATCCTTCCGCACCCCGAGGTCGCCGGGTACTACGCGGCGCGGTCCGCCGCCCCCGACCGCTGGCTGGCCGGCATGAACCACATCCAGCGCAGGTGGGAGGAGGCCCGGTGACCGGCTCCCGGCACGCGGCCGGGCCCCGGCCTGCCCGGCTCACCGACGCCCGGCTTGCCCCCGCCGCCCCGGAGGGCTCCCTGGCGCACGCCGTGCGCCGGGTCGCCGCCGCGGCACCCGGGCGCACCTTCCTCGCCCGCCTCGACGGCCGTCCGACGTCCTCCGCACCCGCCCGGCGGTGCGCGAGGCGGCCGCGGCCGAAGGGCCCGGCGGCTGCCGCGGCGAGACCGCCGGGGCGTGCATCAGCCTCCGTCCGGGCGCCCGCCCCGGCCCCGGCGATCTGGCCGCATACTGCGAGGAGAGACTGACCGCCTGCGCATGTCCGCGCCAGGCGGAGATCCTGCCCGACCGGCCCGGGACGGCAAGTGGGAAGATCCTCCGTCGGGGACTTCCGTTCCCGGGCGCACGACGGCTCGACAGCAGTGGAAATCCGGAAGGGCAGGTGGCCGCAGAGTGGCCAGGACGACGGACGGTGACGGCACGCCCGTCCCGCAGCGGCTGCTCGCCGCCGCCACCCGGCTCTTCGCCGAGCAGGGCTACGACCGCACCTCCGTGCAGGAGATCGTCGAGGCGGCCGGCGTGACCAAGGGGGCGCTGTACCACTACTTCGGCTCCAAGGACGACCTCCTGCACGAGGTGTACGCGCGCGTGCTGCGCGTCCAGCAGGAGCGCCTCGACTCCTTCGCCGGCGCCGACGAGCCGATCGAGAAGCGGCTGCGGGGCGCGGCGGCCGACGTCGTGGTCACCACCATCGAGAACCTCGACGACGCGTCGATCTTCTTCCGCTCGATGCACCATCTGAGCCCGGAGAAGAACAAGCAGGTGCGCGCCGAGCGTCGGCGCTACCACGAGCGCTTCCGCGCGCTCGTCGAGGAGGGCCAGCGGTCGGGCGTCTTCTCCACGGCGACCCCGGCAGACCTGGTGGTCGACTACCACTTCGGGTCGGTCCACCACCTGTCGACCTGGTACCGGCCCGACGGCCCGCTGAGCCCCCAGGAGGTCGCCGACCACCTCGCCGACCTCCTGCTGCGCGCCCTGCGCCCCTGAACGCGCGGGTGCGCCGCGGCCGTTTCACCCCGGCCCGCCCCGCACCGTACGCACCACGTGCACAGGCACCACGTGTGCGGGCACCACGTGTGCGGGCACCACGTGTGCAGGCACCACGTGCGCAGGCACCACGTGCGCAGGCACCACGTGCGTACGCACCACACCCGTACGCGCCGCCCTACAGGTACTTCTTCAGCTCCCGCCGTGCCAGCGAGCGCTGGTGCACCTCGTCGGGGCCGTCGGCGATCATCAGCGTGCGCGCCGAGGCGTACAGCTCCGCCAGCGGGAAGTCCTGGCTCACCCCGCCCGCGCCGTACAGCTGGATCGCCCGGTCGAGGATGCCGACGACCGCGCGCGGAGTGGCGATCTTGATGGCCTGGATCTCGGTGTGGGCGCCCCGGTTGCCGACGGTGTCCATCAGCCAGGCCGTCTTCAGCACCAGCAGCCGCAGCTGCTCGACGGTCACCCGCGCGTCGGCGATCCAGTTCTGCACCACACCCTGCCGGGCGAGCGGCGTGCCGAACGCCGTACGGGACACCGCGCGCCGGCACATCAGCTCGATCGCCCGCTCCGCCATGCCGATCAGCCGCATGCAGTGGTGGATCCGGCCCGGTCCGAGCCGCGCCTGCGCGATGGCGAAACCGCCGCCCTCCTCCCCGACGAGGTGGGAGACCGGCACGCGCGCGTGGTCGAAGACGACCTCGGCGTGGCCCCCGTGGGAGTGGTCCTCGTAGCCGAACACCCGCATCGCGCGGGCGACCGTGACCCCCGGGGTGTCCCGCGGCACCAGCACCATGGACTGCTGCCGGCGGATGTCCGCCCCGTCCGGGTCCGTCTTGCCCATCACGATGAAGACCTTGCAGTCGGGGTTCATCGCCCCGGAGATGTACCACTTGCGGCCGGTGACGACGTACTCGTCGCCGTCCCGCTCGATCAGCGTGGTGATGTTGGTGGCGTCCGAGGACGCCACCTCCGGCTCGGTCATCGCGAACGCCGAGCGGATCTCGCCCGCCAGCAGCGGCTCCAGCCACCGCTTGCGCTGCCGCTCGTCGGCGAACTGCGCCAGCACCTCCATGTTCCCGGTGTCCGGCGCCGCGCAGTTGGTCGCGGTGGGCGCCAGCTGCGGGGAGCGGCCGGTGATCTCGGCCAGCGGCGCGTACTGGAGGTTGGTGAGCCCGGCCCCGTACCCGGTGTCGGGCAGGAAGAGGTTCCACAGGCCCTGCTCGCGGGCCCGCGCCTTCAGCTCACCGACGACGGCCGGGGTGTCCCAGGGGGACGCCAGCGCGGCCCGCTGCTCCTCCGCCACGGCCTCGGCCGGATAGACGTACTCGTCCATGAAGGCCAGCAGCCTGCCGCGCAGTTCCTCGGTGCGTGCGTCGAACGCGAAGTCCATGTCCCTCAGCCTTCCTGGATGCCGTCTTCGAGAGTGGTCAGTCCGTGCCCGATGAAGACGGGGACCAGGTCGCCGATGCGGTCGAAGCCGCGGCCGACCGTCCGGCCCAGCGTGTAGCGGTAGTGGATGCCCTCCAGGATCACGGCGAGCTTGAACCAGGCGAACGCCGTGTACCAGGAGACCGCGGAGACGTCCCGGCCGGAGCGCGCGGCGTAGCGCTCGATCAGCTCGCGGGGGCCGGGATGGCCGGGTGCCTCGGCGGTGGTGGAGACCGGGGAGTCCGGCATCCCCAGGGGCATGCCGTACATCACGAGCAGGCCCAGGTCGGTGAGCGGGTCGCCGAGCGTGGACATCTCCCAGTCGAGGATCGCCCGGATGCCGTCGTCGTCGCCGATCAGGACGTTGTCCAGGCGGTAGTCGCCGTGGACCACCGTCGGGGCGGGGGAAGCGGGCAGCCGCCGGCCGAGCGTCGCGTGCAGCTCGTCGATCCCGGCCAGGTCGCGGTTGCGGGAGGCGTCCAACTGCTTGCCCCAGCGCCGCAGCTGCCGGTCCAGGAAGCCCTCGGGCCTGCCGAAGTCCCCCAGGCCCACCGCCGCCGGGTCCACCGCGTGCAGCCCGACGAGCGTGTCCACCAGCGAGAGCACCACCGCCCGGGTGCGCTCGGGGCCGAGCGGGGCCAGCTGGCCGGCCGTGCGGTACGGGGTGCCCTCGACGAACTCCATCACGTAGAACGGCGCCCCGAGCACCTCCTCGTCCTCGCACAGGAGCAGCGGCTCGGGAACCGGCACGCCGGTCGGGTGCAGGGCGCTGACGACCCGGTGCTCGCGCCGCATGTCGTGCGCGGTGGCGAGGACGTGGCCCAGCGGGGGCCGGCGTACGACCCACGTCGAGGCGCCGTCCGAGACGCTGTACGTCAGGTTCGACCGTCCGCCCTCGATCAGCCGTCCGGTGAGCGGGCCCTGTGCCAGACCGGGCCGCTCGCGCTCGAACAGGCCGCGCAGCCGGTCGAGGTCGAGTCCGGGCGGGTGGTCGGGACCCATCAGCGCTCCTAGGGAGAGGTGAACGTGACCCGACACATGATGCCGACCAGTCGGTATGTCGTCCAGTGGGCGGGCTGAACGTGACCGGGGCCACGGCGGCCCGCGAACCGCGTCCGGGCAGCGCGCGGGTGGCCGGGCGGCGCCACGCGATCGGCTCGGATCGTGCCCTCCGGCTTGCGCGGCGCGCGTGCGGCCCGGAGGGTCGGAGCCATGAAGGCCATCAGCTACTCAACCTACGGCGGCCCCGAGGTGCTCGCGTACGGGGAGGTGGGCGACCCGCGCGTCGGCCCCGACTCCGTCCTTGTCAAGGTGCGTGCCGCCGCGGTCAACCCGGTCGACTGGAAGTGCCGCGAGGGCTATCTTGACGGGCTCCTGGAACCGGTCTTCCCGGTGGTCCCGGGCTGGGACGTGTGCGGTGTCGTGGTCCAGCCGGGCCTGGCCGTCACCGAGTTCGGCGTCGGCGACGAGGTCATCGGGTACGTCCGCGAGGACGTCCTGTCCCACGGCACGTTCGCCGAGTACGTCGCGGCCCCCGTGCGCACCCTCGCCCGCAAGCCGCGCAATCTGACCTGGGAGCAGGCGGCCGGGCTGCCGCTGGCGGGACTCACGGCGTACCAGGTGCTGACCAGGGCGCTGGAGGTCGGGCGCGACGAGACGGTCCTCGTGCACGCCGCGGCGGGCGGGGTGGGCTCGATCGCCGTGCAGCTCGCCCGGCATCTGGGCGCGCGGGTGATCGGCACCGCGAGCGCCCGCAACCACGACTTCGTGCGCGACCTCGGCGGCGAGCCCGTCGCGTACGGCGAGGGTCTGGTCGAGCGGGTGCGCGGGCTGGCGCCCGAGGGGGTGGACGCGGTGTTCGACACGGTCGGCGGCGAGGCCCTGAAGACCTCGGCGAACCTGCTGGCCCCCGAGGGGCGCCTGGTGTCCATCGCCGATCCGGACGTCTTCGACTACGGCGGCCGCTACTCCTTCGTCCGCCCGGACGCCGGGGACCTGCTGCGGCTGACGGAGCTGGCCGAGCAGGGCGTGGTGAGCGTGCACGTGTCGGACACCTTCCCGCTGGAGCGCACGGCGGACGCCCACCGCCTGAACCAGGAGGGCCGCACCCGGGGCAAGATCGTGGTCACCGTGGACTGGGCCGCGGAGGACGCGGCGGCCCCGTAGGGCCGCTGGGCGCAGGCGGAGCAGCGCGCGGCGGGCGGCCCGGGAAACATCTCCCGGGCCGCCGGGCCGCCGGGCCGCCGGGCCGCCGGGCC
>NZ_AGBF01000058.1 GCF_000225525.1 Streptomyces zinciresistens K42 | reverse complement strand
CCGGGCCGCGGCCGGGCCGGACCCGGGCCGGGGACGCGGGAAGCCGTCCGGCCGCCGTCGCCTGGGCCCTGCGGCACAGCCTGGTCCGCCGGGGACCGCCGCGGCCGAGGACGGCACCGAGTCACCTGTCTGCCCTGTCCTCCTCCGCGCCTGCGGGCGGCGTACGGCTCTGAGGCCGCCCCCGCTTCCCGCGGGAGCCACGGCCGCGGACAGGTGGCGGCACGCGCGTCCCCCGCGACGCCGGCCCGTTCTCTTCGGCCCCGGGCCCGTCCCCGCCGTCCGCCCTGCGGCCGCGCGGCGCAACGGCCCTCCACTGATCGGGAGTTCCATGTCCCCGCACGACCCCACCACCGGCTGCGCGTCCCCGCGCGACGCCGCCCCGGCCACCCGGCCCACGGCCTTCCCGCGGAGCGGCCGCGAGACCCCGGCCCGGCCCCGCACCGCCCTCACCGCCTGCTGCGCCGCGCTCACCGCGACCGCGCTCCTGCTGCTGTCCGGCTGCGGCGCCGGCTCCTCCGGCGACAAGTCCCTCCCCCCCTCCACCTCTTCCTCCTCTTCCACTTCCACGTCCTCCTCGGGCATGAACGACATGGCCGGCATGCAGATGGGCGACCCGAACGCCACCCCGGCGAACAAGGTCCCCGGTGCCGACCTCGTGCAGGGCTCCTTCCAACTGCTCGACACCCGGCCGCCGGGCATGGACGACGTCAAGGGCACCGCCTGGCTCGCCCAGAGCGCCAAGGGCACCACGGTGACGCTGTCCCTGACCGGTCTGCGGCCGGGCGACCAGTACATGTCGCACCTGCACGCCCAGTCCTGCGCCACCAAGGGCGGCGGAGACCACTTCCAGTTCGTCAAGGGCGGGCCGACCGTGCCCCCGAACGAGGTCCACCTGATGTTCAAGGCCGACAAGATGGGCATGGGCATGATGACCGTGAACAACGACCGCAGGACCGGGAAGGGCGCGGTCGCGATCGTCGTCCACCCGTCCGCCACGATGGACAACCGCATCGCATGCGCCGACTTCGACTTCTGAGCGCGCGCGCCGTCCTGCCCGCCTGCCTGGGCGTGCTGCTCCTCGGCGGCACGCCCGCGTACGCCCACTCCGCGCTGAAGGACGGCAGCCCGGGGCCCGGCGACAGCGTCGCCCCCGGTGTCGACGTCATCGGGCTGGCCTACGCCCCGTTGAAGGCCGGTACCACGGCGAAGGTCGGCCTGGTCGGGCCCGACGGCACCCCGGTGCCCGTCGGCACCCCCGTCCTGGCCGGAGGCTCCGTCGTCTGCGCCGCGGTCGCCGCGATGCCCACGGGCATCAACACCCTTTCCTACACGGTGACTTCGGCCGACGGTGACGAGCAGTCCAGCGCCTTCCAGTTCGAGGTGGTCGAGGGCGCCGAGGCCGCCACCGTGCCCGCGGCCTGCAAGAACCTGAACCTCGCGGCCCCGCGGCCCGCCGAGCCCCGAGAGGGAGCGGGCGAGTCCGCGGGCACGTCGGCGGACGGCCGGCTCCTCGGCCTGGACCGCCCCGTCGCCCTGACCGGCCTGGCGGCACTCGTCGCGGCGGCCGCGGGAGGAGCCGCCCTGGCCGTGCTCCGAAAGCGCCGGTCGGCCGCGACGGCCCCGGCCGAGAACCGGGCCCCGTCCGAGAACCGGGCCCCGGACACGGACGCGTCCCCCGACGCGTCCCCCGACGCGTCCCCCGACGCGTCCCCCGACGCGGACGCGGACGCGGTCGCGGAGCAGAGGACGGAGGACACCACCGCGTAGGGCGGGCGCGGGCGGGGCCGTGGACGCGCCGCCCGCCGCGCCGGTGCCGTCTCCCCACGGCACCGGCACCGGCCGCGCCGCCGCCCGCCCCGTTCCCTTATACCGGATCGCCCCCCGCGGCACCCGCTTCGCTGCCGTTCTGGGCGCGATGTGAGGGATGCCGCACCCGTGCGATACGGTCGCGATCCGTGTCGCTGTTGGGCCGAACGGGTGACTTGGCGTAAGAATTGGCTGGTGCAGGCATTGAAGGCGAGTCAAGGCGGGGGGAGCCGGTGAACAGCCACGACGTCACCGATGAACAGTGGGAGGGACTTGCCCAGGTCGTGCCGCTGCGCGGGCGCGACGCCTGGCCTTCGGCAGTCGGCCATCGCGCGGTCCCGGAGGCGGCCACGGAACCGCGCCGCCGGTTCGTCGTCCTGCGGGTCAACGTGTTCGGGGACGCCCGCGAGGTGGCCGAGACCCTGATGGCGGGCATCCCGGTGCTCCTCGACCTCACCGGCGCGGAGGGCGAGGTCGCCAAGCGCGTGCTGGACTTCAGCACCGGAGTCGTCTTCGGCCTCGGCAGCGGGATGCACCGCGTCGACCGGAACGTGTTCCTGCTGACCCCGCCCGGGACCGAGGTGAGCGGCCTGATGGAGGGCGCCGCGGTTCCGGGGGCCTGAGAGCGGACGTACGGCGGGGCCCTGGACCGGTGTGCGCCGGGCCCGTCGCCCGATCGTAGGAAGCGCCCCGGGACGGAACGGTTCGCCTGGTGACGGGGGCCCTACGGTCCCGAGCATGGACGTGCCCCCTGCCGCTGCCGCCGTGTCCGTGCCGTTCCAGGAGCGCCGGACCGTGCGGCCGGTCCCCGCGCCACCGGCCCCGGCCGCCCCGGGTGAGCCCGCCGAGGCCGTCGATCCCGGCGCTCGCGGGCGTCCCCGCGTCACCGAACTGCGGCTGTCCGCGTTCGCCGGGCACCGCCGGGCCGCGCTCCCGCTGGGCCCGCTCACGCTCCTCGCCGGACCGAGCGGCAGCGGCAAGACCAGCGCGCTGCGGGCGTACGAGGCGCTGGCCCGGCTGGGCGGCGGCGCGGACCTCGGCGAGGCGTTCCCCGATCCGGGGGCCTGTGTCCCGGAGCGCGCCCGGCCCGACGCCCAGCGGCGGCGCGGGTTCAGGATCGGCTGCACCGCGGACGGCCCCGAGGGCCCGGTCCGGCTCGACCTCGCCGTGCAGGCAGAGCCCGAACTCCGCGTCGTGGGCGAGCGGTTGAGCGCGGGCGGCGTGGTCCTGCTGGAGACGGCCCTGCGCGATCCGGGCCGGCGCCGGGTGCACGCCGCCTGGCACACGGCGGGGGAGTCGACGGTCACCCGGGCCCCGCTGCCCGACGACCGGCTCGGCACCGCGCTGCTGCCGCTGCGCGTGGCCGGCCGGACCCACGGACAGCGCAAGGTGCTCGCCGCCGCGGAGCAGGCGGTGGTGGCCCTGCGGTCGGTCTTCCCCTGCGACCCGCGGCCCGACCGGATGCGGGACGCGGTCCCGGTCGGTGCCGGCCGCCTCCTCGCGAGCTGCGCCAACCTCGCCGCCGTGCTGTGGCGGACGCGGGCCGAATGCGCCCGGCGGCACGCGCTGTTCGTGGCGGCGGCGCGCGCCGGCTGCGCCGGGGCCGTCGAGGACGTGGCGGCCGAGGTGCTGGGCGACGGCACGGTACGCGGGGTGCTCGACCGGGGCGACGGTCTGCGCACCCCGCTCGGCCGGCTCGGCGACGGCGAGCTGCGGCATCTGGCGCTTGCTCTGGTGCTGCTCACCGGGCCCGGGGTGCTGGAGGTCGACCCGGCGGGCGAGGTGCCCGCGGCACTGCAGACCCTGACCGTGCTCTGCGACGGCCTGGACCGGGGGCTGGACCCGGCCCAGCGCGCGGAACTGGTCGGGCTGGCGGCCCGGATGTGCGCACGGGGGCACATCCGGGTGGCCGGAGCCGTGAGCGACCCGGCGGCGGTGGCGGGGGTGGACGGCGTGACGGTGGTACACCTGGGGCCGTGACGGAACCCCTTGATGTGGCGGGACTCCAGCGCAGGCTGGCCGAGTTCGCCGCCGCCCGCGACTGGCAGCCCTACCACACCCCCAAGAACCTGGCCGCCGCGCTCAGCGTGGAGGCGTCCGAACTGGTCGAGATCTTCCAGTGGTTGACTCCGCAGGAGTCGGAGCGCGTGATGGACGACCCCGCCAGCGCGGCGCGGGTGAGGGACGAGGTCGCGGACGTACTGGCGTATCTGCTCCAGTTGTGCGAGGTGCTCGGGATCGATGTGCTCGCGGCGCTGGACGCGAAGATCGACCGCAATGGGCGGAGGTTCCCCGCGCCGTAGTGAGCAGTCAGTTCCAGTTTAACTCTCCGTGTCCAACAGGCTGGTTGAAGCTGAAAGGTTATCCGCAGATTTCCGTTTTCCTCTGGCTTTTCGTCTCAGAGCCCTTCACTCTGGGTAGTGAACAAGGGGGTTCAGGGCGGTGCGTGGGCAGCGCGCCGGGACGGACCGGGACAGACGGGGACTGCGGATGGACGCGGTGCGGCTCATCGTGAAAAGCAGGCGTGCGCTGGCGGGAAGCGGGCGTGCGCCGGAGATCATGACCGAGGTCTGGCAGGCGCAGGCCCTGGCGCAGGCGATAGGAAGCCGCTTCGCGGTCTTCGGTCCACCCGAACTCCGGGGCGAGGCGCTGGGGCTGACCGAGCTGGCCGGCCGCGGCTGCGGGGTGGTGGAGGCGCCGGACCTGGCGGACGGCGAATTGCGCGCGGCCCAGCTCACGGAGTTGGGTGACGCCCGGCAGGCGCTGATGCACCTCGCCACCCTGCTGGGCGAGGTGGGGATCGCGCTCGTGGGCGTGGCCAGCGCCGCGGACGACGAGGCGACGTACTGGCAGTGCATGGAGGCCATCGACGCGGCGGACGAGTCACGGGACCGGGTGGTGGAGATGCTGCGCCGGCTGACGGACCGGGACCAGGTCCTGGCCCGGCGGGAGGCGGGCTGAGGGCCGGGAAGCGGCTGACGGCCGGGAAGGGCCGGCCGCCTCCGGAGCGGGCGCCTTGCGGGGCGCTTTTCACCCGCCCCGGGGGCGAGTGCCGAAGGGGTCGAACAGCTGCCCCCCGGATGCGCTACTATTGATCACGAGCCGGTCGCCCGAATGGGAAAAACCGGCACTGCGTTGGTCGTCCAAGGAAAGACGCCCCGCTTCCTGCGGGGAAATGCAGGTGCAAGGCCTGCCCAGCGCTCCGGCACAAGGCCCGTCCGCGACATGCGGACGGGCCTTGTCACGTGTGGGGGCGCGCGAGCGTGCCTCCCGGCCGGCGGCGGGCCGCCCCTCGGCCCGCACCGGAGGCATCACCCCTGGTCGTGACCAGGCACGAAGCCACCGGGCGTGGCGGCGCCGCCCGCTGTCGGGTTCCCGGTCCGGCGGCGGGCAGGATGGGGGGTATGGATCTTCGCATCTTCACCGAACCCCAGCAGGGCGCCACCTACGACACATTGCTGACCGTGGCGAAGGCCACCGAAGCCCTCGGCTTCGACGCCTTCTTCCGCTCGGATCACTACCTGAGGATGGGCTCCGCGGACGGTCTGCCCGGCCCCACCGACGCGTGGATCACGCTCGCCGGTCTGGCCCGTGAGACCAAGCGCATCCGGCTCGGCACCCTGATGACCGCAGCAACCTTCCGACTGCCCGGCGTCCTCGCCGTCCAGGTCGCCCAGGTCGACCAGATGTCCGGCGGCCGGGTCGAACTCGGCCTGGGCGCGGGCTGGTTCGAGGAGGAGCACAAGGCGTACGGCATCCCGTTCCCGAAGGAGAAGTTCGGGCGTCTGGAGGAGCAGCTCGCCATCGTCACGGGCCTGTGGTCGGCCAGGACGGGCGAGACCTTCGACTTCCGGGGCGAGTACTACACCCTCAACGACTCACCCGCCCTGCCCAAGCCCGCCCAGGACCGTATCCCCGTCCTCATCGGCGGCCACGGCGCCACCCGCACCCCCCGGCTGGCCGGCACCTACGCCGACGAGTTCAACATGCCCTTCGCCTCCGTCGAGGACAGCGAGCGGCAGTTCGGCCGGGTGCGCGACGCGGTGCGGGAGGCCGGCCGGCGGCCCGAGGACCTCGTCTACTCCAACGCCCTCGTCGTGTGCGTCGGCAAGGACGACCAGGAGGTCGCCCGCCGGGCCGCCGCCATCGGCCGCGAGGTCGACGAACTCAAGCTCAACGGCCTGGCGGGCTCCCCGGACGAGGTCGTCGAGAAGATCGGCCGCTACCAGGAGGCCGGTTCGCAGCGCGTCTACCTCCAGATGCTCGACCTGTCCGACCTCGACCACCTGGAGCTGATCTCCAGCCGGGTCCAGCCGCAGCTGACGTGAGACGGTCCGGCCGGGGCGTGCCACACCGTGGCGGCGGGTGGCGCCGCCACGGCCCGCGGGCCGCCCCCGCGTAAAGAGAGGGGCCTGGCCCCGCCGCTGCGCGGCCATGGCGGTGAGGGCGGTGAGGGCGGCCGCGGAGGGCGGCTCAGCGGTCAGGGACGCCGTCGTGGGGTGATCGGGACCGGCGGAAAAATGCCGAGTGCCGCCCCCGCCCGCTCGATACGGTGTGCGTATTCGCAGTTCAGACCCCTACTCCTAGGACACCACCGTGTTCCTGACCCTCACGACCACCGGCACTCCGGACCGTCCGGCCACCGACCTCGGCTTCCTGCTGCACAAGCAGCCCGGGAAAGCGCAGGCGTTCTCCACCTCCTACGGCAGGGCGCATGTGCTGTACCCGCAGGCGGACGGCGAACGCTGCACGGCCGCACTGCTGTTGGAGGTGGACGCGGTGGCGCTGGTCAGGCGCGGCAAGGGCAAGGGCCGGGGCGGCGCACCCGACGCGGCCCTCGCCCAGTACGTCAACGACCGCCCGTACGCGGCCTCCTCGCTGCTGGCCGTCGCCCTGAGCGCGGTGTTCTCCAGCGCGATGCGCGGCGTGTGCGCCGCCCGTCCGGAGCGCGCCGCCGAGCCGCTGCCGCTGCGCATCGAGGTGCCCGCGCTCCCCGCGCGCGGCGGGCCCGCCCTCGTACGGCGCCTCTTCGAACCGCTCGGCTGGGCGGTCACCGCCGAACCCGTGCCGCTGGACCCGGAGTTCCCCGCCTGGGGCGACTCCCGCTACGTCCGGCTCGTCCTGGAGTCGCACGCGCTGACCCTGGCCGCCGCGCTGCGCCATCTCTACGTCCTGCTCCCGGTCCTCGACGACGCCAAGCACTACTGGGTCGCCTCCGACGAGGTCGACAAGCTGCTGCGGGCCGGCGAGGGCTGGCTGCCCGACCATCCCGAGCAGAAGCTGATCACCAGCCGCTACCTCTCGCGGCGCTGGTCCCTGACCCGGGAGGCGATGGAGCGCCTGGAACTGATCCGGCTCGCCGAGTCCGACGACAGCGCCGTCGAGGAGATCGACAACGCCGTCGCCGCGGAGGGCGAGACGGAGGAGAGGCCGACCCCGCTCGCCGTGCTGCGCAGGGATGCCCTCCTCGCCGTGCTGAAGGCGTCCGGCGCCGCCCGTGTGCTCGATCTGGGCTGTGGGCAGGGCCAGTTGGTGCAGGCGCTGCTGAAGGACCCCTCGTTCACCGACATCGTGGGCGTCGACGTGTCGATGCGGGCGCTGACCATCGCGGGACGGCGGCTCAAGCTGGACCGGATGGGGGAGCGGCAGGCCGCGCGCGTGACGCTCCTCCAGGGCTCGCTCGCCTACACCGACGCCCGGCTCAAGGGCTACGACGCCGCCGTGCTCAGCGAGGTGGTCGAACACCTCGACCCGCCCCGGCTGCCCGCCCTGGAATACGCGGTGTTCGGCGCGGCCCGGCCCAGGACCGTGCTCGTGACCACCCCGAACGTCGAGTACAACGTCCGCTGGGAGAGCCTGCCCGCCGGACACGTCCGGCACAGCGACCACCGCTTCGAGTGGACCCGCGAGGAGTTCCGCGCCTGGGCCGCGGGTGTCGCCGAACGGCACGGCTACGACGTGGAGTTCGCCCCCGTCGGCCCCGACGATCCCGAGGTCGGGCCACCGACCCAGATGGCCGTGTTCTCCCTGGGCGCGGACCCCGCGAACGGCACCGCCGGAAAGACGAGCGGCGCCGCCGGAAAGGAAAACGGCACCGCCGGAGACGAAGAGGAGGGGAAGGCGGCATGAACGAGACCGAGCGCACACGGGTGCTGCCCGTCACCGACCTCTCGCTCGTGGTCCTCGTCGGCGCCTCCGGCTCCGGCAAGTCCACCTTCGCCCGGCGGCACTTCAAGCCCACCGAGGTGATCTCCTCCGACTTCTGCCGCGGCCTGGTCTCCGACGACGAGAACGACCAGGGCGCCACCCGGGACGCCTTCGACGTCCTGTACTACATCGCGGGCAAGCGCCTCGCCGCGGGCCGCCGCACGGTCGTCGACGCCACCAGCGTCCAGCAGGACTCCCGGCGGCAGCTGATCGAACTGGCCAAGCGGTACGACGTGCTGCCGATCGCGATCGTGCTCGACGTCCCCGAGGAGGTGTGCGCCGAACGCAACGCCGCGCGCGCCGACCGGGCCGACCTCCCGCGCCGGGTGGTCCAGCGGCACGTCCGCGAACTGCGCCGCTCGCTGCGGGGTCTGGAGCGCGAGGGCTTCCGCAAGGTGCACGTCCTGCGCGGCGCCGCGGACGTGGAGAACGCCACCGTCGTCACCGAGAAGCGCTTCAACGACCTGAGCCACCTCACCGGCCCCTTCGACATCGTCGGCGACGTCCACGGCTGCTCCGCGGAACTGGAGTCGCTGCTGGGCGCGCTGGGCTACGCCGACGGCGTGCACCCGGACGGCCGTACCGCCGTGTTCGTCGGCGACCTCGTCGACCGCGGACCGGACAGTCCGGGCGTCCTGCGCCGTGTGATGTCGATGGTCAGGTCGGGCAACGCGCTGTGCGTGCCCGGCAACCACGAGAACAAGTACGGCCGCCACCTCAAGGGCCGCAAGGTCCAGCCCACCCACGGACTCGCCGAGACCATCGCGCAGATGGCGGACGAGAGCGGGGAATTCCGGGAGGAGGTGCGGCAGTTCATCGACGGGCTCGTCAGCCACTACGTCCTGGACGGCGGCCGGCTGGTCGTCTGCCACGCCGGACTGCCGGAGAAGTACCACGGCCGCACCTCGGGGCGGGTGCGCTCGCACGCGCTGTACGGCGACACCACCGGGGAGACCGACGAGTTCGGGCTGCCGGTGCGCTACCCGTGGGCCGAGGACTACCGGGGCCGGGCTGCCGTCGTCTACGGCCACACCCCGGTGCCGGAGGCGACCTGGCTGAACAACACCATCTGCCTGGACACCGGTGCCGTGTTCGGCGGCAAGCTCACGGCGCTGCGCTGGCCGGAGCGCGAACTCGTCGACGTACCGGCCCGGAAGGTCTGGTACGAGCCGGCGAGGCCGCTGCGGAGCGAGGCACCCGGCGGGCACGACGGCCGTCCGCTGGACCTGGCGGACGTGCACGGACGCCGGGCCGTGGAGACCCGGTACCTGGGACGCGTCGCGATCCGCGAGGAGAACGCGGCGGCGGCCCTGGAGGTCATGAGCCGCTTCGCGGTCGACCCCCGTCTGCTGCCGTACCTCCCGCCGACCATGGCCCCGACCGCGACCAGCGCGGTCGACGGCTACCTGGAACACCCCGAGGAGGCGTTCGCGCAGTACGCGCGGGACGGCGTCGGGCGGGTCGTGTGCGAGGAGAAGCACATGGGTTCGCGTGCCGTGGCGCTGGTCTGCCGGGACGCCGACACCGCGCTCAGGCGGTTCGGGGTCGCGGACGGTCCGGCCGGCTCGCTCTGCACCCGCACCGGCCGCCCCTTCTTCGCCGACGCGGCGGTGACGGAGGCGGTCCTGGACCGGGTCCGGGCAGCGGCCGACGAGGCCGGTCTCTGGGACGAGCTGGAGACGGACTGGCTGCTCCTCGACGCCGAACTGCTGCCGTGGTCGCTGAAGGCGTCCGGCCTGCTGCGCGCGCAGTACGCGGCGGTCGGCGCCGCCTCGGGCGCGGTCTTCCCGAGCGCGCTCGCCGCGCTGGAGGGCGCCGCCGCGCGGGGCGTGGACGTGGCGGACCTGCTGGCACGCCAGCGTGAACGGGCAGCGGACGCCGCCGCGTTCACCGACGCGTACCGCCGCTACTGCTGGACCACGGACGGCCTGGACGGGGTGCGCCTCGCCCCGTTCCAGCTCCTCGCGGTCCAGGGACGCAGCCTCGCCGCGCTGCCGCACGACCGGCAACTCGCGCTGCTGGACCGGCTGGTGGAGCACGACGGCAGCGGACTGCTGCGCACCACCCGGCGGTTGTACGTCGACACCGGCGACCCGGAGTCGGTGCGCGCGGGCGTCGACTGGTGGCTGGAGATGACCGGCCGCGGCGGCGAGGGCATGGTCGTCAAGCCGCTCGGCGCGGTGGTGCGCGGTCCGCAGGGCCGGCTGGTGCAGCCGGGCGTCAAGTGCCGGGGCCGCGAGTACCTGCGGATCATCTACGGTCCCGAGTACACCCGCCCCGACAACCTCGACCGGCTGCGCAAGCGGTTCCTCAACCACAAGCGCTCGCTGGCGCTGCGCGAGTACGCGCTCGGTCTGGAGGCCCTGGACCGGCTGGCGGAGGGCGAGCCGCTCTGGCGCGTCCACGAGGCGGTGTTCGGCGTACTGGCCCTGGAATCGGAGCCGGTGGACCCGAGACTGTGACGGCGTGCCGGGCCCGGACCCGCGACTGGGCCCGGCCGCTCCGGCCACCCGGCCAGGCCACCCGGGCCCGGCCACCCGTCCCGCCACCCGGCCGGGTCACGGGCAAAGGCCATGGCCTGCCGGCGCCTGCGGCCCGGGTGCCGCGGGTCGGGGTGCCGCGGCCCCGGGTGCCGCGGTTCGGGTGCCGCCGTTCGGGGTCCCCGCGCCCGATCCGCGACCGTGTGCGACGGGCGACGGGCGACGGACGAGGGCCGCCTGCCGGCGGTGGCCCGTCCGCGCGCCGAACCGCCGGACGGCCGCCCTCGCGCCCGGTGCCCCCGGCACGGCCCCGGCCGAGGGATCAGGTGAGCAGGCGCAGGCGGTCCCGGCAGAGGCCGATGCGGATCGTCTGGCCCCAGGTCAGTTCGAGCGCGTCCGTCTCCATGCCGTCCCCGAACGCGACCAGCCGCTCGGACTCGACGGTGAGCCGCAGCCGGAGCCCGGTGGCGAGTTCACCGGCCACCTGTGACGTGCCGGTCGCCGGGGACGGCCAGGCTTCCCTGACGAACCACAGCAGGCGCTCCTCGGTGGGGGAGGGCAGCCGCAGCCGCCCTCCCCGCTCCTGCCAGACGGAGCGCAGCCAGCCCGTCGCGCCCGTCCCCGTGCCGATGATCACCCCGGACGAAGCCTGGGCCTCGACGACACCCCCGTCGTCCTCCAGGCCCAGGCGGTAGCGGGCCGTCTGGTGTCCGGCGGCGCCCAGGTAGATCTCGTTGAGCGCCACGAGGCGCTGCGTGTCGTCCGTGACCGCCTCGACCATGGTGAGTTCGTCGGCCCGCCCGCCGCCGGACTGCGCGGCGGCGAACAACTCCGGGGCGTCGGAGGGCCGGTGGCGCACCAGGACACCGGGGTTGCGGCCCGGGTCGGCGTCGATGCCCAGCACCGGCTGCCCCGCGAGGTACTTGGCCACGTTCGCCACCAGGCCGTCCTGCCCGACCACGGCCACCACGTCCTCCGGCCCGAACAGGAACCGGTCCAGATCGTGCCGCTCCACCTGGGCCTGACGCCACGTCAGCGGGATCGCCGAGGTCACCTCCGCGAGCGCGCGCCGCGTCCGGCGGTGCCGGTCGGCGACCTCCTCGATGTCCCGCCCGCGCGAGGAGAGGAAGAAGGCGGCCTGGCCGTGCGTGCCGTGCCGGGCCACCAACTCCTCGTACTCCGTGGTGCGGTGGACGAGGACGACCCGCGGGGCGAGGCTCACGCCTGCTCCCGCCCGCCGAGCCGGGAGAGCAGCCCCGTCAGCACGTCCGGCGACAGGGTCACGCTGTCGATGCGCGGCAGGTTCTCCGCGAGCCGCGTGCCCGTCAGGGCGTTCAGGGTCGCCACGTCCACCTCCGCGTGCACCCGCAGCCAGGCCGCCTGGGCCTGCGCCCGTGCCTCGCCGACCTCGCGCGCGCCCTCGGCCTCCGCGTGGGCCAGCCGGACGGACCGGGTGGCCTCCGCCTCCGCGAGCCGTACCGTGCGGGCCGCCTCGGCCTCGGCGCGCACCGCGTCGGCCGCGGCGCCCTCCTCGGCCTCGCGCCGGGCGTTCGTACCGCGCTGCTCGACCAACTGCTCCTCGCGGCGGGCGAGTTCGATCTTGCTCGCCAGTTCGTTCTCGGCGATCGCGCGTTCCCGCTCCACCGCCACGGCCCGCCGCTCGTACGTCGCCCGGTCCGCCTCCTGCTGGATCTGCTCGCGGGCCGGGGTGCGCAGGGCCCGCTCCACCTCGGGCGCCGGGCGCAGGGCCACGACCCGTACGGCGACGATCTCGATGCCGGTCGCCGGCAGCCGGGGCTCGCCGGCCAGCCCGGCCGCGATCCGCTCCCGTACCGCCGTGACGCCGTCGACCAGGGCCGTGGACAGCAGCGTACGGGCCAGGATGTCCAGGGCGTGCTGCTGGGCCGTCTCGGTCAGGAGCGTCCCCAGCTGCTCCAGCGGGGAGCCGCGCCAGGCGCCGGTGTCCGGGTCGATCGAGAAGTCGAGCCGGGCGGCGGCGACGGCCGGGTCGCTGATCCGGTAGGTGACCGTGGCCTGCACGGCGACGTCCTGGAAGTCGGAGGTGCGCGCGTGGAAGGTCATCGCCAGCTCCCGGTCGTCGACCGGGACCTCGGACAGCGCCGCGGTCAGCGCCCGGAACCAGAAGCTGAGGCCGGGGCCGTCGTGCAGCAGCTTCCCGCCGCGGTGGTGGCGGATGTGCGCCGTCGGCGCGCCGCGCAGATGGCGCCAGCCCAGGCGCCGGGTGATGTCGGCCATGGAACCCCCTTTTTTTCGTCATGAGGACGATAAGCGGAACGCCTCGTTGTCGTCAAGAGGACGAGAAGAAGAGGGTGGCGAGGAGGGGGTGAACGCGCGTTCCGGTGGTCAGGATGGAGTCATGGGATTCCATGTCGACTCCGAGGCCGGGCGCCTGCGCCGCGTCATCCTGCACCGGCCGGATCTCGAGCTCAAAAGGCTCACCCCGGGGAACAAGGACGCGCTGCTCTTCGACGACGTGCTCTGGGTGCGCCGGGCGCGCGCCGAGCACGACGGGTTCGCCGACGTGCTGCGCGACCGCGGCGTGACCGTCCACCTGTTCGGCGACCTGCTCACCGAGGCCCTGGAGATCCCGGCGGCCCGGCGACTCGTCCTGGACCGGGTCTTCGACGAGAAGGAGTACGGGGTGCTCGCCACCGACCACCTCCGTGCGGCCTTCGAGAGCCTGCCGGCGCCCGCGCTGGCCGAGGCGCTCGTCGGAGGCATGACCAAGCGGGAGTTCCTGGAGGCGCACCCCGAGCCGATCTCGGTGCGCTTCCACGTGATGGAACTGGACGACTTCCTGCTGGCCCCCCTGCCCAACCACCTGTTCACCCGCGACACCTCCGCCTGGATCTACGACGGCGTCAGCGTCAACGCCATGCGCTGGCCCGCCCGGCAGCGCGAGACCGTGCACTTCGAGGCGATCTACCGCCACCACCCGCTGTTCGGCGACGAGCCCTTCCACGTCTGGTCCGAGGGGCAGTCCGACTACCCCTCCACCATCGAGGGCGGGGACGTCCTGGTGATCGGCGGCGGCGCGGTCCTCATCGGCATGAGCGAGCGCACCACCCCGCAGGCCGTGGAGATGCTCGCGCACAAACTGTTCGCCGCCGGGTCCGCCCGGACGATCGTCGCCCTGGACATGCCCAAGCGGCGGGCCCTGATGCATCTCGACACCGTGATGACGATGGTCGACGGCGACGTCTTCACGCAGTACGCCGGACTCGGCATGCTCCGCTCCTACACCATCGAGCCGGGCTCCGCCGACAAGGAGCTGAAGGTCACCGACCATCCGCCGGAGCACATGCACCGCGCCATCGCCGCCGCGCTCGGCCTCAGCGAGATCCGGGTGCTGACCGCCACGCAGGACGTGCACTCCGCGCAGCGCGAGCAGTGGGACGACGGCTGCAACGTGCTCGCCGTCGAGCCGGGGGTGGTCGTCGCCTACGAGCGCAACGCCACGACCAACACCCATCTGCGCAAGCAGGGCGTGGAGGTGATCGAGATCCCCGGGAGCGAACTGGGGCGGGGCAGAGGCGGGCCGCGCTGCATGAGCTGTCCGGTCGAACGGGCACCTGTATAGAAATGCCGATGGTCGTATAGACTTCCAGAGTCCCCGGTCCACGTACCTCTGGAGCGCCCCATGGCGACTGTCCCGACCGCCCTCGCCGGGCGCCACTTCCTCAAGGAGCTCGACTTCGACGAGCGGGAGTTCCTGGGGCTCGTCGAGCTGGCCGCCGAGCTGAAGGCCGCGAAGAGGGCCGGGGCGGAGACGCAGTACCTGCGGGGCCGCAACATCGCGCTGATCTTCGAGAAGACCTCGACGCGCACCCGCTGCGCGTTCGAGGTCGCGGCCGCCGACCAGGGCGCCTCCACAACCTACCTCGACCCGGCCGGCTCGCAGATCGGCCACAAGGAGTCGGTGAAGGACACCGCGCGCGTCCTGGGGCGGATGTACGACGGGATCGAGTACCGCGGCGACAGCCAGGCCAAGGTCGAGGAGCTGGCCGCCTACGCGGGCGTCCCCGTCTACAACGGCCTCACCGACGACTGGCACCCCACCCAGATGCTCGCCGACGTGCTCACCATGACCGAGCACACGGACAAGCCGCTCAAGGAGATCGCCTTCGCCTACCTCGGCGACGCGCGCTTCAACATGGGCAACTCGTATCTGATCACCGGCGCGCTGCTCGGCATGGACGTGCGGATCGTGGCGCCCCGGGAGTACTGGCCCGGCGACGAGGTCGTCGGCCGGGCCCGCAAGCTCGCCCAGGACAGCGGCGCCGTCATCCGGCTCACCGAGGACGTCACCGCCGGGGTCAGCGGCGCCGACTTCGTCGTCACCGACGTCTGGGTGTCCATGGGCGAGCCGAAGGAGGTCTGGGCCGAGCGGATCGCCGCGCTCGGCGCCTACGCGGTGACCATGGACGTGCTGCGCGCGACCGGCAACCCGGACGTGAAGTTCCTGCACTGCCTGCCGGCCTTCCACGACCTCGGGACCCGGGTCGGGCTGGAGATCTTCGAGAGCCACGGCCTGCGGTCCCTGGAGGTCACCGACGAGGTCTTCGAGTCCGAGCACTCCGTGGTCTTCGACGAGGCGGAGAACCGTATGCACACGATCAAGGCGGTGCTGGTCGCCACGCTCGGCCGGGCCGCCGTCTGACGCCCGCGCGCGCCCCTCGCCCGCGCCGGTGCCGCCCGCGCGCCCCTCGCCCGCCCCGGTCCGTCCCGGTCCGTCTCAGGAGGGCCCGCGCCGGCCCGGTACGGCGTGCAGCCGGAACCACACGGCCTTGCCCGAGTCCGTGGCGCGGTGACCGCAGGACGAGCTGAGCGTCCGGATGAGCAGCAGGCCGCGGCCGTGCTCCTGCCAGGGGTCCAGGTCGCCGGGCACCGGCCGGGTCAGATTGCCGGGCGGCGCGGGATCGCGGTCGTGCACCTCGACCTGGCAGCCGGTCGGCAGCAGCTCGACCACGAGTTCTATCGGGCTGTCGCCGCGCGTGTGCTCCACGGCGTTCGCGACCAGCTCCGCCGTGAGCAGTTCCGCGGTGTCGCTGTCCGCCGCGTGCTCCAGTTCCGCGAGGGCCGTGCGGACCAGCGCACGGGCCACCGGCACTGCCGCGGCGGTGTGCGGCAGCGCGATGCGCCAGGAGGCGGAGGAGGGGGAGTGATCGGGCAAGGCGGGTCCGTTCATGAGCAGGCAGTCCTGCCTTCAACCAGATGAATGGTACGGCGCCGCCCCGCGAGCGCGTCCGGCGGGCGCCGTTCGGAGCCCGCGGCCCCGGCTGACGGGCGACCTGCCCAGGTGAACGCGCCGCCTCCCGCACCCGATCCCGCCGTTACCCGGATGTGGACGACCCGTGACGTGTGTGACCGGGCCGGGTCAGGACAGCCGCAAACCGCGCCACGGGGCGGGGTCGCCGGGCCGGGACGCGCGGCCGGCCCTCCGGTCCCGTGCCGTCGCCCGGCCGGCGGACGGGAACTCCCGGCACCGGGAACGGTGTCCCGGCGGACGCCGGCCTGAGACGTCATCCGCTTTCCGAACGTGATCGTTTGGTTCGGGCTGGGTGGGCATGAACTCCGGCTGGCGGCGGGAGAGATGGGCGTGGTTCGTCCGTTCGTCTCGCTTGCGGAGGTGGCTGGTGCCGTCGGTGCTCGGTCTGCTGGAGGCCCGGGAGAAGAAGGTCCGGGAAGAGGTCGCGCGGTTGCGGGAGGAGGCCGAGCGGGTGCAGGCCGCCCTCGGCGGGGCGGAACGCGCACTTCAGCGTCTTGCGGATGCCCGTGTGACGGTGGCCGAGGTGCTGGCCGAGCCGCCGTCCGCGGTCGTGGAGCCGGTGGGGAGCGCGGTGGCGGGGTCGGCGGTGCCGCGACGGGCCGAGGGGATGACGGCGTCAGCTCTGCCTGCGGACTGCCGGCGGATCATGTCCGTGCTGGAGTCGGCTGCGGGCCAGGGAGGTCCGGGGCCGTCCTCGGCCGGAGTCAGTGTCGAGCGAACCGGTGCAGGGCGTCGAGTACGGGCGGCGCGAGCGTGTCCGGGTGGTCGGCGTCGTGCAGCAGATGGTCCACCCCCGGCAGCGTCACCCGGCCCGGTCCACCGGCATGCGCGTGACGCAGGGCGGCCGTCAGGGCGTTCGTCGTGACGCAGGGGACCTGGGCGTCGTTCGTGCCGCACGTCAGCAGCACCTTGGTTCCCGGCCGGAGTGCGGCAGCGGTGTCCGGTGGGTGGACGGCGTCGTCGCTCAGCACGAACCGGGCGTTGGGGCCTTGGAACGCCTCGAAGAGCCGGGCGATCGCGGGGGGCAGGTCGGTGGTGTCGACCGGTCGGCGTTCGCGCAGGGAGGCGACGGCAGCGTCGACGGCCGCGTTGACGGTGCGTTGCTGCTCCGGGGTGAACTGGCCCTGTCGGGTCGCTTCGGCGATCTGGGCCTTGAGTTGGAGCGCGACCAGGTCCAGCATGCGGATCGCCTGGGGTTGCAGCAGCGCCAGGCCGGCCGGGCGCGGGCGGACGGTGCCACCCAGCAGCAGTCCCGTCATCGCGCCCTCGCTGTGTCCGACGAGCAGCAGTTCGTGCGGGTCGGTCTCGGGTTGATCGCGCAACGACTCGTAGGCGGCCCGTGCCTGGCGGACGAATGCTGGGTAGTCGAGTTCTTCCGGGTGGTCCTGGTAGGCGCCGAGTCCGGTGCGGCCGGTGCCGTACTTGTCGAACCGCAGCGTGGCGATTCCGTCCCGGTCGAGCGCGTCGGCCAACTGTGCCAGGGTGTCCGGTGTGGACCCGGGCGGTTGGTTGCCGTCGCGGTCGGTGGGTCCGCTGCCGGGCAGCAGCAGTGCCGCCCGCAGCCGTTGCCCTGCACGGTGCTCGGGAACGTGCAGGGTGCCTTACACGACCGTACCGTCGGCCGTGAAGGCGACCTCGCGGTCGGTGGCAGGGACGAGACCGGGCGTCGCCTCGGCCGGGGTGGCGGTGACGACGGCCAGTGCCGTCAAAGCCGCTGCTAAGTGGCGAAACATCGGCCTACCTCCTGTCAGGAAAGGGCGTTCTCGACCAGGGCGACAGTCGCGCGGGGGTCGTCGACTTGGAGGACGAGGCGTGAGTACGTCTCGTCGGCGAGTTCGACCACGACTGCCTTCGATGGATCCCTGACGTCCCAGAAGACGGTTTCGCCATCCTGATGGAAGGTGCCGGCGATGATCACACGGGGTACGTGGGTGCCCGGCGCGCGGATGCCCTTGGGGCCGGAGGCGATACCGGGGTCGGCGGTCGCGCCACGGACGTTGGCCAGCGGGATGGTCAGGCTGCCCTTGAAGGACCAGAGCTTGTCGAGCCCCTCGATCACGACGACGAGGTCGTCGCCGTCGATACGTATCAGTGCCATGTCGGTCTCCATTTCAGGGGAGTGGGTCGATGTGTCGGGCCAGCGCGGTGGTGGCGTTGTCGGGGTTGCCACGCAGGAGGATGCCCAGCGCGGCGGCGGTGAGGGCGGCGGCCAGGTCGGAGGGAACGCCGAGGGCGTCGGCGATCGCCTGGTCGACGGCGGCCAACGCTGCCTTCACCTCGGAGGCGACCTCCGCGTCGACCGGTGCGCGTTCGATCGTCGCAAGCAGCAGCAGGCGGAGGTCGGCCGACGTGACGAGCCGTAGCGCGGCCGCGGCATCCGATGCGCCGGCGAGGGCGTCGAGCAAAGGGCGGACGTCGTCGGTGAGGTGGCGGCGCAGAGCGATCAGGTAGAGGCCGCGCTTGCTGCCGAACGTCTTGTAAAGGCTGTTGCGGTGCACGCCGAGGTGGCTGACGAGATCGTCGACGGACACACCGTCATACGCCCGTCCGCCGAACAAGCCCACGGCGGCATGCACCGCTTCGTCCTCGTCAAATGCTCTTGGCCTGCCCATGGCCATCACAGTAGACAGTTGAGGAACGATCGGTCAAGAACGATCGTTCCTCAATCGCCGACCCTCTTCAAGGTCCGCTCTTCCAGCAGTTGCGGGACAGTCTCGAGACTGCTGCGCCGCGTCAAGCCGCTTGATGGGATCGCGTCCCCCGCCGAAGTGGACGCCGACGTGACGGAGGCCGCGGCCGGCGGCCGAAATCCTGTCCAGGAAGCCCCTCCGATCGCTGTTGACAAGCACTCGCACACCCCTCCATCATCATTCCACTAATCGAGTAGTGAAATGGTGGTGGTAATCGTGGAGTTCCGCATCAACAGGCGGAGCGGAGTCCCCGCCTTCCAGCAGATCGTGCAGCAGACCAAGCAGGCCCTGCGGCTGGGTGTACTGGTGCCGGGCGATCGGCTGCCGACCGCCAAGGACGTCGCCGAGGTCAGCGCGGTCAACCCGAACACCACCCTCAAGGCGTACCGCGAGCTGGAGCGTGAGGGCCTGGTCGAACCGCGGCCCGGCCAGGGCACGTTCGTACGCCGCACCCTGGCCCGCCCCTCGGCAAGCACCGACTCGCCGCTGTACGGGCAGCTGGTGGCGTGGGTGTCCCGGGCGGCCGAGGCGGGTCTGGAGCAGGAGGACGTGGTCGCGCTGGTCGCCTCGGCCATGGAGAAGCAGTACACCGCCGGAACGGAGACGGCGGTCACGACAACGAGGAGCACTGGTGGGTGACGGTATGTACGCGGGGGAGTCGGCGCTTGAGGCGCACGGCCTGGGGATGCGCTACCGGCGGGGTTGGGTATTGAAGGACTGTTCCTTCCGGCTCCCGGCGGGACGGATCTGCGGGCTGGTCGGTCCCAACGGGGCGGGCAAGACCACGCTGCTGAGCATCATGGCCCACGTCCTGGAGCCGACGGAGGGCAGGCTCAGCGTGTTCGGCGCGGCACCGGGCTCGGTGGACTCGGGGCGCACCTCGTTCCTCGCCCAGGACAAGCCCCTGTTCCGCCGGTTCACCGTGGCTGAGATCCTGCGGCTGGGGCAGGAACTGAACCCCGGCTGGGACCAGCGCGCCGCCGAGGACATCGTCCGCGCGGGCAATGTGCCCTTCGACGCGAAGGTCGGCAGCCTCTCCGGCGGCCAGCGCACCCGCGTCGCCCTCGCCCTCGCCCTCGGCAAGCACCCCGACCTGCTGCTGCTCGACGAGCCGATGTCGGACCTCGACCCGGTCGCGCGCCAGGAACTGATGGGCGCCCTCCTCGCCGAGGCTGCCGAGCACGGCACCACCGTCCTGATGTCCACCCACGTCCTGGCCGAACTGGAGAACGTGTGCGACTACCTCGTCGTCCTCTCCGGCGGCGGAGTACGCCTCGCCGGCGACGTGGACGAGCTGCTGTCCGTACACACCATGGTCACCGGTACCAAGGACGGCGAGGGCCTGCCCGTCTCCCTCGCGCACCACCCCCTCGTCGAGTCCCGGATCAGCGGACGGCAGTTCACCGCCCTGATCCGCCCCGACAGCCCGGCCACCGGTCCCTGGGAGACGGACAGCCCGAGCATGGAAGAACTCCTGCTCGCCTATCTCCGCTCACCCGACGCACCATCTCTGATCACCCCCACCGCCCAGGTCCAGGACCAGGCGTACAACACCCGGACGGTGGCAGCATGAGCTCTCTCACCAGCACCCCGACGACGACCAGGTCCACGGCCCCGGGCACGACGGGCACCGGCCGACTCCCCCAGCTCCCCCAGCCCTTCAAGGGCATGACCTGGTTGGTCTGGCGCCAGCACCGGGCCGCGTTCTGGACCGTCCTCGGCGCCTCCGCGCTCGCCGTGGCGTTCATCGTCTTCCAGCGCTCCCAGCTGCATACCGCCGGGTACGACTCCACGTCCACGGGACTCCGGCTGATGCCGATCCTGCTCGGCGTCTTCCTCGGTGCCCCACTGTTCGCCGGCGACCTGGAGAACGGCACCGCCAAGCTGGTCGTCACCCAGTCCGCGAGCCGGACCCGCTGGCTGACCACGAAACTGGCCCTCACCGCGCTGGTGGTCGTGGTGAGCACGGTCGCGCTGTCGGTCGGGTTCGGGTGGTGGTGGAACCTCTACGACGAGTCCACGAGCGCGGAGTGGACCTCCGGAGCGACCTTCAACAACACGGGACCCGTGCCCGCCGCCCTCGCCCTCTTCTCCGTCTTCGGCGGAGTGGCGATCGGCGTGGTGCTGCGCCGCACGCTGGTGGCCATGGCGGTCACCCTCGGTTTCACCGTCGTCGTCCAGATTGCCTGGTCCCACTTCCTGGCCCACTTCCTCCTGTCGCTCGCCAGCGTCGCCACGATCACGACGAACAAGGGCGTCCCGTTCCAACACGTGATGCCGACGCTGCCCCCAGGCGCGCACCAGGTGAACTGGTCGACCCCCCCGTACATCACCGGCGACGGGAAACTCCTCGGCTGGAGCACCTGCAATGAAGCACAGACGGAACAGGCGCATGACCTGTGCATGAAGAAGGCCGATGTCGTCGGCTGGTCGGTCGACTACCTGCCGATCTCCCAGATGAACGGCCTGCAGTGGTTCAGCGCGTCGATCCTGCTCGCCCTGACGGCCGCCGTCACGGTGCTCCTCTTCTTCTGGGGCCGTAAGCGCCTCGCCTGAGACCCGCCCCGGGCTGTGCGGGAGCCCGGAAGGCTCGGGCGTATCGAGAGGTCACCGTGTGGTGGGCTCGCACCACAAGCACCAACGAGTGGCCAAGGCATAGGGTGTTGACCGTGGCCCGGGAGCTGGGATGGGTGTGGATCGGTGAGCCGGCCAGGCCAACCGGGACAACCGCCCGTGCGCTGCGGCACTACGAGCAGGCCGGACTGATCTCCTCGCGGCGGCCCCCCAACGGCTACCGCATCTACGACGAGCGCGCGCGGTGGTGCTGGTCCGCAATATCCGCTACCTGCTGGCCGCCGGGCTCACCCTGGACGACGTGCGGGTGCTCCTGCTGTGCCTGGACGGCGAGATGGCCGCCGCGCGCCCTCAGACGCCATCCGCTTACCGTTCGGCAGGCTTGATCAGTCGAACAGGGTTCCTGTTCGGGTGATCTCCCGGTGGTCGGGGCACAGCGGCAGGGCCTCTTGGTAGCTCGGGGTTGCGATCCCAACCGAGTAGTACCAGGAGGCCCTGTTGTCGCAGTCTGTCGCGCTTGCGTCCGTGGAGTCCAACGCACCATCTCCTGCGTGTGACCGTCTCGCGCACCGGTTCGGCAACGCGGCGGACGGACCGGACCGCGTGCGGTGTTACAGCTCCGACCTGACGGAGGCGGAGTGGCAGGTCCTCCGGCCGTTGCTGCCGGTTCCCGCGTGGCTTCAGGGGCGGGGCGGACGACCGGAGGGCTATTGCCACCGCGTGATGCTGGACGCCGTCCGCCATGTCGTCGACAACGGCGTCAAGTGGGTCAACCTGCCCTGTGACTTCCCGCCGTACCGGCGGGTGCACGCGTTCGCCCGCCGCCGGCAGGTGACGGGCTTGCTCGACGGGCTCCACGACCGGCTGCGCGACAAAGTACGCCAGAAGGAAGGCCGCGGGGTGGACCCGACGGCCGCCATCGTGGACTCACAGTCAGTACGGGCGGCGGCGAACATCGCGCGCTTCACGTCCGGCTGGGACGGCGGCAAGAGGGTGGGCGGGCGCAAGCGGCACCTGGTGGCGGACTGCCTCGGCCTGGTCCTGGCCGTCGCGGTGACCGCAGCGAACGTGCAGGACCGGGACGCCGCGGTGCCTCTGCCGGAGCGGCTGCGCAGGCTGTACTTCTCCGTCCGGCTCGTCCGGGCGGACGGCGGCTATGCGGGGCGTCCGGTCGGCTGGGCGTCTGGGCGGCTGAGAACCTCCACCTCACGCTCGAGATCGTCAAACGCTCGGACGGCACCACGGGGTTCGTGGTGCTGCCGCGCAGGTGGGTAGTGGAAACAACGCTGAGCCGGCTGATGCGCTCGCGTCGCCTGGTGCGTGACTACGAGACGCTGCCCGCCATGCACGAGGCCATGGTGCTGTGGTCCATGACCATGCTCATGAGCAGCCGCCCGGCCGGGCGCCGCCCCGGCGCCTTCAGCCGGCCGTCGTCCCGAGCGGAGTGAACACCCCTGGCCGTGTCTGGAGTGCCCACCCTCGTTCCACCAGGCGTTTCGCCTTCGACCGCAGCCCCTCGACCTTCGCCGGGACCGCCTGAAGTCCCAGGGCCGCGGCCAGCTGCCGGCACCGCATTCCTTCCCGGCCCGCAGCCGACTCCAGCACGGACATGATCCGCCGGCAGTCCGCAGGCAGAGCTGACGCCGTCATCCCCTCGGCCCGTCGCGGCACCGCCGACCCCGCCACCGCGCTCCCCACCGGCTCCACGACCGCGGACGGCGGCTCGGCCAGCACCTCGGCCACCGTCACACGGGCATCCGCAAGACGCTGAAGTGCGCGTTCCGCCCCGCCGAGGGCGGCCTGCACCCGCTCGGCCTCCTCCCGCAACCGCGCGACCTCTTCCCGGACCTTCTTCTCCCGGGCCTCCAGCAGACCGAGCACCGACGGCACCAGCCACCTCCGCAAGCGAGACGAACGGACGAACCACGCCCATCTCTCCCGCCGCCAGCCGGAGTTCATGCCCACCCAGCCCGAACCAAACGATCACGATCGGAAAGCGGATGACGTCTCAGGCCGGCGGCCCCGCGTCGGGCTGGTGGTCCGCCCAGACGTACGTCACGGGCAGCAGCTCCGCGACGGGGACCGCCCGATGGCCGCGCGCGTCGCCGACGATCACCGTCAGGCCGGGGAAGTAGTCCAGCAGCACCTGGCGGCACCGGCCGCACGGCGGGACGACCCCGCGGTCGGGGTCGCCCACGGCCACGATCGTCTCCAGCTCGTAGGCGCCCTGCGCGGCCGCCGCGCCGATGACGACCAGCTCGGCGCAGGGGCCGCCGGTGAAGTGGTAGGCGTTGACCGCGGTCACGATGCGGCCGTCCCGGGCGCGGGCCGCGGCGGCCACCGTGTGGTCGTCCCCCCGGCACCGGGTGCGGGCGACCTCCGCCGCGGCCTCGACGAGCGCGTGGTCGACGGGGTGGTGCTCCGTGGTCATCGCCTTCGCCTTCCGCGCGGGCCGGGGGTGGGGTGGCAGGCGAGGATCGCCCGTACGGGCCGGGCCGGGCAAGCGGATTTCGGGGCCGAGGGCGGGCGGGCGCCCTGGAGGCCCGGACGCGGGGACCGGCGCGGCGCACCGACGGCTTATTGCGCCTACGTGACGACGGTCAAAGTTGAGTGATAACTTCGGTGGGGGCCCGGAGGCCGGGGCTCCGTGAGGCAGTGCCCGCCGTCCGCCCGAGGAGGCCGCACGTCATGAGTCCCTTCACCGGCTCCGCCGCCCGCACCTGCGACTGGGAGCATCTGCGGGTCGAGCGGGACGACGGCGTCGTCACCGTCACCCTGGCCCGCCCCGACAAACTCAACGCGCTCACCTTCGGCGCCTACGCCGACCTGCGCGACCTGCTCGCCGAACTGTCCCGGGATCGGTCGGCGCGCGCCCTGGTGCTGGCCGGCGAGGGGCGCGGCTTCTGCTCCGGCGGCGACGTCGACGAGATCATCGGCGCGACCCTGTCCATGGACACCGCCCAGCTCCTCGACTTCAACCGGATGACCGGACAGGTCGTGCGGGCCGTACGCGAATGCCCCTTCCCGGTGGTCGCGGCCGTGCACGGCGTCGCCGCGGGCGCCGGAGCCGTCCTCGCCCTCGCGGCCGACTTCCGGGTCGCCGACCCCACCTCCCGCTTCGCCTTCCTCTTCACCCGCGTCGGCCTGTCCGGCGGCGACATGGGCGCCGCCTATCTGCTGCCCCGGGTCATCGGGCTCGGCCACGCGACCCGGCTGCTCATGCTGGGCGAACCGGTCCGGGCGCCCGAGGCCGAGCGGATCGGCCTGATCAGCGAACTCTCCGACGAGGGCCACGCCGACGAGGCCGCCCAGGCGCTGGCCCGCCGGCTCGCCGACGGCCCCGCCCTGGCCTACGCCCAGACCAAGGCGCTGCTGACGGCCGAACTCGACATGCCGCTCGCCGCCGCCGTCGAACTGGACGCCGCCACCCAGGCGTTGCTGATGAACGGCGAGGACTACGCCGAGTTCCACGCGGCCTTCACGGAGAAGCGCCCGCCCAAGTGGCAGGGGAGGTAGGCCATGGCGACGCCGGACCCGGACCCGGCCAGGGGGAGCGGACCGGACGCGCACGGCCCGCTGCGGGTCGCCGTCGTCGGCGGCGGCCCCGGCGGCCTGTACGCCGCCGCCCTGCTCAAGCGGCTCGACCCGGCCCGCGAGGTGACCGTGTGGGAGCGCAACGCCCCCGACGACACCTTCGGCTTCGGCGTGGTCCTCTCCGACGAGACCCTCGGCGGCATCGAACACGCCGACCCCGTCGTCCACGCCGCCCTCCAGCAGCACTTCGTCCGCTGGGACGACATCGACATCGTCCACCGGGGCGAGCGCCAGACGTCCGGCGGACACGGCTTCGCCGCCCTCGGCCGCAGGCGCCTCCTGGAGATCCTGCACCGGCGCTGCCAGGACCTCGGCGTCGATCTGCGCTTCCGCTCCGAGGCCGCCGACCCCGACCGGCTCGCCGCCACCCACGACCTGGTCGTCGCCGCGGACGGTGTGCACAGCACCATCCGCGACACCTACAGCAGTGTGTTCCGGCCCCATGTGGCCGCACACCGCTGCCGCTACATCTGGCTGGCCGCCGACTTCGCCTTCGACGCCTTCCGCTTCGAGATCGCCGAGACCGAGCACGGCGTGATGCAGCTGCACGGCTACCCCTACGCCGCCGACGCCTCCACCGTCATCGTCGAGATGCGCGAAGAGGTCTGGCGCGCGGCCGGGTTCGACGAGGCCGGCGAGCGGGAGTCCGTCGCGCGCTGCGCCAAGATCTTCGCCGACGCCCTCGGCGGGCGGCCCCTGAAGTCCAACAAGTCGGCCTGGACCACCTTCCGCACGGTCGTCAACGCACGCTGGTCGCACCGCAACGTCGTGCTCCTCGGCGACGCCGCCCACACCGCCCACTTCTCCATCGGCTCCGGGACCAAGCTCGCCGTCGAGGACGCCCTCGCGCTCGCGGCCTGCCTGGCGGAGCAGCCCGACCTCGCCCGCGCGCTCAGCGCCTACGAGGAGGAGCGCAGGCCGGTCGTCGCCTCCACCCAGCGCGCGGCGCGCGCCAGCCTCGAATGGTTCGAGAACCTCGGCCTCTACCTCGACCAGCCGCCCCGCCAGTTCGCCTTCAACCTGCTGACCCGCAGCCGCCGCGTCACCCACGACAACCTCCGCCTGCGCGACGCCGGCTTCACCGGGGCCGTGGAGCGCGACTACGGCTGCCCGCCCGGCACCCCGCCGATGTTCACCCCGTTCCGGCTGCGCGGACTGACCCTGCGAAACCGGATCGTCGTGTCCCCGATGGACATGTACTCCGCCACGGACGGCGTCCCCGGCGACCTGCACCTCGTCCACCTCGGCGCGCGGGCCCTCGGCGGAGCCGGGCTGCTGATGACCGAGATGGTGTGCGTCAGCCCGGAGGGCCGCATCACCCCGGGCTGCACCGGTCTCTACACCGGCAGGCAGGCCGAGGCGTGGAAGCGGATCGTGCGGTTCGCGCACGAGCGGGCACCGGGCACCGCCGTCGGCGTCCAGCTCGGCCACAGCGGCCGCAAGGGCTCGACCAAGCTGATGTGGGAGGGCATGGACGAGCCCCTGGACGAGGGCAACTGGCCGCTGGTCGCCGCCTCCCCGATCCCCTACACACCGCGCAGCCAGACACCGCGCGCACTGACCCGTTCCCAACTGACGGACATCCGCGAGCAGTTCACGGCAGCCGCCTGGCGCGCCGCCCGCGCCGGCTTCGATCTGCTCGAACTGCACTGCGCCCACGGCTATCTGCTCTCCGGCTTCCTCTCCCCGCTCACCAACCGCCGCACCGACGCCTACGGCGGCACCCTCGAACGGCGGCTGCGCTTCCCGCTGGAGGTCTTCGACGCCGTACGGGCCGTGTGGCCCGAGGAGCGGCCGATGACGGTCCGCATCTCCGCGACCGACTGGGCCGAGGGCGGCACCACCGCCGAGGACGCCGTCGACATCGCCCGCGCCTTCACCGCGCACGGCGCCGACGCGATCGACGTCTCGACCGGCCAGGTCGTCGCCGGTGAACGCCCCGAGTTCGGGCGCTCGTACCAGACGCCCTACGCGGACCGCATCCGGCATGCGACCGGGCGCCCGGTGATCGCCGTCGGCGCCATCTCGTCCTGGGACGACGTCAACTCCCTGCTGCTGGCGGGCCGTACGGACCTGTGCGCCCTGGCCCGGCCGCACCTGTACGACCCGAACTGGACGCTGCACGCGGCGGCCGAACAGGGCTACGACGGTCCGGGCGCGGTCTGGCCCATGCCGTACCGGGCGGGCAGTCGGCGTCCGCAGACGGGGCGCACGGACGCCCCCAAACCTCGGCTCTCGCTGGGCGGTTGAGGAACCCGCCGCCGAGGAATCGGGCCGCTGCCGCCCCCTGGTGCGCCCTACAGTCCGGCGAAGGCCGCCCCCGCGTCCCGCAGGCGGGCGTGCAGCCCCCGGAACACGGCGGCCGAGCGCGCCCCCGGCCAGTCCGGCGGGAGCAGGCCCGCGGGCAGACCCGGGTCGGCGTAGGGCAGATGGCGCCAGGAGTCCAGCGCGAGCAGGTAGTCGTGGTACGCCTCCTCGGGCGGGGTGTCCCGCCGCCGCTCCCAGCCGCGCAGCACCCGCGCGTGCCGGTCGAGGAACCCCTCGTGCTCCTTGGCGATCGCGGCCAGGTCCCACCAGCGGGCGACGGCCTCCCCGGTCGGCGTGAATCCCAGGTGCTCGCCGCGGAAGAAGTCGACGTACCCGTCCAGGCGCAGCCGCCGGAGGGTGTGCCGGGCCTCCTCGTGCAGCCGCGCGGGCGCGATCCACACGCCCGGGGCGGCCGTGCCGAAGCCGAGCCCCGCCAGCCGTGAGCGCAGCACGTGCCGCTTCTGCCGCTCCGACTCCGGCACCGAGAACACCGCGAGCACCCAGCCCGCGTCCCCGGGCGGCGCGGTGGCGTAGACGCGGCGGTCACCGTCGTCGAGCAACTGCCGTGCGTCCGGCGACAGTTCGTAACCGGCCGCGCCCTGGGCCGTACGGGCGGGCAGCAGCAGTCCGCGCCGCTTGAGCCGGGACACCGACGAGCGGACGGAGGGGGCGTCGACCCCGACGGCGGCCAGCAGCCTGATCAGCTCCGCGACCGGCACGGGGCCGGGCATGTGACGGCCGTAGGCGCCGTAGAGCGTGACGATGAGGGACCGCGGTGCATGGGGGTCGGACACGTTGATCATCCTAGGTCGTACGGGTCACCGCCGGTCGCCCGCCCGTTCACCGCCGTCCGCCGCCCGTTCACCGCCGTCCGCCGCCTGTTCGGAACCGTCCCGCGTCCGCTCGGCGCCGTCCCGCTCCGGACGGCCGCCGCCTCCCCGGCCGTTGCCGCCGTCGCGCAGGCGGAACCGCTGGAGCTTGCCCGTCGCCGTCCGCGGCAGCGCGTCCGGGAACACGATCTCCCGCGGGCACTTGTACGGCGCCACCTCGGCCTTGACGAACGAGCGCAGCGCCTCCGCGTCCCGCCGCGCCCCCTCCCTGAGCACCGCGTACGCCACCACGATCTGCCCGCGTGCCTCATCGGGCCGCCCCACCACCGCCGCCTCCAGGACGTCCGGATGGCGCAGCAGGGCCTCCTCGACCTCGGGGCCCGCGATGTTGTACCCGGCCGAGATGATCATGTCGTCCGCGCGGGCGACATAGCGGAAGTAGCCGTCGCTCTCGCGGACATAGGTGTCCCCGGTGACGTTCCAGCCGTGCCGCACGTAGTCGCGCTGCCGCGCGTCGGCGAGGTAGCGGCAGCCGACCGGCCCGCGCACCGCGAGCAGTCCCGGTTCCCCGTCGGGCAGTTCGCGGCCGTCCGCGCCGACCACGCGCGCCTCCCAGCCCGGGACCGGGACGCCCGTCGTACCGGGCCTGATCCGCTCGTCGGCCGCCGAGATGAAGATGTGCAGCAGTTCGGTGGCGCCGATGCCGTTGATGACGCGCAGCCCCGTCCGCTCCTCCCAGGCGCGCCAGGTGGCCGCGGGCAGGTTCTCGCCGGCGGAGACGCAGCGGCGCAGCGAGGAGACGTCGTGCGGGCCGAGGTCGTCGAGCATCGCGCGGTACGCCGTCGGCGCGGTGAACAGCACCGAGACCCGGTGCCCGGCGATCGCGGGCAACAGCTGCTTGGGGCCCGCCTGTTCGAGCAGCAGCGAGCTGGCACCGGCCCGCATCGGGAAGACGACGAGTCCGCCGAGCCCGAAGGTGAAGCCCAGCGGGGGACTGCCCGCGAAGACGTCGTCCGCGCGGGGGCGCAGCACCTGCGCGGAGAAGGTGTCCGCGATGGCGAGCACGTCCCGGTGGAAGTGCATGCAGCCCTTGGGGCGCCCGGTGGTGCCGGAGGTGAAGGCGATCAGCGCGACGTCGTCGGCCGCGGTGTCGACGGCCGGACAGGGCGTGTCGGGCGCCGGCAGCCGCAGCAGGTCGTCGGGCGCGTCACCGCCGTACGGCGTGATGCGCAGCCCCGGTACGTCCGCCTTGACGAGGTCGTCCACGGCACGGGCGTCGCACAGTGCGTGCCGCACCCGGGCGATCTCGCACATCGTCGCCAGCTCGTGCGGCCGCTGCTGGGCCAGCACCGTCACGGCGACCGCGCCCGCCTTCAGCACCGCCAGCCAGCAGGCGGCCAGCCAGGGCGTGGTGGGCCCGCGCAGCAGGACCCGGTTGCCCGGGACGACCCCCAGCTCGCCGGTGAGCACATGGGTGAGCCGGTCGACGCGGGCGCGCAGGTCGCCGTAGGTCCAGGTGGCGCCGTCCGGGGTGTGGAAGACGGGCCGGTCCGCGGCGGGGCCGTCGAGCAGTTCGGCGGCGGCGTTGAGCCGTTCGGGGTAGCGCAGCCCCGGCAGGTCGAAGCGCAGCTCGGGCCACTCCTCGGGTGGCGGCAGATGGTCCCGGGCGAAGGTGTCTACGTGCGCGGAGCGGTGCGGACCTGCCATGGCGGTTTCGCCCCCTTGCCGTGTGGGCCGCCTCGTGGGCGTCGTGGTGCGCTCGCACCAGGGAGCGTATCGTCTTGGTGACGGCAGTCAATGGGGCGCGATATCGTCGCGGTGGTCCGTCGAGAGGGGCCGGCCGAGCGGCCCCGCAGGGAGGTCGGCCATGCCCGCATTCTCGCTCGATCCACCGCAGAGCGCCTGGTGTGCCGAGCTGCGCACGCTGGCCGCCGAACGGCTGCGGCCGCTCGCGGAGAAGGGCGAACCCGGGCGCGTCAACCGCCCCCTGATCGCCGCCCTCGGCGAACTGGGCCTGCTGGAGCGGCTGTTCACCTCCGGCGCGCTCGACCTGTGCCTGATGCGCGAATCCCTCGCCCACGCCTGCACCGAGGCCGAGACCGCGCTCGCCCTCCAGGGCCTCGGCGCGCATCCCGTCCACGCGTACGGCACCCGGGCCCAGCGCGAGCGCTGGCTGCCGCGGGTGACCGGGGGCGGCGCGGTGGCCGCCTTCGCCCTGAGCGAGCCGGGGGCGGGCTCGGACGCGGCGTCCCTGGAACTGCGCGCGGAGCCCGACGGCCCCGGCCGCCTGCGGCTCACCGGTGAGAAGTGCTGGATCTCCAACGCACCCGAGGCCGACTTCTACACCGTCTTCGCCCGCACCACCCAGGGCGCCGGAGCCCGCGGCGTCACCGCCTACCTCGTCCCCGCCGACCGCCCCGGCCTCAGCGGCACCGCCCTTGACATGCTCTCCCCGCACCCCATCGGCAGCCTCGCCTTCGACGGCGTCCCCGTCACCGCCGAGGACCGCCTCGGTGAACCCGACCGCGGCTTCCGCGTCGCGATGGGCACCCTCAACCTCTTCCGCCCCAGCGTCGGCGCCTTCGCCGTCGGCATGGCCCAGGCGGCCCTCGACGCCACCCTCGCCCACACCGGCCGACGGGACGCGTTCGGCGGCAAGTTGAAGGACCTCCAGACCGTCGCCCACCAGGTCGCCGAGATGGCCCTGCGCACCGAGGCCGCCCGGCTGATGGTGTACGCGGCGGCCGCGGCCCACGACGAGGGGGCGCGCGACGTCCCCCGGCGGGCCGCGATGGCGAAACTGCTGGCGACCGAGACCGCCCAGTACGTCGTCGACCGGGCCGTCCAACTCCACGGCGCCCGCGCCCTGCGCCGCGGCCATCTCCTCGAACACCTCTACCGCGAGGTGCGTGCCCCGCGCGTCTACGAGGGCGCCAGCGAGGTCCAGCGGGGCATCATCGCCAAGGAGTTGTACGCGAACATGGAGGCCGCACCGTGAGCACCGAACGCCTCGACCCGCCCGAGCTGTCCCCGGCCACCGGCTTCTCCCACGCCGTCGTCGCGACCGGCTCGCGGGTCGTGTTCCTCGCCGGGCAGACGGCGCTCGACACCGGCGGCAAGGTGGTCGGGGAGACGCTGCCGGAGCAGTTCGAGCGGGCCCTCGCCAATCTGCTGACCGCGCTGGCGGCGGCCGGCGGTGCGCCGGCCGACCTCGCCCGGGTCACCGTGTACGCCACCGACGTCGCCGCCTACCGCGAGCGGGCCGCCGAACTCGGCCGCGTGTGGCGCCGGTTGGCGGGGCGGGACTATCCAGCGATGGCGGTGGTCGGGGTCGTGCGCCTCTGGGACGAGGAGGCGATGGTGGAGCTCGACGGGTTCGCCGTCCTGCCGTAGCGGGGTTCGCCGTGCGGCCGCAGACGGTTCCGCCGTCCTCCCGCAGACGGTTCCGCCGTCCTCCCACAGACGGGTTCGCCGTGCTGCCGCAGGGGCCCGGCCGGCGGCGGTGGGAAGTCCCCGAGGCGCCGCGGGGCCGGACGGTTCGACGCCGCCGGACCGCCCCACGGCCCCGCCGCGGACCGGCCCGTCCTTCGCGCGCGGCCGCGCGCGGTCGCATGCGGGGCGTGGCCGGCGGTCCGTGCGAGGCGCGGCCGGCCTCAGGCCGCCATGGCGATCCGCCCGGCCGGGGCCCGGTGCGGAGCCACGACCCTGCCGTCGGGCAGCAGCGCCCCGCTGTCGTCGAACACGATCACACCGTCGCAGAGCAGGCTCCAGCCCTGCTCGGGGTGTGCGGCCACCACATGGGTGCCGGCACCATCGGAGGACGGGCACGAGGGCCGGTGGGAACACATGGCGCACCTCCACATCAGCGGGACGAGCCGTGTGGATCGTCCATATGGGTAGACCATGCGCGCCTCGTGAACACACCGGAACGGCCCGGCGTGAACCGTGACACCACCCGGACAACTCCCTGACCGATCCACGAAGCTCGGGGCGGACTCGCCACCGAAGGGGTGACGGTCACGTCCCCGGGCGCACCCGCCGGGTACGAGTGGAAGATCCCACTCCGCTCACCGGGAAGGCCACCCCCATGCCCCTGCGTACCGCCCTCGCCACCGCCGCCGGCACGGCCCTGCTCCTGCTGCCCGCCGCGCCCCTCGCGTCCGCAGCCCCCGCCGCCGCGCCCCAGAACGCGCCCAAGAAGGAGAGCGTGAGCGTCGACAAGAAGGTCCGGATGGCCGCCGACGGCACCGTCACCGTCTCCGGCACCTACCGCTGCACCGACAGCGCCGGACCGGTCTTCGTCAGCGCCTCCGTCGGCCAGAAGGGCTCCACCACGCGTTACGCGATCGGCGGCACCCTGGCCGTGTGCGACGGCAAGAAGCACCGCTGGACCAACACGGGCAAGCCCTCCCCGTCCACGCTCACGTACGGCAAGGCCGACATCGAGGCGGCCGTCGTGGAGCTGCGCCCCGCCGGTGTCCTGGGCGGACTGCCCCTGCCGCACTTCCACGCGGTCCTGAAGAAGAGCACCACCCTCGCCAAGTCCTGACGCGGCCCCTCGCGCCGCCCCCGGACCGGGGGCGGCGGCCGTACGGCCCCGATACGGCCGCACACGCCCTTCCGCACCGTCCCGTGACCAACCCCGTACAGGTGCCCTCGGCGGAGACCGTCTCCGCCGAGGGCACCTGTCACTCCGTACCGGACGCGCCGTCAGTCGCCGCAGCCGCAGGAGCCCGAGCAGCAGCCGCCACCGGCGGGCTCGGTGGCGGGCTCGGCGGCGGGGGCACCGCCCAGCGGGAGCAGGACCTTGCCGGCGGGGACCACCGCCAGGGGCACCGGGGCGGGCCGCGCGGGCACCCGGGCCTGCACGGCGGCCTTGTCGGCCGTACGCAGCGGGGCATGGGCCGGCAGGTGCTTCTTGCGGCCGGCGCGGATGCCGTTGCCGATCACGACGACCTCGGCCAGTTCGTGGCTGGCGACCACGGTGGCCAGTCCCAGGACGCCCGTTGCGGCCAGCGGGACCAGGGCGACGAGGATGGCACCGGACAACAGCAGGTTCTGGGTGAAGATCCCGCGGGCGGCGCGGGCATGGGCGATCGCGTCGGGCAGCCGGCGCAGGTCCTCGCCCATGAGCGCGATGTCGGCGGCCTCGATGGCGACGTCGCTGCCCATCGCGCCCATCGCGATCCCGGCGTCGGCGGTGGCCAGCGCGGGCGCGTCGTTGATGCCGTCGCCGACCATCGCGACCGGCCCGCGGGCCTGGAGTTCGGTGACGATACGGGCCTTGTCCTGCGGGAGGAGTTCGGCGCGTACGTCCTCGATGCCCGCGGCTGCCCCGATCGCGGCGGCGGTGCGGGCGTTGTCGCCGGTCAGCATCACCACGGCGATGCCCTGCTCGCGCAGCGCCCGGACGGCCTCGGCGGCCTCGGGGCGCACCTCGTCGCGGACGGCGACGGCACCGAGCAGCGTGCCGTCCTGCTCCACGAGGACCACGGTGGCGCCCGCGTCCTGGAGCCGGGCGACGTCGTCGGCCAGCTCGCCGGGCTCCACGAAGCCGGGCTTGCCGAGCCGGGCCGGGCGCCCCCGCACGGTTCCGGTCAGGCCGTTGCCGGGAACGGCCGCCACGTCCTCGCCCGGCGCGGGGGAGTCGACGGCGGCCAGGATCGCGGCGGCCAGCGGGTGCTCGCTGCGGGCCTCCAGGGCGGCGGCCACGTCCAGCACCCGCGCCCGGTCGACGCCCGGCATGGTGACGACGTCGATGACGGCGGGCTCGTTGCGGGTGAGGGTGCCCGTCTTGTCCAGCGCCACCACCTTGACCTTGCCCAGCGACTCGACGGCCGCGCCGCCCTTGACCAGCACGCCCGCCTTGGAGGCGGCGCCGATCGCGGCGACCACGGCGACCGGCACGGACAGCGCGAAGGCGCAGGGGGCCGCGGCCACCAGGACCACCAGGGCGCGTTCGATCCAGACGCCCGGGTCGCCGAAGAGGCTGCCGAGGGCGGCGATCAGTCCGGCGAGGACGAGCACGCCCGGTACGAGCGGCCTGGCGAACTTCTCGGCGAGGCGCTGGCTGTTGCCCTTGCGCTCCTGCGCCTCGTGCACGATGTGGACGAGGCGGGCGAGGGAGTTGTCCTCGGCGGTCGCGGTGACCGTGATCTCCAGCGCGCCCGCGCCGTTCACACACCCCGCGAAGACCTCGGCGCCGGGCCCGACCTCCGCCGGGACGGACTCGCCGGTCACCACGGAGGTGTCCAGCGCGCTGCGGCCCGCGGCTACCACACCGTCGGTGGCGATCCGCTCGCCCGGCTTGACCAGCAGTACGTCCCCGACGCGCAGGTCGGCGACGGCGACCTCGGTCTCGATGCCGCCGCGCCGCACATTGGCGGTGCTCGGGACGAGGTCCAGCAGGGCCCGCAGTCCGTGCTGGGTGCGGGCGACGGCGTAGCCCTCCAGGCCCTCGGCGATGGAGAACAGGAAGGCCAGGGTGGCGGCCTCGCCGTACTCGCCGAGCCCCACCGCGCCGACCGCGGCGATGGTCATGAGCAGACCGACCCCGAGCCGTCCGCGCAGCAGGCCGCGCAGGGTGCCGGGGACGAACGTCGCGCCGCCGACGGCCAGCGCCGCCAGTTGCGCCGTGACGTCCCACGGGCCGGACAGGAACAGGGAGGCCAGCAGCAGGGCACCGGAGAGGGCAGCAGCCTGGAGTTCGCGCACCCGCCAGACGGCGGCGGGCGGCGCGGCCGGTTCGGTGACGGAGGGCGCCTGCGAGGGTGTGTCGGTTCCGCAGCACACGTCAGCCATGGAGGGCCTCCTTGACGGCGTCCGCGGTGCGGGTGGTGCGGGTGGTGCGGGTGGTGTGGGCGGTGTGGCCGTCGGCCGCGCAGGCGTAGTCGTCCGGGGCGCACACGTCGTCGGACACGTCCCCGGCGTCGACGAGGAGCACCAGCGCCGCCAGTTCGGCGAGGGCGTGCGCCAGCTTGGGGTCGGCCAGCTCGTAGCGGACCCGGCGGCCGACGGCGACGGTGCGCACGAGGCCGCAGCCGCGCAGGCAGGACAGGTGGTTCGACACGTTCCCCCGGGTCATCCCGAGCGAAGTGGCGAGGTCCGAGGGGTAGGCGGGGGCGTCCAGCAGGGCCAGCAGCAGCCGCCGCCGGTTCTCGTCGGCCAGGGCTGTGCCTACCCTGGCCAGGGCCTCGGCGCTGACGGCGACTGCGGGGCCGCCTCGATGGGTCATCTCCATGAACCCGACAGTACAGTACTGACTGAATCAAGCGAAGGCTGAACTTTCTGAGACGGTGATCACACCGGCGGCGGCGGGCGGGCGGAGTGGGTCCGGCCGTCACGTGGCGCGGACACCACGGCGAGGGGTGGCCGCGCGCGAAGGCGCCGACGAGGGGTGGCCGCGGG